>NZ_JBFTZV010000029.1:0-49113 GCF_056406615.1 Arthrobacter sp. P1_B3 | reverse complement strand
GCCCTCGACACCGAGCAGCGCGTCCGCGCGAGTGCACCAGCGGCCATCGGAACAAGACATAGAGTTATTCATGTCAGGGTCTCTTTTGGTATTGGTTTGCTTGGTCGCTACCAATTCAAAGAGGCCCTGACCTCTTTCCCCCTGCACCACGCCGCGCCGGAAACGCCCTACCCCGCGGCGTCAGTCTCAGACCGCCTAACCACGCTCATCTGCGAAGGGCCGGATAACCACGAGCATGTCGGTTACTGCAGCTAGTGGGGAATCTATGTTGGCAGTGAACGCGGCCACCTTTGCACCGGCCTTTGCCGCAGTTTCTGCCGCCTTCACCACGCTTGAGGTCGTTCCGGATCCAGAGGCCACCACCAGCAGATCCTCTGCGCGGATCGCAGGAGTGGTGGTGTCCCCTGCGATGTGGACCGTGAGGCCAAGATGCATCAGCCGCATGGCGGCCATCCTGAGAACCAGGCCGCTGCGGCCTGCCCCGGCGACAAACACCCGGTTAACGGTGGTGAGATGGGCGGCCAGGAGAGCAAGTTCCTGTTCATTGATGCGGTCTGCCGTCTCTCCAACCTCGCCCCGGATCAGAGAGATGCTGTGCCCGATGGCGTCGGCCGTTTCTTGACTGGCAGGTGTTGCTAGTGGCGTGGTTCCCAATGTCTCTCCTTTGAGGGGTGAGCCGTATTCAGCGATCCGTGGAGTCGTCTGATGTTCTATCCTCGATACTTCCCGGCGCCCATCGCCCATTACGGCGGCCTGAACCTGTCGGAAGCCGGTAGCGGTGCCACTTAGGGTGAGGTCGTCTGCCGTTCAAGGGCAAACCGGGCATATTCTTCCAACAGCACGGGATCATCCACCGACCCTAGATCCGCGACCGTTTCCAGGCGCGCCCCTTGCAGAAGCCGCTTGACCGGAACCTCCAGCTTCTTTCCGGTGCGGGTATGCGGAATTCCAGGCATGAAGACAATCTCGTCTGGCAGGTATCGGACCGACAGGTTCTCACGGATGGATCTGGTGATCGCCTCTTGGGCCACGCCCGGCTTGGTGCCTCCGGCCAGGTGGACGAACAGCGGCATGTAGTAGTCAGTGCCCAGCTCCGCGCCGACAACCAGTGCCTCGGCGACTTCCGGCAGCGATTCAACCACCGCGTAGATATCTGCCGAACCGAGCCGGAGCCCGTTGCGGTTGAGGGTCGAGTCGGAACGGCCGTGGATGAGGATGCCCCAGTGCGTGAACTCGATGTAGTCCCCGTGCCGCCACACCCCCGGATACATGCCGAAGTAGCTCTCGTGGTAACGGCTGCCGTCATCCCCCCAGAAGCTCAGCGGCATCGAGGGCATTGACTTGGTTACCACCAGTTCACCCTTGCCCGTCGTGGGATTGCCGGCTTCATCCCACGACTCCACGCGCACTCCGAGGGCCGGAGCCTGGATGTAGCCGACACGGACCGGCAGTGTCGGGGATCCTCCTACGAAGATAGAGGCGATGTCGGTTCCACCGCTCATCGAACTCAACCAGATGTCACCCACATTGCCGTAGACCCAGCGGTAGCCGTCGGCCGAGAGCGGCGATCCGGTGACCTGAAGGGATTTCAGGGCACCCAGGTCGTGGTCGCGCATCGGCACCAGGGAGGCCTTCGAGCAGGAATGGACAAATCCCGCACCCACACCGAGGACCGCGACCTGCTCGGCCGCGGCAATTTGCCACACCCGGTCGATCGACGGGAAGGTGGGGTTTCCGTCGACGAGCACCGCCGTCGCCCCCACGCCCAGTGCGGAGACGAGTGCGTTCCACAGCACCCAGCTCGTCGAGGCCACATTGAGGTAGCGGTCCCCGGGCCGCAGGTCGGAGTGGATGAGGAGCATTTTCATTTCCTCAAGCAGCGCCCCGCCGTGGCCATGCACGATGCCCTTGGGAATGCCTGTTGTCCCGGAGGAGAACAGGACCCACAGGGGGTGGCTGAACTCGACGTCTTCGAAGGCGAGCTCCGCCGGTTCGGCCACGGCCTGTGCCCAGTCCACGGCGGGAACCCGGGTTGGGATACTCGGGAYGGACGTGTGCCGCCCCACCCAGATGATGTGCTCGAGGGTGGGGAGTTGGGCGAAGATCTCCCCCAGCTCCGCCTGTCGGTCCCGGTCCTTCCCGCCGAGCCGGTAGCCGGGCGCGGCGATGACGACCTTTGGACCGAGCTGGGCGAACCTTGAAACGATCGCGCCGGGGCCGAACTCCGGGGCGCAGACGGACCAGATCGCGCCGATCGAGGCAGCGGCGAGCAGCCCGACGACGGCCTCAGCGACATTCGGAAGGATTCCGACGACCCGGTCCCCGTGGCTCACACCGCGGGCACGAAGGTGCGCGGCGAGGGAGGCCACCTCGCGCCTCAGCGCATCCCAGGTGACCTCCTCGCGTGTCCCGTCCTCGGCGATGCCGATAAGTGCGGTCCCCTCGTGGCCCTGCAGCACGTGCCGGGCGAAATTAAGGGTGCGTCCCGGAAACCACCGCGTGTGCGGCATGGGGTCAGTGGTGCAGACCGGCCCTGCCGCCCCGCCGAACTCGACTCCCGCAAACCGGGCAAAGAGTTCCCAGAACTGTTCGGGCTCATCAACCGACCAATGCCACAGCTCCTCATAGCCAGCACCGATCTCGATGCCCTGGCCGCCCAGGAAGGCGGCGAAACGGGCGACGCCGGTCTCGGCGCTGTGTTCGAGGTCAGGTTCCCAGATCACCTCCCCGTCTGCAGCCTGGGCGTCGGTGATCATGCCCTCTCCAGCGTCTGCGAGGCTTCCTTGCGCCGCTCGGCAATCTGGGCCGCTGTGAGGGGCTCGGTCCCGATCAGCACGAAAAGGACGCGGGCCGTTGTCTCCGTGCGGTTGGACCACGCGTGGCTGGTGGCACGTTGCACTGCCACGTCGCCGGCGCGCATGGTCGCCTCACCTTCATCGACCAGCAGGGTGATTTCACCTTCAAGGACGACGGCGTAGTCCAGGGAGTCGGTGCGGTGGAACCAGAAGTGCCTGGAGCCGCTGTGCTCGGCTCCCGCTTCGGCTTCGTCGTGTCCGTCGAGCTCGCTGAAGATCACCGAACCCGCCTCGTCCGGATACGCGGAGTCCGGCGGAAAGTCGGCGATGCGCATGATCGTCTGGCCCGGGGCCGGGAAGCTGGGGATTTCCGCATCGGCGCTTGCCGGATCCGAGTCACTAACGTGGTCGATTATCCCAGCTTGGGTCAGCCAGGGCACGGTGGCACCGAATCCAGGGATCATGTCCGAGGACCAGTGGTTGGGTGCGGCCCCGTCCGAGAGGATGATGGCGCGTCCCTGGTCGTCGTGTCCGGTGACGATGCGGCGAACTGGGGGCCGGGTCATCACGCCACCCATTCTTCGTGCGGGTAGGTGCGGGGCTCGGGCCACCAGGGGGCCTTGTGGCGTTCGGTCGAAATCGGCGTGCGCAAAGTGCCCACGCCTTCCAATTCCAACTCGATGACGTCGCCGGGGTTCAGAAACTTCCCGATTTCGACGCCGGCGCCGAAGCCCATTGTGCCGGAACCGATGATGTCCCCGGGCTGCAGGCGGTCGGAGATGGAGACGTAGGCCAGCAGTTCTGCGGGGGTGTAGACGAAGTCCTCGACCTTGGTGTCGGAGAGGACTTCCCCGTTGACACGGACTTGGCCGCGCAACCCCTCGATCGACGTGATTTCATCCATCGTGGTGACCCAGGGGCCGATGCCGTAGCCGAAGTCCTTGCACTTTTGCGGGCCCATGCCGATGGCCATTTCGGCGCCCTGGATATCGCGTGCGCTGAAGTCGTTGAAGATGGTGATGCCAAAGAGGTGGTCCAGCGCCGTGTCCGGGGTCAGGTCGCTGCCGGACTTGCCTACCACGTACCCGACCTCAAGTTCCCAGTCCAGGGCCTCGGTGAAGTCGGGATAGGGCAGCTCCTGGTTGTGTCCGTAGGACATGGCAGTGGTGCCCTTGAAATAGCCCGGACGATCGTAGATCGAGCGTGCCGGCTGGGCCTTGGCAACAATGCGGTGGAAGTTCTGGATGTGCTTCTCGAACGTCAGCCCGTCGCGTATGACCGGGGAGTCGACAGCCGCGCGCCATGAGACCTCGTCGATGCCGTACGAAGCGTCGTCGGCCGCGGCAAGCGCATCGTGTGCGGCGTCCAGGAATACGGCGCCTCCGCCGATTCCCGCTGCCAGGCTTCCGGGAAGAACCGCCAGGGCGAGTGCCCGGGCGCGTTCGGGCTCGGCAGCCTTGCGCTGCAGGGTCAAGGCATAGGCGCGGGCAAGGTCAATAACCCGGCTCTGCTCCGGCTGGGCCGCGACGAGTCGAATCTGTTCGCCGTCGGGCGTGGGCACTGCTATACGTCCCAGTTTCATGGTGCTCCTTTGAATGAATAATACGATACGTACAGTATCGTATTGCGTTAGTGGAGTTGCAATAGGCAACTACGTGGGGGTGAAGCTCAGCTACCGATAGTGGCGGACCTAGTGGCCCTCAGGAGAGGTCCCGCGTCGCAGAGTTCCTCCAGGCCGATGTCGGGCGGAAGCATGCCCAGGCTTCGACGAATCTCCGTCAGTAGCTCCAGGCCGTGGTGATCAACGGTGAGCGTGCAGGCGCGTGTGCCCCAGGCCGTCGCGGCCGCCGCTTGGTAACCGCGCCGTTCAAGGAACTCGATGCCCTGCGCCTCGGCCATCGACGCTCCGGCCTCCACCCCCCGCACCAGTGCTCGCAGGTAGTCTTCCAGCTCCGCGGAACCAAGAAGATCGGCGCGGGCCACCAAGCCCTGGCCCGGCAGTCCGGGCAGCAGGGCGTTGACATCTGCAAGGGCCCGGAACCCGGCCCGCTCAGCATGCTTGTCGAAGGGGGGCCCGAGCAGGGTCGCGTCCACGCGCCCCTCGACCAGCGCCTCCAGGCGTTCACGCACGCCACCCACCAGCACGTAGTCGACCTCGACGCCGGCGTCCCGCAACAGGCGTTTGGCGATCAGCGCGAAACCGTTGTCGGGCGCGTCCACCGCGAACCGGCAACCGGCCAGGTCCGCGATGGATTCCACGTCACCGCCTGCATGGATGCCCAGCGGCGTGGTCGCCTCGACTTGGGCCACCAGGCGCAGGTCGGCCCCAGCCCGGGTCCATTCGAACAGGTTGTCAATTGCTGTGACCACCATGTCCTGTTCCGCGGCGAGCAGGGCACGCAACTGCTCCGCGCTCGAGGTGGTTCGGCTTGGCACCACATCCACTGAGCGCAGGAATCCCAGCTCGTCCGCCAGCAGATAGGAAACCGGCGGCACGAAGTGGCTTTGGCGCAGGCTCATGAGGAGGCCCCGCCGGCCGCGGCGACGGCGACCGGGCGGTCAACATACCAGGGAGGCAACTGCCCGCTGGGCCCGCGGACCGTTGAACGCTGGGTACCGAGACCAGAGATTTCCGCCTCCATCACGTCGCCGTCCCTCAGGAAACGGCCCCAATGCGAACCGTTCCCCGCCGGCGAGCCGGTGATGAGGACATCCCCGGGCAGCAGTACGGCCATCGAGGACGCGTAGGCGATCAGGCTCGGGATGTCGAAAAGTAGGTCATCTGCCAGAGCATCCTGCATCAGCGTACCGTTGAGGCTCAAACGGATCCGGAGCTTCGCCGGATCCGGGATGAACCGCCTTGGCACCACGTAGGGGCCGGTGGGGAAGAACGTCGGCTGGTTCTTCGCCCGGAACCAGTCGGTGCCCATCATCGCGATGTCGTTGCGCGGGACGAGCGTGCGCGCGGTGACATCGTTGACAATCGTGTATCCGGCCACGTAGTCGAAGGCGTCGTCGGCCGAGACTCGGTGCGCCCTGCGGCCGATGACCACGCCGAGTTCCAGTTCCCAGTCGACGTTGCCGCCGACATCCGGCAACTGCACGTCGTCGTAGGCGCCGCAGACCGCCGAGGGGATCCCGGTCCAGACGTAGGGGTCGCCCGAGCGGCCGCGCTCATCGATTTCAGCGGCGGCGTCGGCGGCCAGTTGCGTCGCATCGGCGCCTTCTTTGCCGAGCTTGTGGGCCACGCTCATCTGCAGGACGTGCTCACGGTAGTTCGCCCCCGCGGMGATGATGGTGCCCACCGGCTGCACTGGAGGCAGCACTTTCAGCCCCTCGAGCGGGCGCGCGCCGGCCGCTGCCGGGTCGACGGACTCGAGCGTATCCAGGTGCGCGTCCCAGCCGGCGAACAGATCCCCAATCCGCGCGATTCCCGGCACCACTGTGCGCAGGTCAACGACAGTGTCCCCGAAGACCACACCGGGAAATTGCTCCCCGCCGTCCTCGAAGGTGCCCAGCATGAATCCGCGCACGCGTGCTTCTTCCATGAATCCTCCATTAGTCATTGTCTGCTGCCGCTATACCGGTGGCGGGACAAACAGGCCCTTGTCGCGGTCGTTGAACATTTCGCGGGCGATAAATTCGTCCATGTCGCCTCCGGTTCCCCATTGGTCGGAGGTCTCGGGGTCGCGCGTGTCAAAGATGCTTGGATGCCATGTATCCTCATCCACCGAATCCAGCTCGGTGGTGTACTCCATGGTGTTCCCGTTGGGATCGTGGAAGTAGGTGAAGGTGTTGTCCCCGGCCTTGTGGCGGCCAGGGCCCCAGATTTTCTTGAACCCGGACCGCAGCAGCTTGCCGCTGCCGCGCATGTACTCGTCGATGCCGCGCAGCTCGAAGGACGCGTGCTGCAGCGAGGCATGCGGGCCGCGGGAGATCGCTATGGAGTGGTGCTGCGCATTGCAGCGCATGAAGTAGAAGAGGTCGCCCATGTGCGGGTGGTTGAGGGTGTCGGAGAGACGGAAGCCCAGATGCTGTTCATACCAGGCGCGCATCTTTTCCGGTTCCGGGGAGTTGAGCACCACGTGGGAGAGCCGCACCGGGATCGCCTCGCGTTCCTCGATCTTGCGGTGCTTGCGCACCTCGACGTCTGACGAGACCTCGATGGTGCGTCCCTCCAGGTCGAAGAAGCGGAAGCCGTATCCCCCGCCGAGGGTCTTGACGTCATCGGGTTCGCCAATGAGCTTCACGCCCTTGGCAATGAGGTCCGAGGCGAGCTGGTCCACGGAGGCCTTGTCCGCAGCGCCGAACGCGACCATGTCAAGGCGCTTCTCCTCGGCCTCGCGCACGCGGACCGAATACTGCTCCGGGGAGCCCTCGGCGGCGAAGTAGGTGACGCCGCCGTCGTTCTCCATTTCGGTGAGTCCCCAGTGGTTCTTGTAGAACTCAACCTGCTTTTGATAGTCGGGCACCGCGATGTCGAAGTGCCTCAGGTGTGTGATCGGGCTGAATGCCATGATGGTCTCCTGTGTTCTGTCCGTTTGACGCGGATGTGGGTTTAGATGCGTGCCGGCACGTTGTGGCCGACCTGCGGAATGCTGCCGATGAGGCGCTCCAGGGCCTCGGGTGTGTCGCCGAGGCCCAGGATGTAGCGGTCCGGGCGCACGACGACAGCCTGGGCGCCGGCGGCTGCAAGGATCTGGCCGACCTTGGCCGGATCGAACAGGACCACGACGTCGGTATGTTCCTCGAGTTGTTCCCGCAGCGGGGCGGGGACCGCGGCATAGAGCTCGCGGGTTGTTGCCACCAGGAAACGGCTTCCCACCATGTCATCCAGGCGCACCCCGTCGGCGAGGATCGGCTGCATGCCGAGCCGGCCGGCGCGTTCGTCGGTGCTGCCTTCGTGCAGGCCTGGACCCAGCGCGGGGGCGACCGGTGCCGATGCCGCGGGGTTTGCACGGATGAAGGCATCACGCTGCTTGGCAATGTCGGCGTCCGTGGTTTGCATGAAGCCGGCGGCGCGGGTTGCCTGCTCGACCCAGAACCGTGCGTGCGGCATACGCTCGCTCTCGTAGGTGTCAAGCAGGCCGTCGTCGGCGGCACCGCGCTTGACGGCATCGAGCTTCCACACCAGGTTGGCCACATCGCGCATTCCGGCGCACAGGCCCTGCCCAAACAACGGCGGGGCCTGGTGCGCGGCATCCCCGGCCAGGAAGATGTTCCCGGCGCGCCACTGATGCGCGATGCGCCCCCGGAACGTATATATCGCCAGCCGGTCCGCAGCGAACTTGTCTGCCGGCAGCACGCCATGGCTGATCCGTTCCACGCCCGCGGGAGTCGCAATTTCCTCGGGATCGTCCCCCGGCATCAGCATGAACTCCATCCGCACCCGCGGGCCGGGGAGGCGGATCCACAGGGCGGGCCGCGTGTGGTGGCCCAGGAAGATCATGTCGGAAGACAGGCCTGGACCTTCTTCAAGGATCCCGTCCGCGACCAGCCACTGCGCATCCTCGCCCAGCTGCTCGCACTCGATGCCCAGTGCCTGGCGGCTCTGCGAGCGCGCCCCGTCCGCCGCGATGGCCCAGCGGGCGCGGATGAGGAAATCGTCGCCGTCCGCGTCACGCACGGCGACCTCGACGCCCTGCCCGACATTGCGCACCGAGACCACGGTCATGCCGCGGCGGAGCTCGACACCGGGAAGCTCATGGACGACCTCCTGAAGCAGGACTTCGATGTCCGGCTGGTGGAAGGTGAGGTCATCGTGCCAACCCTGGGTGCCGAGCTGACCGGTCGGCACCGACACCAGGACTTCGCGCTCCTCGTTCTCGATGTGGAACGAGGCCATCGGCAACGTGGCCTCGGCAAAGCGTTCGGCCACGCCCAGCGACTGGAGCGTGCGGAAGGTCTCGCCATCGAAGTGCACGGCACGCGCGGTGGGCCATGCCTGGACCTCACGTTCGACGCCTACGGCGCTCAGGCCGGCGCGGCCCAGCAACGCCAGGGCAGTGACCCCCACGGGTCCTCCCCCGACCACCACCACGTCAACATTGACGATGTTTGCCATCTCACTCCTTTGTGTTCAGTACGTATCGTTTCGTAAAAAAGGTAACACCCATCACTCGCCCACACAAGAGCTAACGGCTCCCGGCGTGCGTCGAGCCCTGCCGCTCAGGCCTTCCAAACAGTCTTGAGGTTGCAGAACTCCCGGATGCCGTCAGCGGCGAGCTCACGCCCGAACCCGGAGCGCTTGATCCCGCCGAACGGCAGCTCCTGGTACGAGACGGTCATGCCGTTGATGAACACCGCGCCCGCGTCGAGGTTGGCCGTGAACCATTCCTCCTCGTGGGCGTCGGCGGTCCACACCGCGCTGGAAAGCCCGAAGGTGGTCTGATTGGCGATCCGCAGGGCGTCCTCGCGGTCCTGGGCGCGGTAGAGCGAAGCGACGGGCCCAAAGGTCTCCTCTTGGATGATCCGCATCTCTTCGCTGAGTCCGGCGAGCACCGTGGGGGCATAGAAGAAGCCGGGGCCCTTGGGAACGACCCCGCCGGTCAGCACCTGGGCACCCAGGGCGCGGGCGTCCTCAACGAGCCCGGCCAGTTCGTCGCGTCCGGCGCGGGTGGCCAAGGGCCCTACCTGGGTCGCGGGATCCAGCGGGTCCCCGACGGCAAGCTCCGACATCAGCTTCACGAATTCGGCGGCGAACGTGTCATAGACCTCGGTGTGCACGATGAAGCGCTTGCCGGCGATGCACGACTGGCCGTTGTTGCTGATCCGTGCACGCACGGCGGTCGCCGCCGCGGCCGAGACGTCCGCCGAGGGCATGACAATGAAAGGGTCCGACCCGCCCAGTTCCAGCACGGCCTTCTTCACGTGGTCCCCGGCAATGGAGGCGACCGAGCGCCCCGCCGGCTCGGAACCCGTCAGGGTCACCGCCTTGACCCTCGCATCGGCCAGGACGCCGGCAACCTTGGAGCCGCCGATCAGCAGGGTGCGGAAGGAGCCGCGCGGGAACCCTGCCCGCTCAAAGAGTGTGTCGAGGAAGAGTGCGGCCTGGGGTACGTTCGAGGCATGCTTGAGCAGGCCGGAGTTGCCCGCCATAAGCGCCGGGGCCGCAAAGCGGATGACCTGCCAGAGCGGGTAGTTCCAGGGCATGACCGCCAGGATCGTCCCCAACGGCTCGTAGCGGGTCCAGGCGCGGCTCGCGCCGACCGACGACGGGTCCGCCAGCGGGGCGTCGGCCAGGAATTCCTCGGCATGCTCGGCGTAGAAACGCATGGCCTTGACGCACTTGTGCACCTCGGCAATCGATTGCGCAATCGGCTTGCCCATCTCGACGGTGATCAATTCGCCCAGGCCCTCCGCCTGACCCTCCAAGATGTCCGCCGCGGCGAGCATCCACTGCGCTCGCTGGGCAAAGGTTGTGCCGCGCAGCAGCCGCGCCGCTTCGGCGGCCTCCGCGATGCGGGCTTGGACTTCCTCGGCCGAGTGCGGCTCGATGATCATTTCGGTCGAACCGGTGGTCGGATTGACGGTTGCGATTGCCATGGGTGGGGTCCTTTTCCTGGAGACGTGTTCTCGATCACAACTATATAGGATACGATTCGTATCGGATACTATTTTAGTTTCCATGATGTATCCACCCACGCCCGCAGCCCGTGGAACGGCTGCCCGACATCCAAGGAGTGCCCACGTGAGCACCAATGGCGAGTTGCCGAACAATCTTCCGCTCTTTCTCACCGACGCTGATGTGGCCAGCCTTGCGGACTGGCCGGGGGCGATCGAGGCCATCCGCACCGCGTACAAGGCCCCCGACGACGAGGGCGGCACACCGGGAAGGATTTTCGCCCAGACATCTCGCGAATGGTTGCGGATCATGCCCTCGGTGCCGCCCAGCGGCAGTCTGTTCGGGGCAAAGTCAATCGCCGGGTCCTTCGCGGACGGCCTGCGCGTCAGCTATCTGATTTCACTCTTCGACAAGGACACCGCGGATCTGGTGGCTCTCGTGGACGGAAATCGCGTCACCGGCCTGCGCACCGCCGCGACCACCGCCGTGGGCACCTCCACGATCGTGCCGCAGCGGCCGCTGATCGTCGGTGTGATCGGCTCCGGCTTTGAGGCGCGTTCTCACCTGACGGCCTTTTCCCACCTGCTTGAGTTCGCCGACATCCGTGTGTTCAGTCCGACCCCTGCCAACCGCGAGGCCTTTGCGGCCGAGTTCGACGGCGCGTTCGGCGCGCCCGCACGTGCTGTCGGCTCGGCCCGCGAGGCCGCGGAAGGCGCGGATCTCATCCTGTGCGCTGCACGCTCCCGCGACGAGTCCCCGACGCTGCTGGCCGAATGGGTCGGCCCGAACGCCGCGGTGGTCTCGATCGGTTCCACGACCCCTGCCCAACGCGAGCTGCCTGCGGAGCTGATCGCCCGGGCCGCGGTGGTCGTGGTGGATAGCCGTGACGAGGTCGTGCACGGAAGCGGGGACATGATTGCGGCCCGGGCACACGGCGTCGATGTGGATTCGCTCATTGTCACACTCAATGCCGCCCTGACCGGCGAAACCGCCATCGACGCGGCGCACGGGATCCGTATCTACAAGTCGACCGGTTCCGGCCTGCAGGACATCGTTGTTGCCGAGATGCTCGTCAACCGCGCCCGCGCCGAGGGCATTGGCACCGTCCTTCCCGTGGGCATCGTCACCAGCCGCAAATAGACCCCACTGACAATAAAGGAGAACAACATGGTGGAATACACCAAATCCGAAGCCCGCTCCTGGGCCCGGGAGAACTTCGTCGGCACCGTCGCGGTGACGCACCCGTCCTTCACCCCGGACTTTTCTGCCATCAACGAAGACGCGATCCGCCACGACATCCTCTTGCTCAAGGAACGTGGCTACAAGGGTTCCCTGCTGATCGCCGAAGCGAATATCACCCCGGAGGAGAACGCCCGGATCACAGCCATCGCCCGCGAGGCGGCAGGACCGGACTTCGCACTCTTCTTCCACGCAATCTTCGGCACCCTGGAAGAAAACATCCATGCAGCAAACCTGGCTTCCAAGGCCGGCGCGGACCGCGCGCTGCTGGCCTACCCTTCATCGTTCTGGCCGACCTCGTACGACGAGGTGTTCGACTACACCAAGCGTTTCACCGATGAAACCGATCTGGCCACCATGCTGTTCCCGCTCCCCGCCTGGGGCTTCGAGCGCATCCACCCCGCAGGCATGAGCGTGGACTTCGTGCGCCGCGTCCTCGACGCGATGCCGAGCATCGTCGCCATCAAAGCCGAACAGGGCTACCCGGGCATCCCCGGCGTCATGGAGATGTACCACCACTTCCGCGATGAAGTAGTGATTTCCTGCCCCATCGAGGCCGAAATAATCCCCCTCATGTCGGTCTTGGACGTCCAGTTCTCCGGCACCGCGAACACGAACTGGATGGGAGACTACTACCCCAAGGCCTTCGAACTGGCGCGCAACGGCAAGTGGGAAGAAGCCATGAAGCGCTACTGGGAGGTCCAGCCGGCCCGGGCCGCCAATATGGCTGTATCGTCCACTTCCACCCCGGGCACCAGCTCCATTAACCGCACCCAGTGGAAGTACCAGGAGTGGCTCTCCGGCTTCAACGGCGGCGCCCTGCGCCCGCCGGCAGTCAGACTTCCCGACCGTTTCATGAAGCAGCTGCGCGCAAGCCTGGAAGCCTCGGGACTGCCCGTCACCGATTCCCCGGACTCCGAATTTTTGCGCGGACGCGTCAGCGCCTAAGCCATGCCCGGCCGCGTGCCGGCACTGCAAAGCCCCTTGGACCACTGAACCGGCTGGCTGGTTCGGTGGTCCAAGGGGCTTCTTTGCGTGTGAAAGACGGTGCCGGAGAAGATGCAGCACCTGACCCGCGGCCGGCAAAACGACGGCGGCTTGCCGGACTGGCAGCCCAAGCCTCTGGCAGGATTGCTGAATCCTGGCTTCCGTGCCGGCCGCCGCGTTCACCGTGCAGCCCAGCAGCAGGCGAGGGCCCCTTCCCGGGTGGATGTCGATTCGACATCCACCCGGTGGAAGAGGCCCCCCGTTCCGGTTCAAGACCGGTGATGAGTGTGCTCCCGCGTCGGCGTCAGGCTCCGGGATTTTCCGAAGAACGCATGGAATCGCTCACCGGCCCGGCGTTCGTCCCGGAACCCGGCCATCGGCAGGCCGTGTGGCGGATTCATCTCTCCTGCTCATGGCACGCGCCATCCCTATGCGCCGGGGTTTGAGAAGAATGCATTGAGCCGGTCGGTGGGAAGGTAGTCCTCAGGGGCGCCGGCCAGGTCGGTCAGGTCATTGCGGTCCCACGAGGGGTCCGCGACCTTGGCGAGGTTCTCCCGGGAGACGATCACCGAGGGCTCAACGATCTGGTTGATCTTCGGGCCCTCGCCCTTCAGGATGCGCAGGGCCACATCGACCACCGCCTCACCGGTGCGCACAGACGGGGTCGTGGTGCCGAAGTAGGGGTAGTCGGAGTTTGCCAGCGCCCAGGAGGAGAATCCGTGGCTGGACCCGTCGTCCGCGATCGGCGGCACCTCCAGGCCCGATTCCACAAAGGCGTTGCGGATGCCTACGCCCATCGTTCCGGCCTGCAAGACGGCGTCAACCCCGGCAGGGTGGGTCGCAAGGAACTTCTGGACCTCCGCCTGGGCCGTGGCCGGCTGGAAGAAGCCCGTGACCGACCCGGCGACCTTGACCTCCGGGCAGTTTTTCAGGATGGCGTCGATGCCCATGCCCGCGAAGGTCGAGACCGGGATGCCCGGGATGCCGTCGACGCGCAGGACGTTGCCCTTGCCCCCGATTGCCGCCACCGTGCCGGCGGTGACCTGGGCGATCGCGAGGGGGGTATTCCTCGTGACGCTCACGGCGTATTCGGAATCGATAGGCACCTGGGCGGCGACCAGCGGGATGCCGGCGTCATGGGCGGCCTTGGCCAGCTTCACGGAAGGCTCCGGTGCGATGGCGGTGTAGATGATCACGTCCGGCTTGAGCGAGAGCGCTTCGTTGAACTGCTGGATCTGCAGGGGCACGTTCGACGGGTCATCCGGGGCGAAGTCGCCGACAATCTTGACTCCATTGGCCTTCAGGCTCGTGCGGATGGCCGCCGACATGGAGGCAATGAAGGGACTGGCAGGTGGCATGCCCACGATCGCGGCCGTGAAACCGTCAGTCTTCTTCGACTTGTAGTCGGCCCATGCCGACTTCCGGATCTCGTACGGGTAGAGGTTGTAGCCCGCGGCGATCTCCTTGGGTAAACCGGACAGCAGGACGTTCGGATCGTTCGCTGCATCCGTTGGCAGCGACCCGCAGGTCCCGGCTGCCGCGGGCGACACCTTGGCGGGGGTTGCCCCTCCGGAGGAGCCCGGGGCCGCCGGCGCCGATGCCGAACAGCCCGTCAGGACGAGGGCGCCGGCCCCCAGGATCGCGGCGCCGACCGTCGGGAAGCTGGGGAAAAAGGTCGTCTTCTTCATGGATTATCTCCTGCCGTATAAAACGATTCGTATCGTATGGCATCAGGGTAGGCGTATGCGGTACGATTCGTCTAGTTTCGAATATGACCTGCGACACATTTATCGGCCATTCAAAGGAGATTCGCCGTGAACAACCAACCATCCGGCCTGATGCTCGCCGGGGTGAGCAAGCGGTTCGGTGCCACGCGCGCTGTTATCGACGGTGACCTCCATCTCCGGCCGGGCGAGATCCACACGCTCTTGGGCGAAAACGGCTCAGGGAAGAGCACGCTGGTAAAGATCCTGGGTGGGGTTCACCGTCCTGACACCGGCTCCATCACATTGGACGGCGTCCCCGTCAACAGCCGATCGCCCCGCGAGGCCATGGATCTGGGGATTGCGGCGGTGTTCCAAGAGGTCCTCACCGCGGGGAACCAGTCGGTCCTCGAGAATGTCTGGCTCGGGTCCCACGGGACGTTCCGTCGCCGGCTGGGCCGCGCCGAGCAGCAATCGATCGCGCAGGATGTCCTCTCGCGTATCGCCGGCGAGGTGCCCCTCGATCTTCCCGCCGGCCAATTCTCACTCTCCGAGCGACAGTCCATCTGCATTGCGCGGGCGCTCGTGCGAAAGCCCAAGGTGCTCATCCTTGATGAGTCAACGGCTTCCCTGGACGTCAGGTCCCGTGATCGGCTCTTCGTCGAGCTGCGCCGGCTCGCGGCCGGGGGAACCGCCATCCTGTTTATCTCGCACCGGATGGACGAGGTCGCGGAGATCTCGGCCCGGGTCACCGTTCTGCGGTCCGGCCGGAGCGTGTCCACCGTCGAACGTTCGGACCTGTCCGTCGACCGGTTGATCGCGGACATGACCGGAAACTCCGGCCACAACGAGACCCGGCGGCAACCGCACGACCCCGGGGACGTCAGCCTTCGGGGATCCGCCGTCCGCCTGGCGTCGGCCTCGGCACCCATCGACTTCGAGCTGCGCGCCGGCGAAGTCGTGGGCCTTGCCGGGCTAGAAGGCCACGGACAGGACCACTTCATCAAACGCCTGGCCGGCGTGGCTGCCGGGCCCGGCAGTGTTGTTCGCATCCGTCCCGAGGGCGCCGCAGAGCTTACCGAGCGCAACGGGGATGCCCTGGGGGTCGCCTACCTGCCGCGCGAACGTCGTGGCGAGTCGCTGTTCGAGTCCATGTCGATCCGCGAAAACTTCGCGCTCCCGACCCTGGCCAAGGACCGCCGCGGCGGGTTGCTGGACACCCGCAGCATTGCCCGCCGTTTCGATGCGTTCGCTCGGACCTTGTCCCTGCGCTTCGGTGCAGCGCAGGATGCAATTTCAACATTGTCCGGCGGTAACCAACAGAAGGTGCTGCTGGCCCGCTGGCTTGCCACGGACCCCAAGGTCCTGCTGCTTAACGACCCCACACGAGGGGTCGACATCGGGACCAAGCGGGAGATCTACGCAATCCTGCACCGACTCAGTGCCGAAGGCATGAGCGTCGTGGTCCTCTCCAGCGAGGTCGACGAACTCGTTGACCTCGCAGACCGCGTCTTGGTCTTCCGCGACCAATCAGTGTTTGCCGAGATCCCCCATTCCGAGCTTTCCACCGAGTCCATCGTCGCCGCATACTTCGGCCAGAAATCAGAGGTGCATACATGAACCGCGTCCTCCCCCTGTTCCAGCGCTGGCCTTTCGCCTTTGCCTTCCTGCTCGCACTGGTGCTGCTGGTGTTGAACCTGATCGTCTCACCGTCCTTCCTCTCCCCCGCGCGTCTCCCCGGCACCCTGGCCACGCTGGCGCCGTTCGTGCTGGTGGGATTCGCCTCCACGCCCTCGATCCTCGCCGGTGGCATTGACATTTCGGTCGGTCCCCTGGCCACCTTCATCAACTGCCTGTTCGTCGCCATCCTCATTCCCGCAGGGCTGGGCAACTGGGATCTCGCGGCACCCATCATCTTGGCGGTGGCTGCCGGAATCGGAGCCCTGAACGGAATCCTGGTCGCCGTCTTGCGCCTGCATCCGGTGGTCGCAACCACCGGGATGCTGTTCCTGCTCGTTGGCCTGTCGCTGACCATCGCCCAGAATCCGGTGGCCGCCCCGAATAATTGGACGGAGGTCTTCGCCGGGGGCATCGGCGTCGTCCCGGGCGCTCTCTTGACCATCGGCGTCGCCGGGCTGATCTGGTTCGCCCTGCGCCGAACGGCCTTCGTCAGCAATCTCCTCGCGACCGGCGAGAGTGATGTTTCAGCCTACGGTTCCGGCGTGAACATCAAGGCAATCCGGATCCTGGCCTATACCCTCGGCGGCCTGTTCGCCGGAATCGCGGGAATCGCCCTGACGGCTATCGTGCAGTCATCGCAGTCTTCGCTCGCCTCCACCTATGCCCTGCTGGGGCTCGCCGCGGCCGTGCTGGGCGGGACGAGCCTGGCCGGCGGCCGCGGCGGGCTGTTGGGTGCCCTCTTCGGGGCGGTCTCCATCTATCTGCTGCAGCAGTTGCTCACGGCCTCGGGCGTGGCCCCCAGCCTCATCCAATTTGCCTACGGCGCCGTCCTCGTCGTTGGCGTCGTGCTGGGCGCGACGCTGCTGGCCCCCCGTTTGAAGAGGAACGCATCATGACTGGTGACACCCTGTCCCCCGCACCAAGAACCCAGGCACCGACGGTCCGGCCCAGGCCCTGGACCACGTTCAGGGCCTGGGCCTTCGAGGTACCGGCACTCCAGGTACTCGTCGTGGCGGCCTTGGCAGCCTGGCTGGTGATCACCATACCGGCCGTCGCGAACCCCAGGTCAATCACGTCGATACTGGTCATCACGTCCCTGCTGGCCCTGGCAGCCATGGGCCAGACGCTTGTGGTGATCCTGGGCGGACTTGACCTGGCGGCACCGGGCTACATCCTTTTCGGTGCCTTCATGGCGGCGAACGTCGCGGGCAAGCTCGGGGTCCCTCCGGTCGTAGCCCTGCTGATCACAGTTCTGGCCTGCGGCGGCATCGGCGCCCTGATCGGCTGGATCTGCCACCGCTTCGCGGTCCAGCCACTAGTCGTCACGCTGGGCACCGGCGCGGCCATCACGGGCGCGACCCTGTTCCTCGCCGACGGCGACTATTCCTCCGCCCCGCCGGAGGCGCTGCGTTCCCTGGCCAGCCTAAGGGGGACCACCCTCGGCCTGCCGTTCCCCCCGATCATCCTGATCGTGCTTCTCTGCGGGGCGGGAATGTGGCTTTTCCTCAATCGCACCGCGGCGGGACGTCGCTTCTACGCGACGGGAATCAATTTCCGGGCCGCGCGATTGGCCAGGGTCCGGACCGCTGCCGTGTGGACCATGGTCTTTGCGGCCTCCGGAGCCCTGGCCGGGGTTGCCGGCATCTTCATCGCATCCTTCGGCGCGGGATGGTCGCAAACCATCGGGGAACCCTACCTGTTCTCCGGCCTGGCCGCGGTCCTCGTCGGCGGCTCGATCTTCGGCTCGATTCGCGGCAGCTACACCCGCACGCTGTTGGGCGCACTCACTCTCACCCTCTTGTCAACGATCATCGTCAGCAATGGGCTGACGGAAGCCCAGAGCCGCATCGTCTTCGGCGTCATCATCCTTGCCGTGGTCTCGCTCTACGGTCGGGAACGCCACGTCCGAGACAGGTTCTGAGGCCTGGTCCGGGTCCCCTACTTCCGGCGGTCCACTGCGACGCGCGGTCACGATACGAGCCGAGTCGGATGCCAATTTTGGATGAGTCATTTCATCCTGGTCCAACTGAAAACCAAGGAGAATAAATGTCCCCCGAGACAGCAACTGTCGCCGAAGTGCTTTCCAGCCCCTGGAAAATCGACGGCCTGACGATCAAGAACCGCTATGTGCTTAGCCCCATGGCCGTCCTCCAGCCGACAAAGGACGGCCATCCCAGCGATCAGACAATCGCGTTCCTCACCACGCGGGCACGCGGCGGCGCTGGGCTGCTGATCATCGGTGGCGGCGTGGCCACCGAGCGCGGGAACCAGGAGGCGCCGTTCCAGCCCTTGATGCGCTTCGACCGGGACGAGTTCATTCCGGGGCTGCGGCGCATGGTCGATGCCGTGCACGAGCAGGATGTACCCATCTTCGCCCAGATCTTCCCGAGCTTCGGCGCCATGGGCGTGCCGGGCGACGGCCGGCCCACAAGGGCCGCGAGCCCGAAGCCCGTCCGCATGGCCGCACCCCGCCTGCCTCACGGTTTCTACATTCCCGGCGGTCGAACGAACCCGACGCCGGAGGAGATCACCAAGGAGGAAATCCTCGAGGTCCAGGAGCAGTCCGTCGCCGCCGTACGGCGTGCAAAGGCGGCCGGCTTCGACGGCATCGAGCTGGGCGCGCACATGCGCTACCTCTATTCCTCCTTCCTCTCACCGCGCACCAACTGGAGGACGGACGAATACGGCGGGAGTGCCGAAAACCGCGCCCGCATCCTCACGGACACGATTCGGGCGATCCGGGCCGAAGTCGGAACCGACTATCCGGTGGGCCTCAGAATGAGCACCAACGATCACCTTCCCGATGGTCAGGGACCTGAGGGGTTCGCCGAAGTTGCGTCGATCATTGAAAAGGAAGGGGTTGGATATATCGCCCTGAGCGATGCGAACTACGAGTCGATGGACAATAACGTCACCTCCTTTTCGGGCGCCATCCTGGAGCACGGAGAGCCGCAAGCATTCCGCGCCGCCATGCCCGAGGTCCCGTTGCTCCTCAGCAGCACTTTCGACCCGCAACAGTGTGCAGACGCCATCACCGCCGGGTTCGCGGACGGAATCATGCTGGCCCGGCAAATGCTGGCCGATCCGGAATTCCCCAACAAGGTCCTCGAGGGACGACAGGATGAGATCGTGTGGTGCGACCACGGCAATTCATGCCTGCGCCGCCTGATATTCAATGTGCCGGTCCGGTGCCACAAGAACCCGGCCATGGGACGCGAAGCGGTCCTTGCGGGGGCCAAGGAACCTGTATCGGTAATGCTTAAGCGTCCAGTCCAGGGCCTACTGATTGCCGCGACGGGGTCACCGGTCCTCATGGGCATCGCCGACAAACTGGCGACCGCCGGCTCGAAGGCATCCAAGAGCTGACACCTGCGCCGCGCCGGCCCCACCCGTGGCGGGAGCCGGCGCGGCAACCTTGTTACAAATACTTGTGTGCCCGGACTCCGACTTGGAGCCCGGGCACACACGCATGTCTTGCCGCCCCATATCGGCAGCTGTTCAAGAAGCCTCAGTCCGCCGGGCGCAGCGCCCTGCCCGTTCCGCGGTAGATGGCGACAGTCCGCTCCCCCGCCCGCACCACCACATCCACTATCATCCGGCGGCCCTCGTGAAAGGTCACTTCAGCGGAGGCGACTAGCTCCTCCGAGATGCAGGCCGGGGAAATGTAGGAGATGGAAGCCTCGGCGGTCGCGATTCCGGCGCCGAATGTGTTTGCGGCCATAGCGAACGCGGTGTCTGCCAGCGCGAAGACCAATCCACCGTGGGCAATCCCGTGCCCGTTAGCCATTTCGGGCGTGACCCGGAGGACGGCCGTGGCACGGCCCTCGCTGGCGCGCAACACCTGGATGCCGAGCCCTTCCAGGCTCCGGTCGGCGGCCAGCATCGAGCGGGCCGGGTCGGCAATGATCGCTGGCTGGTTCACGACAACCTCTCCACTACCATCGCCATGCCCTGGCCGCCGCCCACGCAGAGCGTCGCCAGGCCGAGCGATCCGTCCTTGGTTTGCAGTCCGTTGATGAGCGTTCCGACCAGCCGCACGCCGGTCGCACCGAATGGGTGGCCCAAGGCGATCGCCCCGCCAAACGGGTTGACCCGCTCGGGATCTACCCCCAGCTTCCGCACCACGGGAACCACTTGGGCGGCAAAGGCCTCGTTCAGCTCGACGATGTCGATGTCACCGATCGACAGGCCCAAACGATCCAGCAGGCGGCGGGATGCGTCCACCGGACCCAGCCCCATGATTTCCGGCGAGAGGCCGCTTGCGGCACTGCCCAGAATGCGGGCCAGCGGCTTCAGCCCGAGTTCGCCCGCGCGCCGGGCGCTCATCACCACCAAGGCCGACGCGCCGTCGTTGAGCGGGCTGGCGTTGCCCGCGGTGACGGTACCGGACTCGTGGAACACGGGATTGAGGCCCGAGAGGGCCTCCAGCGTGGTGCCAGGACGCGGGCCGTCATCGGCCCGCACCACCGTGCCGGCAGCCGTGGCCACCGGCACGATCTCGCGCGCGAAGTAGCCGGACTCCATCGCCCGTTCCGCCCGGAGCTGGGACTCCAGAGCCCATTCGTCCTGGTCGCGGCGCGTGGTGCCGGTTTGACGGGCCACGAACTCGGCGGTCTTGCCCATAGAGAGGTACACATCGGGCAGCTCCCCGTGATCCCGGGGGTCGGACCAAGGCTGGCCGGATTCGAAGATGCCATCGGCACGCCGTGCTGCGTCCGCGAAGGCGGGGTGGAATGATTCAACTACGGGCGGTGTCGAGGTGGTCGATTCGACGCCCGCAACCAGGAACGCGTCCCCGTCGCCCGCCCGCACGGCCTGGGCCGCCATCGCGGTGGCCTGCAACGAGGACGCGCAGAAGCGGTTCACAGTAACCGCGGGGACGCTGTCCATCCCTGCAAGAACCATGATGCGGCGGCCAATGTTGTCGCCCTGCGCGCCCTGCGGTACCGCGCACCCCACGTAGGCGTCCGCAAACTCGGCGGAGTCAACCTGCGGAACCGCAGCGAGCGCTCCCCGGATGGCTGCCAGCGCGAGGTCTTCGGGGCGCTCACCGGCCAGAGACCCCTTGCGGGCCCGGCCGATCGGTGTCCTGCGATAGGCGACGACGACCGCATCATTCGGCGCGATGGCGGTTTTCACGATGATGTTTCCTCTCAGTGTGGACGGCTTCCCTAACGGGCTGGCTCCACGGGCAGGGACAGATCAGGGTCAGTTTCCTACATCTAACGTCACATCCAATATATACGAACCGTATCGTATTGCACAGACTCGAGGCCTCCCACGCCCACACCGGACACGTGGAAGGGAAATCGGGAGGCAAAGGGCGCCACGGGCATGTCGCAAAGAAGTCACGGTGGGAGCAGGCGATGACAGGGCGTCGCCGCCTACCGGACCGCCGCCGAAAACTTCTTGCGCACCCTCAAATGGGTGCACGCCACTCAACGCGGGCGCCGGGCTGCGCCCCGGCTAAAGCCAGCACCGGCATGCTATTCGCCCAACATGCCGCGGCAACCCAAGGTTATAGGGTCCATTCTTCAGTCACGGAGCCGATCGGGCCCATGGGCCCGGACGGAACACAAGTAATACTTGGGGCCGCTACCCTGCAGCAAGCCCTTCAAGTGCCGTCTGCATGATGGCATCGGTGGCTTTGGCGTCGAGGGGGCCCGATTGGAACAACAGGCGGAAGTACACGGGGGCATAGAGCAGCTCCGTGACGAGCTGGGCGTCGAGATTTTTGCGCATCGACCCCTCGTTGATGGCCCGTTCAACCAGGGACGTAACGACCAGCGCGCGCGGGGTCCAGAAATGTTTCTTGAATTCAGCCATCGCTGCCTCGTCGCCCTGGCACTCACCGATGAGTTGCGCCACGAGCCGGCCCTCATTGCCCGCGTAGACCTCCGCAAGTGAGGCCATGTGCTCACGAAGCGCGTCGATCGCAGGGACATCCTGGCGCACCGGAGTACGCGCGACATGGTTGTCCAGGAATGTATCGATAACCACGGCAACCTTGCTCGACCACCACCTGTAGATAGTGGTCTTGCTGACTCCGGCCTCACGGGCAATGCGCTCGATCGAGAGCTTTTGCACCGTAAATCCGTCAGGCCCCGAATCTTCGAGCAACTTCATGGTTGCTTCCAAAATGGCCCGACGACTTTCTTCGCTTCTGATTGCCATGGGTCAACCATACGTGCTTAGCCATCCAATACGAAACGTACACGATCACACTTTGATGCTTCAATCTTCCGGGTATCGCGAGGTACTGGCGATGGGGCCCGGCAAAAAGCGTCAGCCTGTGTATATAGGAACAACAACGCCCCAAGTGGCCTGGCAACAAAGGGTCTTCTGGGGCCACGAAATGGATTGCCACGGATTCCCACTCAGGCCCGCGACCTTCGGGCATTCTTCAGTAACCCGCCGACGAGGTGACGTGGCATCTTTGCATGGAATTGTGACTCACCTTACACTCAGTACGAAACGGATCGAATCTTTAAGGGAGGTGCCGTGACTGAGTCTTCTGCCACGGAGGTCATGGAAGCCGGAGGTTCAGCCCAGGCGAGGGACTTGACGGTGAGCTCGGTTGTCGTGGGCTGTCGGACTCACAAATCGCCGGCAGCATCGGCGACGCCCGGAATCGACCCGGCGCCCACGAAGCCGATCCAGCCCCGGGCCCACGGCAACGCCCGCCCTCCCCTACTCGGCATGTGCTTAGCTGCACCGCAGATCTACGACGGATCCTCATCTGAGGTGGACCAATGACTTCCGTCCTGGATACTCGGTCGGTTCCTCCGGCCGAGCGCCGGGACTACTGGTCGGCGGGGATCGCCGAACGCTTCTTCCCGATGCACGTCGAATCGGTCGGAGCGCCCACCTTCGACGCCCGCTTGGCCGGTGGCCAGGTCGGGCCGGTCGGGGTCCGGTCCATCCAGGGGCTTGCCCACCGGGTGGCACGCACGCAGCGGATGATCGCGACCGCCGATCCGGAGTGCATCTTGCTGTATCTGATGACCAGGGGCACGATCCATATCGAACAGGACGATCGCAGCTGCCTTCTTCGCCCCGGTGACATTGCGTGCCACGATACGTCGCGGCCTTCCACCTTTGAGGGCCGCAAGGGTTTCGAGGTGCTCGTATTCAGCATTCCCAAATGGTTCATCGGGGCGCAGGCCGAGGGCATCGCCCGGCGTTCCGCGACACGGGTGGATTCGGGCCAGGGACGGCTCGCTGGGCCGGGAACCCCGTTCCTCGTACAGCTAGCCCGAACCACAACGAGCGGCGGCGGGCTCTCAAGCCCTGACGGGGAAGGCGCTGCAGAGATGCTGCTGCCCTTGCTTCGCAGCATGTACGGCGCGCAGGAGATTTCCGATCCGCGTTCCCGGCCCGAGGTACTGCTTGCGCGGATGCAGCGGTTCGTGATGGACCACCTGCACGACCCGGAACTCGGGCCAGAGCGGATCGCTCGGGCCCACTACGTGTCCACGCGCTACGTCCACAAGCTCTTTTCGGCCTCCGGCACCGGAGTGTCGGCCTGGATCCGCGAACGCCGGTTCGAGGGTGCCGTGGGCGAGCTGCGGCGGTCCCCGGAATCGACGATCGCGACGGTCGCGACGAGGTGGGGATACCGCCATCCGGCAAGCTTCAGCAGAGCCTTCCGCGAGGTCCACGGCTGCGCCCCACGGGAAGCCAGGCATCTGCCGGAGCCTGTGGGGAAGACCCCTCCCGTTTGTTAGGGCGGGATCTTCCCCAGCACCCGCCCGTTGGGCGGGGCGGGGGGCTCCCCAAAGATGCGCGATCAGGCCTGGGGGAAGCCGGCCTCCCGCAGTCGGGTGCCCCAGATCCCTGACTTGCCCGGAGCGATGATTCCGTTCGGGTCGAGCGTGTCCTTGATCGTCTCGTTGAAGCGCCGCAGCGCGTGGTCGTTGAAGCCGAACTGGTCGGCCGCGAGATCCATGAAGGACAGGTGCGCCCGGTATTCGCCGTAGCCGCGCTTGCCGGCCTCGGCGACCATGCGCTTGGCCACGGCGTACGCCTTGGCGACCTGCTCCGGGTTTTTCGTGTCGAAGGGGATGACGTTGATAAACGTGGTTGCGCGCGCGTTGATGGGGAGCATGCCACCAAGGAAATCAAGGCCCGCTTCGGCGCACATCTCGGCCATCAGCTTCTGCGCGGCCATCGCGTGCTGGGACGTGAGCGGGATTACCGGCGAGAAATCGACGTGGCCTCCCTCCTCGCCGCCAGACCATCCTGCCATCTTGTAGAGATCCTGGCTCGGCACGCCGATCTGCACGCGCTCGTGCGGATTGGGCAGCGTCTCCCACGCATCGGCCCCGTGCTTCTCGCCCATGAGCTCTACGCTCGGGATCTGCAAGAAGCGCGTCTTGAGCTTCTCGAAGTTGTGATCGACCACCGCTTCGTCTCCGTAGAGCGCGAACCGCATCATCCAGCGTCCCAGTCCCAACTCCTTGGCGATTTTGTCGATGATTTCCTCGGGCATCGGCCCCTCGCCGTCGAACCACTCGGCGCGCGTGGTGAGCATCGATGCCATGCACAGCGTGTTCGACAGCTGCGGGCGCATGTCGATGGCGCCGGCGAGCATGAGTTCGCGCAGCGCATCGACCACGGCGGGCATCTGCGCGTCATCCCAGACGCGCAGCCAGAGCGGCATGTACACCTCGGGCTTCGGCATGAGCCAGTAGCCCATCTTCGTGACGATTCCGTAGTTCGACTGCATGAACATCTCGGTCGAGGTCGGCCCCAGGCCTCGCTTGTACAGCGGCCAGGTCGGGTTGTTGTCCATCGCGCCCGAGCCGGTTCGCATGAGGTCTCCGTTCGGGAGCACGACCTCGAACCCGCAGTGCGAGGCCTGGTCGATCGAGTACGGCATGTAGGTGAGCCCATGCTCGAGCGTGTTCGAGACGACGCCTCCCCAACCTATGTCGACGATGGACGCGACAAGGTTGTGCCCGCCGGCCTTGATCGCTTCGTGCAGGTCGTACCAGCTCACGCCGGGCTCAACAATCGCGTAGCCGAGCTCTTCGTTAATCTCCAGAACGCGGTTCATGCTCCGGAACGACACCATTACTGAGCCACGCACCTGAGGTGCGGCACCGCCGTAGCCGTTGTTCTTGCCGCGGCTAATGGGCCACAACGGGATGCGGTGCTCGTTGGCGATCCGAACGATCGCCTGGACGTCCTCGGTGCTCGTCGGGCTGACGACGGCGGAGGGGAGATTCGTGGCGGAGCCGGGAACCTGAAAGGGATCCTGGAAGTCCTGCAGGGACTCGGCATCGCTTGCGACATTGTCTTCGCCGATCGCGACGGCGAACGCGGCCAGTGCCTCTTCGAGGTCGGATTCGGTAACGCCGGGCGGGAGCGGGCGAGTCGACGTCATGGGGGTGTTGCTCATCTGGATCTCCTTTGATGCAGTGTGTCGTGTCTAACACGTGCCGTTCATCCTGTGCCATCTGGCACCGGAGTGGGGAGATTCCGGCCCCATGGTGCAGTTCGTGCACAGAAGTGTGCACAAACTGCACCATCACACCGCTCCGGCCTCTGGCCCCCTCCTCGMCGTGGTTGCATGGGGCCCAATACATATGACGAGTTGAACGGAGAAGGAACCATGGCCGGTGGTCGTCTGGAAGGAAAAGTCGTCCTGTTGACAGGAATCGGGGGCGGAATGGGCCGGGTGACCGCCCGGCTGTTCACACGTGAGGGTGCCACGGTCGTCGGTTGCGACCTCGATGCCGACGGAGCTGCAGAGACGGTCCGCCTGGTGGAGGCCGACGGAGGCGCGATCGAATCAAGCGCCCCCTTGGACCTGGGCAACCGGGAAAACATCGATCGCTGGGTCGCCGGCGCGATCGAACGCCACGGCCGCATCGACGTGCTCTACAACAACGCCAGCATGCCGAAATTCGCGCCGTTCGCCCAGATGAGCGGCGAGGAATACCGGTTCACCATCCAGAACGAGCTGGACCTGGTGTGGCATGCCTGCCAAAGCGCCTGGCCGCATCTGGCCGCCGTCGGCGGTGCAATCGTCAACATCGGTTCGGGCGCCGGAATCCAGGGTGCCCGAGCCCTGCCGCAGGCCGCCCATGCCGCCGCGAAAGGGGCCGTTATCGCCCTGACTCGGCAGCTCGCCGCCRAAGGTGTCGCCGTCGGGATTCGCGTCAATTGCGTGAGTCCTGGTGTCATGGCGACTCCGCCGGTACTCGCGATGTTCGAGGAATTTGGCGAGAACGCACCGGTCGCCCCGATCGTCGAGCGCACGATTGACGGCAAACCCGGGGACCCGATCGCCGTCGCGYATGCCGGCCTCTACCTGGCCTCCGAAGAAGCGAAATGGGTCACGGGATCCCACCTGGTTGTAGACGGCGGAGCCAGCGCGATGATGTAGGTCCGAGCGAGACCGGGCCTCAATCGGTGAAACCTGTATGGACCACCGAACAGGACCTCAGCGAGACGGGCAGTCGATCCCTTCATGTCAGTTCTGGGACGGTTTTCCGCTGGCTGATCCCTGCAGTCGCTGTAGGTTTTGTTCGTCGGCGTCTGCGACCCGCAAGCCACTGGCCGAAGCCGGGCCCAAAGCTGGCGGCAAAGCGGGGCCCTGCCGTTGCATCCGCCCACCGCTTCTGGTGAGCACCGCCGTCGCCACTCCTCCCAGCAGGAGCAGTCCGCCAGCCACTTCCGTGGCCGAGGGCACCTCCTGCAGGGCCAGCCACGCGGCGCTCATCCCCACGACCGGCACTAGCAGCGTGAACGGGACCACGGCCGACGGCGAGTATTTCGCGAGCAGCCGGTTCCAGATCCCGTAGCCCACCATCGAAGCGAAAACCGCGGTGTAGAGCGCGCTCAGGACAGTGGCGGGCTGGAAGTCTCCGATCGTTGCGGTGATGGCATCGGGACCATCGATGATCAGTGAAAGTCCGGCGAGCGGGAGCGGGACCACCGCACCCGACCAGACCACCAGCCCCAGCCCCGAGGCCGCCTTGGCTTTGCGTGCAACCACGTTGCCCACAGCCCAGGAAAGCGCCGCGGCCAGCACAATGAGGAACGGAAGTAGCGGGGCAACGGCACTGCGGCCCACCGCCACTACCGTCAGGCCGGCGACGCCAAGTACGACGCCGGCCAACTGACGCCCGCTGGGCCGCTCGCCAAGGAACACGGCGGCCAACAGAACCGTAAGCAGAACCTGCGCCTGGAGTACCAGTGAGGCCAGACCAGCCGGCATGCCCAGCGCCATGGCCAGGTACAGCAGCCCGAACTGGCCGGCGCTCATAAAGAGTCCGACGCCGATTATTGCTGCCCAGCTGACCTCAGGTTTGCGCACGAAGAAAATCCAGGGGAAGACCACCAGGACAAACCGCATGGCCACGAACAGCAACGGCGGAACGTCGCGTCCGTTGGTGTGGAGGCCCAAGTCGATGGCCACGAAGTTTAGGCCCCACAAGACAGCGACGAGGGTGGCAAGCAAGGAATGGCGAAGGTTCACGCTCCTCACCTTGACAGAGAGGAGAATGAAGCACCAGCATTGATTCATACCGAATAACATGTACGTTTGCTTCATGATAGACATCGGAGCGCTCCGTGCGCTGGCAGCGATTGAGCACCATGGTTCCGTCATTGCAGCATCAGGGGTGATGGGCTTCAACCCGTCGGCGGTATCGCAGCAGATCAAGAAGCTGGAAAAGCAGACTGGTTTCTCGGTCCTGGAGCGGCATGGCCGAGGGGTGCTGCTGACTGAACGCGGACTTGCCTTGGCCGCTTATGGGCGCCGCATTCTCGCCGAACTGGAAGAACTCCAGTCCACGCTCCTGGCCGATCCCGCCAAACCGTATGGCCGCTTGAAGGTGGTGTCCTTCTCCACCGCGTGCCGGGGGCTGGTGGGGCCGATGCTGGGCATGCTCGCTTCCTCCGAAACTGATCTGGACGTCACCGTGCTGGCCGAGGACCCACGTGAAGCCGTGGCACGTGTAGCCGGCGGGGAAGCCGACCTCGGCATCGTCCACGACTGGAACTCCGTCCCGCTTGTGATTCCAGAGCACGTGAAGCTCGAGTGGCTTTGCGATGACATCGCGGATCTCCTGGTTCACCGCAACCATCCCCTGGCAGGAAGGGCGGAGGTGGAAGCTGCCGATATGCTTGATGAGCGCTGGATCAGCACCCCGCACGGCGCCATCTGCAACGAGGCCCTATTGCGGATTTTTGCCGATCTGGGCCGCGTCCCGGATATCCAGGTCTACGATCCGGACTTCGCAACCCACATCGCGCTGGTGGAGCAAGGGGCCGTGGTGGCCCTCGTGCCTCGTCTCGGCAGGCCCGCGCTGCCCGCGGATGTGGTCGCTGTACCGGTGGTCCGTCCCGTGCCGGCCCGTCGTGTGGGGATGGTGCACCGCAGGACCATGACCGAAAGCCCGGGCATTCAGCACCTTGCCGGCCTCCTGCGCAAGATTGCAGGCCCAGCTGCGAGCTAGTGGCGCCCTCGGCGCGAAGTACCAAGCGCCCTCTCCGCAGCACCACCGGAGACTCTGACGGCCGAGTATCAGAAAGCCCAGAAGCCCGGCTCCGGGCGTGCCCTGACGGCTTGTGCAGCCGACTACGGATCAAGATGCAGACCGTACAGGCAACTTTGAACACTCAGATGTTCTAAATCGCCTGCACAGCCCCGTACTTCCGCATGAAGTGGTGCAGACGACTTCGAAAAATGACACTTCCGAGTAGTCTCCCAAAGGGTCGTCCCAGTCATGCACGGCTTGGTCCTGATTGGCGGCATGAGGTGCGACGTCGAAGCTCAAGAGGGTCTTTTGGCCACTCGTTGACGGCGGCCGAACGACGGGCAGTAGTCGAGTGCACTAAAAGTGCAGTATGATGCACTTATGGATGAGAGTACAACGAGCCTGGCGCTGGCAATCGGCGCCCGGGTTAAGCAGGAGAGGCAGTCGCGGGGCTGGACGCTTGATCAGCTGGCGGAGTCTGCGGGGGTAAGCCGCAGGATGGTCGTCAACGTGGAGCAGGGTGCCGCGAATCCCAGCGTGGGAACTCTGCTGAGGATCAGCGACGCGCTGGGTGTGGGGCTGCCGGCGTTGGTCGAGCCACCTCGCCCGAAGCCGGTGAAGGTCACGCGCAGTGGTGAGGGCGCTGCGTTGTGGAGCGGTGAGTCCGGCGGCCGCGGGGTGTTGGTGACCGGCACCGAACCGCCGGACGTGGTTGAACTGTGGGATTGGACGCTGGGTCCTGGCGACCGTCATGTGAGCGAGGCCCACACGTCGGGCACCAAGGAGCTTTTGCAGGTCCAGCAGGGCACGGTCATGGTGGAGGTCGCAGGTCAATCGGTCACCCTCGATGAGGGCGATGCGGTGACGTTCCCGGGCGACGTGGCACACTCTTACGCCAATCCGGGCACGGAGCCGGCGAGGTTCTCCCTGGCCGTCTTCGAGCCTGGCGTGGGGACAGGACACCGGCCGGAGGTCTCCGATGCTTGAGTCGGGCATGCTTCAGGAATTTCTCGACGGCGGCCGGGTTGACGCCGCCGTGTTCGCGCTGCGGCCCGACTACCGGGCGTTGCTGCTGGCCGTTGACGGACTCGTCCCTGGCCCGAGTGACCAGGCCGGTGAGGAGCTGCTCCTGGCGGCGGAGACCGCAGCCCGGAAGCTGCTCGGTGGCCGGCCGGTTGAGCAGCTCCCGCACGTGGCTGCGTGGCGCGAGGCTTACCAGGGCTTCGGCGCCAAACCGAACCGCACGCGCAACAGCCTGGAGGCGCTCCTGCGCCGGGCGGTGTCCGGGTTGCCCCGTGTGAACCGTCTCACTGACCTCTATAACGCGGTTTCGGTGCTCCACCAGGTCCCGCTGGGTGGGGAGGATCTGACCCGCTACAGCGGTGCGCCGCGGCTGGTTCGCGCCACCGGCACGGAAGCCTTTGATACCGCCGCCGGCGGCGCCGCGGTGATCGAGCACCCGGAGCCTGGCGAGGTGGTGTGGTGCGACGACGGCGGAGTGACCTGCCGGCGCTGGAACTGGCGCCAGGCCCGCCGCACCCAGCTCGGCGAGGAGACCACCTCCGCGCTGTTCATCCTCGACGCGCTCGAACCCATGACCGACGAGGCGCTCCACGCCGCAGCCGAGGACCTGATCGCCCGGCTGACCCTACTCGGTCCCGACGTCAGGGCCGCCCGCCGCCTGATTGCCGCCGGCACGATATTCAATGAAGGAAACTGACATGCTCGTCCACCCCCGGATACGCGCGATCGGTGACCGGCAGGCCCGAAGGGGCCGGCCGTGAGCCAGCGCGTCCCCAAGAATATCCCCGTTCCGCCGTGGGGGCTGGCCGTGGCGGCCATGCTCTCGGTCCAGCTGAGTTCGGCCCTGTCAGTGGATCTGATCGCGGCGGTGGGGCCGGCCGGAACTGCCTGGCTCAGACTCAGTGTGGGGGCGCTCGTCTTCCTGGCCGTTGCCCGACCCCCATTGCGCGCGCTCCGCCGCCCCGACGTCCCCGTGCTTCTGGGGCTGGGTGTCGCCACCGGACTGATGACCATCTCGTTTCTCGCCTCCATCGAACGTATCCCGCTCGGCACCGCCGTCGCGATCGAGTTCCTCGGTCCGCTGACCGTCGCCGCGGTGCGCAGCCACAGCGCACGGGCGCTTATCTGGCCAGCCCTGGCGCTGCTGGGCGTCGTCCTGCTGACCGAACCCTGGGCTGGTGAGATCAACCTCGCCGGTATCGGGTTGGCAGGGCTCGCGGCCGTCGGGTGGGCCGTCTACATTGTGCTCACCCAACGGATCGGCGACCGCTTCACGGGCATCGGCGCGCTTTCACTCACCGTTCCCGTCGCCGCTGCCACGGCAGCGGTCGTCGGCATCCCGCAGTCCGCCGGACATCTCAACCTCGGTGTCCTCTCCGTCGCTTTCGGACTGGCCGTCCTGATGCCGGTGCTGCCAATGGCGCTCGAGATGCTCGCCCTGCGCCGGATGACGCCCACCGCGTTCGGTACCCTGATGGCCCTCGAACCCGCCTTCGGGGTGCTCCTCGGGCTGCTCGTGCTGCACCAGCAGCCCTCGCTCACCCAATTCGGTGGCATCACGCTCGTCGTCCTTGCCGGCGCCGCCGCGCAACGCGGTGGCCGACKGCAACCGCGCTCCCGCGAACACGCCGCCGCCCGCACCGACCCCGGCCTCATCAGCCAAGGACCGAAGTAGACGACAGTCCTCCAAATAGGCGCGTCCGCCAGAACTGTCGCTGCGGGAGAATTCCCCTGCTTACAGGGCCCCGCAGCTCAGCCCGCCTAGGCACCGGCAGCTGCCTCAGATTTTTGCTTCCCTGTGATTCAAACAAAGGAGTTATACCCATGTTCACCGGCTTGAGCGCCTTCCCCCTGACCCCTCTGGCCAACGATGCTGTCGACGAGCACGCCTTCGTCCGCCTGATCGAACGGCTCGCCGAGGCGAAGGTCGACTCCATTACCGCACTCGGATCCACCGGCTCCTACGCCTACCTGAGCAGCGAGGAACGAAACCGCGTCGCCCGTCTCGCCGTCGAACACGCCGGCAAAACACCCGTGTTCATTGGTATCGGGGCCTTGCGGACCTCACACGTCCTGGCCAACGCTGAAAAGGCAGAACAGGCGGGGGCTTCCGGTCTCCTGCTGGCCCCCATGACCTATCAACCCCTCACCGACGATGACGTGTTCGAACTCTTCCGAACCGTCACCGCGAACTCGTCGCTGCCCGTCATCGTCTATGACAACCCAGGCACCACCCACTTCACGTTCACCACCGAACTCTACGGACGCATCGCGGAACTGCCCGGTATCGCCTCCATCAAAATCCCGGGCGTGCCAGTCGATCCGGAGCAGGCACAGGCGCGGGTTCAGGAAATCCGGGCGTCCGTCCCGGCGCACGTGACCATCGGAGTTTCCGGTGACGCAAAAGCCTCCGCCGGACTGGCCGCCGGGTGCGATGCCTGGTACTCCGTCATCGGCGGCACCTTGCCCGCCCTGGCGATGCGGATCACCCGGGCCGTCCTGGAAGGGCGGGCCTCAGACGCGACCGCTGAATCCGAACGGCTTGCACCGTTGTGGGAGTCGTTTGCTGAGTTTGGCGGGAGTATCCGGGTCGTTGCGGCAATAGCGGAACAGCTGGGACTGGCATCAACATCGTGCCTGCCTCTTCCCCTCCAGGGATTGACCGCGAAGCAGCGCGCCCATGTTGGCAGGATTGTCGATGAGCTCGGGCTTAACTCGTAGCGCCGGCCTCGGCGTTCCACGCAGGAAGGACCGCCGGGTCGGGGCGCTGGCCCGATACGTCTTCGCCGCGACCCTGGTTCGCAGCGCCGACGGCGGCGCAGTAGTCGCCATCGTGCTGCTAGCCCACGCCTGCGGGATGCCTGGCTGGCTGGCCGGGCTCCTGGGAGCATCAATCACCGCACCCCACCTGCTCGGCCCGTTCATCGCACGACGCCTCGATACAGCCCGCGACGGACGCAAAGTGATCGCATCCGCTGCCGTCCTCCACGGCGTGCTGCTCGGTGCTGCTGCACTGCTCCTGCCCGTCGCCTGGGCGATCTGGCCAGCCATGCTGCTCTTTGCCTCGGGCATCTTCGGGCCGATGCTCACCGGCGGGATCAGCAGCCGCCTGCCCTGCATCGCCGGCCCCGGGCAGCGCAGCCAACGCAGAGCACAAAGCTGGGACGTCGCAAGCTACGGACTCAGCGGCACCCTCGGCCCCGCAGCGGTCGCGTGGATCGCGGCAGCATCTGACGCACTCACCGCGACACTGGTTCTGGCCGGAGCCGCCGTCGTTGGTGCGGGAGCCGTCCTCGCACTCCCCAGGCAAGAGCCACCCAACAAGGCCGTTGACGTGCCGTCCCCCGGTCGAACACTGAGCCTCATCTGGGCACGTGGTCCGCTTCGCCGCACCCTCGGACTCACCGTGACCGTCGCATTCTCTGTCGCCGCGCTACCGATCTACGCCGTTGCGACAGCTCCCGCGTACGGCGGGGCCTCAGCCGCCGGAACACTGGTCGCAGCCTACGGGATAGGAAATCTCCTCGGATCAGCAGGGCTCATGCTCCGACCGCTTCGCCGCGACGCAGACCCTCTCATGAGCTCCCTCGCCGCACTCGTCGCGGCAACGCTGATACTGGTGATGCTCACTCCGACACTCCCCACCTCCCTCATTGCCTTCGGCCTGGCAGGGATCGCCAACGCGATGTTCTTCGCCTCAACACTCGCCGCGCGCAGCGAATACGCCCCCATCGAAGCTCGCGGCCAAGTCTTCATCTGGGTAGGCGCACTCAAGATCGCTGCAGGATCAGCCGGAACAGCCGTCGCGGGTGCAACCATCACACAAACGGTCTGGGCACCGCTTCTGCTGGCGACCGCCCTCACAGCAGCAACTGCCACGTCCAGCATCATCGAGCGCTCCCGTCCACGCTTGTCCAAGCACTAGCCCGCCTGCAGTCAACAGCACCCTCGCCCGGGCCGGCAGCACGCCGCGGCGAGTGCACCAGAGGCACGCCAAAACAACGCCAAATAGCTCTGCGATTCACACGGTTATTTTGTGGATCGCAGCGCTATTTGGCAGTAAATTCGCAGGCCTTAGTTGCCGATGGGTAGGGCTTCTCTGGCTGTGTCGACGATCTCGGGAGTGAGCGAATCGAGGTGCTCGTGCGTTTGGATCACCCCACTCGGCGCATCGCCTGCAGTTCGATCTCGACGCGCGCCCTGAGCGGGAGCCCGGCGACGGCGACCGTCGTGCGCGCGGGGTACTGGCCGTCGAAGTACCTCGCGTACACGGCGTTCATCGCTGCGAAGTCGTCCATGTCGACGAGGAAGACGCTGACTTTGACGACATCGCGCCAGCTGCTGCCGGCCGCCTCGAGGACGAGGCCAAGGTTGTCGAAGACGCGTGCGGTCTGCTCCTCGATGCCACCGCCGACCAGCTGCCCGGTCGCCGGGTCGGTGGGCGTCTGCCCCGAAAGGAACAGCAGACCATTCGGTATACCGCACGCTTGGGAGTAGGGGCCCACGGGCGCCGGGGCGCTCTCGGCCATCACATAGGTCAGCTCCATCGCTGAGGTCCTCTCCGTCGGACGACGCGCGCTGCCGGAGCGTACCGGCCGGCGACCGGGTACCACGGCAGTCCGCTCGCTGATGTTCAGTCTACTGCCGGCACGGCTGCGGTGAGCTCTCAGCCGTCCGGCACCTGCTCGGGACTTCTTGCGGCAGGTCCCGTTCCACAGTTACTCCGTAGGGAACATCAGCGCTGAGGTTCACTGTGTAATTGTCAGGTCCGTGGCGGGTGACGAGAATGCCCTGCCATCCTTCACTCACCGAGTGGTCACGGGCCATCTCGACAGCCGTGTTGATACTGTCTTCGATTTCCGTCGGGGATAGGCCTGTGATGTGGAAGTAGCGGTCGGCCTCGATCGTGATAATCATTGGACTCCTGCTTTGCTCTTAATATCGCCTTTGATTTGATGCTCATGATGTGGGCACGCACGTAGCGAATCGGCTCTTTGGGACGAAGAAATGGCTTTCAGCGATGGCAGACTCGCCCGATCGGATTTCTCTTGACCGGAGGTTTGCCCCCGAACTTGCACTGCATCCCGGGTTGCGGTTCCGCAGCCCGGGATGCAGTGGGTTGTCACTCGGAACGGTACGGACTTTGGAGAGCGCCCATCGTGATACGGGAACGGTGGCAAATGAAACTGACAAGGTCCCGCTTCTTGAGATCGCGTACGCCACACACAGGGACGGGCCTGGAGGCTGGCGCCTGGCCCGTCCTTATGGCTCCTCGGGGTTTTAGATTTCGGTGGGCTGCGCTTGGGTGGCAGTCTGCTTGGTTGACTGTGTGTCGTCAGTGTTTGGTTGCTGAACCTCCTTGGTGGGTTCGCCCGGCTGGCTCTCACGGTCGTGGAGGTCCATCTCTGGTGGTTCCTTGCGGAATCCTTTGGTGAGGAAGACGAGGTAGAGAACGCCCAGACCGATCCAGCAGCAGCCGATGGTGATGGCGATGGGACTGAGCTGGGTTAGAAGGTAGATGTCGACGGCGGCGCCCAGTATTGGTAGGACGATGAAGCCAATGATCGAAAGCTTTTTGCCTTGCCGGCGGTTTCGGATGAAGTAGGCGATGACGCAGAGGTTGACGGCTGTGAATGCCAGGAAGGCCCCGAAGTTGATGAAGGAGGTTGCGGTTTCCAAGGAGATGTTCAGTGCCAGCATGGCCACGGCACCGACGAGGACCAGGTTGAAGATGGGCGTTTTGGTTCGGGGGTGGAGGCGGCCGAAGAGCCGGCGGGGTAGGACTCCGTCGCGGCCCATGACGTAGAGGAGGCGGCTGGTGCTGGCCTGGATGGCGAGCCCGGACGCAAACCCACCGATGATGAAGAGCATGTTGGTGATGTTGGCGTAGAACTGCCCGCCGACGAGGACCTGCATGGAGTATGCTGCTGTCGCTGCTTCCTCGAAGTCTCCGCCGGGGTGAACGAGCTGCATGATGTAGGAGACCACGACGAAGATTATTCCGCCGACGAGGACGGTCAGGAGGATCGCGCGGGGAATGTTGCGCTGGGCGTTTTTGGTTTCTTCGCTGAGTGTGCTGACGGCGTCGAATCCCAGGAAGGCGTAGGCAGCGATAGCGGCTGCGGCAGCGACGCCGCCGACCGTCGTGGCATTGTTCCAGAAGGGGTCTGTGAACGACGCGGGCGGGTTTCCCCCGAGGTAGGCCAGGCAGTAGGCGATGAAGATCCCGATGAGGGTAACAACCAGAAGGGTCAGCGTTTTATTGACACGGTCAGTGAGCACGATTCCCGTGACGTTGATGATCGTTGTTAGTCCAGCGTTCAGAGCGAGCCAGGCCCAGACGGGGATGCCGGGAAACTGAGCTGCAAGGTAGAACGATTGGAACAGCCAGGCCACGGTGGGAAGGAAGAGGTAGTCGAGGAGGATCGCCCACCCGACGAGGAAACCGACACGGGAATCGAGGAGCCGTCGTGCATACACGTAGGCCGATCCCGAGTTCGGAAAGATCTTTGCCATTTTCGCGTAGCTGAGGGCAGTCAGCAGCATCGCGGCCGTGGCGAGGGCGAATGCTGTCGGGGCTGTTCCGTCGCTGGTGGAGGAGATGATACCGAAGATCGTCATTACGATTCCCGGAGCCATATAGGCCAAGCCGAACACGACCACCGACAGCAGGGATAGCTTGGGGGTAAGTTTAATGTTCTCAGCGGACATGGGGAGTTCCTTAGGCTGGGGCAGTGCTGAGGTTGGTCAGGGGTGACGGGGCGTTGGTCTGCCGCCACAGGCGGGGATCAAGCTGGCCCGCGTAGAGCGGCAATGGAATGCTGTCGTCGTTTTCAGCGAACTGGTCCCAGGGGCGGGTGACGCCCGCTGTGCCATATTGGCGTACGTTCCCTACTTGGTCCAGGTCGATGACATCAACCAATGTCGCGTCTTCGGGTCCGGTTGCCGAAATTCGCACGCGGCCTTCAGGATCAACCAGGAAACTCCGTCCAACCCCGTGTGGGCCCGCCGCGTTCACACTCGCAACGAAGTTCTGGTTCACGATTGCGTTGGCCTGGCCGATAACAACTTCCTGCACACGATCGTTGGTCGGGGTCTGGACAACATTGAGGACGAGCTCTGCCCCCATCCAGGCCAGGTGCCTGCTGTGTTCGGGGAACCATGCGTCGTAGCAAATCGACAAACCGACGCGGCCGTAGCCGGTCATGTCGAAGACCACGAAGTCCTTACCGGAACAAACAGTCTCATAGGGCTTCCAGGGAAAGATCTTTCGGTACGCGGCTACTGCTTTTCCTTGTGGAGAGTAGACGACGGCGGTGTTGTAGATATGCCCGTCCGTACCACGTTCAAGCACGCTGCCAGGCAAAAGCCAGATCCCAAGGTCTCCAGCAAGCTCGGCAAGGGTACGGCCGCGCGGGCCATCAAGAGGTTCGGCCGAGGCTTCCATGTAGGCCTGCCGGTCCACAAACCCGGCAGAATCTACCGTGTTCAAGTGAAGCTCCGGGTAAACGAAAAGGTCGGCGACGGCATGCGCTTTGACCCTTCGCTCGAGACCGGCAGCAAAATCAGTCAAGGAGTCAGCGGGTGATTGCACAAGAGCCAGAGGGAGAAGTCGAGTCATGACGGTAGCATTCCTAGCGTGGGAGATTTCATTAACTAAAGATTAATTAAAGAATAATTAACGGACCTGGGTGTGTCAAGGGTCACTTCGAGGCCCGTGTGAAAGCATGGTGAGCATGGCAAGACCACGGAATCAGACAGCCCGCCGGGATCAACTCGTAGCAGCAGCAGGACGAGTCCTGCTGGACAGAGGGTCATCAGCGGCCCGCCTTTCCGACATTGCCAACGAAGCGGGCGTCACCCCGGCTGCGGTGCTGTACTACTACCGGGACGTCGACGAGCTCTTCAGCGAGGTCTTCCATCAAGGAGTTACGGAGTACTGTGACCGCCGGGAGGCCCGCATCCAAGCCGAAAGCGACCCTGAAGCGCAACTGAGGGCCTGCATCCACTCGGGCGTACCTTGGCCCGGGGAAAGCGAAACCGCTTCCCGGATCCTCGTGGAACTCATCCCAGTTTATCTGCGCAACAAAGCAGCCGCTCGGCAGCAAATGGCGTTCGTGGAGCGTCAAACGAACCTTTACAAAGGGATCCTGGAACGAGGCGCGCAGGAGGATGCCTTCACCCTCTCAGCGCCAGCCGGATTCTTGGCCCGGAGCTTCGTAGCCCTCGAGGACGGCCTCGTTATGGATGTACTCCTCGGCGACCTGACGCCGGAAGACGAGTACGAATTCCTGATCAGCTACGCGACGAACATGGTAAAAGCCAAGACCGGCAACAACTTGCATCTCAGCTGACTCCCCGAGCAACAGCGGACACAGGCAAGTTGACGGGCGCCACTCATCGGGCGCCCGCCCCGGTGCGTCGGCATGCTCCGGCGATGCAGTCCTCAGGGTCGTTGACCCCAAAGGATGCCGCGGCATCCGGACCGACGTGGGCCCAGATCCGCGAATCGCCGGGGATCACAAAAAAAGCGCCCACGACTTCTACCGCCGGAAGATCGAAGAACAGGAGAAGTACCTGCCGAGCTTCACGACGCGGCAGCCGCGCGTGCGGTCCTGAAAGAAGTCAAGGAAGACTCGCCAGGCTCTCGCACCCAGCCTCCTGCGCGCGAAGAGTGCCTGGTTCGACCACTCCCCCAGGTTCACGAAAGGTCCAGTATCGGCGTTATATAGGCAGTGGAAGTAGCTTCGAGAGCTCCTGTCGATGGCCACTGCCCCCGGAGCCGCGCCCCGCGAATCTCGTGAGCTATCCCTCAGAGTTCGAGAGGCCCCTCAACCACAGGGCCGGGAGTTGAGGATTGCATCCCTTTTTATATTCGAGCGGCGGGGTACAGCTGCGAGGTGAAACGTGAAAGGTTCTGCAGGCACTCCCTTATCGCAGGCGCGGCGAAATGCAGCGGATTCCAGACGCCGAAGAGAGTGAACACGAGGTCCTTTCCCCGATGAGTGATGGGCATGGCGTGCACCCCGAAATTCGGATCATCCGAGAGCACGCAGATGCCTTTGCCGGCGGCTGCCAAGGCTTGGCCGACCACGGCCGAGCGTACTTCAAATCCGGTCGTGTAGGTGAGGCGCTCAGTGCTAACAGCATCATCGAACATTGTGCGGACACCAAAATCAGCGGTCATGGTTATGAGAGGCCATTGGACGAGTTCCTGGAGGCTGATTTTCTCCCTCCCGGCAAGAGGGTGTTCGGCGTTGCACTGGGCCCAAAGGAACGCCCTGCCAACTACAACCGATTCGAGCTCGGATGGTGGGGGCTTTGTTCCCAGAGCAAAGTCAGCCTTACCGTCCTGCAACGCCGAGTAGACAAACTCAGGGGTCGCCTCGACAACATTGGTCAGGACTCCATCGGGCCCCTGCGAAACAATGAAAGGGGCGATGATGTCGGCAACGGTGGCAGAGGCTGCCGCTATCGTAAGCCGTTGCACCGAACCTCCGGCCATCGCCCGCGCGGATGATTTGGCCTGGGCGGCGCGGGTGACCAGGTCCTTGGCGATGGGCAGAAACGCAGTGCCCGCCGCGGTCAGCGACAATTTTGCTCCTGACCTATCGAAGAGGGTGAGTCCCAGGTCCTGCTCCAAGGAGCGAAGCTGCCGGGATAACGATGGTTGGGCCACCCGCAAAGAGCGTGAAGCAGCATTGATTGATCCTTCATCAACGATGCTCAGGAAATACGTCAAGTGCCTCAAGTCCACTATGCCTCCAAGGTATGAGTTTTACTCATCATAGGCATTTCCCAGGCATAGGTACACCTAGTTAGACTCGTCACACATCCCACCCTTCTTCAAGGAGTCTCTGTTGGCACTCTCATTTCCACACCCGGCTCGGACCGTGCTTGTCACGGCCACAGCCGCCGTTGCCCTTAGCGCGGCGGGATGCAGTCCTGCCGCACCCAAAGCTTCTTCCGGCCCCGACGTTTTCTCTGTGGCCGCATCTGCAGCCATCACTACGTGGGATCCGGTTCGTTCGTTTTCCACCGAAGCCCTCTACATGGGCAACATATACGAACCCCTGCTTTGGAAGAACCCTGCAGGTTCCGCAGACGCGTATTCCCCGGCAATAGCCGAGTCCTGGAGCGCCAGTGCCGACGGAAAATCCTGGACATTCAAGATCCGCTCCGGAGCCACCTTCCACGACGGCGAGCCGATCAATGCCGCGGCGGTCAAAGCCAGCATCGACGCTGCCAGGGACCATGCAGCCGCATCCTTCATCTGGGCACCGGTGGAGAGCGTTACCGCCCCGGACGACTCCACTGTCACGCTGCAGCTGAAGTACGCTGCGCCGATGGACCTCGTCGCCTCCTCGACCTACGGCGCCTGGATCGTTGCCCCGAAGGCCCTGGCCGCATCCGCCAAGAATGACAAGTACTTCGAGGCCGGAATCGACGCGGGCTCCGGCCCCTACACCATCGACTCCTACAAGCCCGGCTCTAAGGTCGTGCTGAAGAAGTACGACGGCTACTGGAACAAAAAGGCTACATCGCACTTCGACTTTGTCGACATCTCTATCACCCCGGATGCAGTCACGGCCCAGCAGATGCTGACCGCAGGTGAGGTGGACTACGCGACCAACATTCCCTTGGAAAACGTCAAGACCCTGGCCATCGATCCGAAGTTCACGGTGAAAGACTTCAACTCACCGTTCAACTTCCTGGCCATGTTTAACACCAGCCGCGCACCACTCAACGACCCGGAGGTCCGCCGCGCGCTCAGCTACGCGATTCCGTACAAAGAGATCATTGACATCGGAGGGCAGGGCTACGGCACGCAGTCCCACGGCCCTGCTCCCAGCGGCATCTTCCCCTACAGCCAGGACGTCCCGCAGTACTCCCAGGACTTGGAAAAGGCCAAGCAACTATTGGCCTCAGCTGGTCATGCCGACGGCATGAACCTCAAACTCACCTACGCCTCCGAGAATCCCGCGGAAGCACGGTTTGTACCACTGATCAAGGACGCCTTCGCCAAAATCGGTGTGAAGCTGGACGTGAAAGCCGAACTTTTCAACCAGCAATGGGACAGCGCAAAGGCTGATCCTCAGAGCGCCCAGGACATCTTTGTACTTAACTACTGGCCGACTTACAGCGACGCCGGCAGCGACAATCTCACGACGCTGTTCCATTCCAGCGAAAAGCCATCCTTCAACCTGAGCTATTGGAATTCCCCGGAGTACGACAAATTGGTTGACAAGGCGGCAACCTTGACGGGAACGGACAGGGACGCAGCCCAGGGCCTTTATAAGGAAGCCATGGACCTCCTCTATAGGGAAGCACCTGCCGCATTCCTCTACGATGCCCGCACAGTCTCAGTCGTTCCGGCCGGGTTGGAAGTTCCCCCCTTCAACGAAAATTACCCGTTCACGGCCTTCTTCGCCCCCATCAAACGCGCCGCCTAAACGATACGACGCAGTCAGGGCCCGGGCTGCACCAACAAAGCCCGGGCCCTTGCCCTGCCCGCCCATCCCGCCACACCAATCAAGAAAAGGAGAACCATGTTGCGTTTCGTCGCCCGGCGGCTCATCACCTCGGTGCTGGTTCTCGCCGTGCTCACAGCGATCGTCTTCATCCTTGCCCGCATCGTTCCCAGCGACCCGGCCGTCATCTACGCCGGCCCGAAGGCGCCCCCAGCCGAGCTGGACAGGGTCCGGGAGCACCTCGGCTTTAACCGTCCGATCCTCGAGCAGTACTTCGACTACGTCGCAAAGCTGATCACCGGGGACTGGGGCCAGTCCCTTGCCACAAAACGCCCCGTGTTGGACGAGCTGTTCACCCGCCTCCCAGCCACATTGGAACTCATCGGGTTTGCCATGGTTCTCGCTGTTTCGGCAGGGGTCATCTTGGGCGTGGTTGCCTCCCACCGGCCCGGCGGATTCATCGACGGAGCAATCCGTTTCCTCTCCATCGGAGGGATTTCCGTGCCCGCCTTCTGGCTCGGACTACTCCTTCAACTGTTGTTCGTTGGGGGGCTGGGCATACTTCCGGCCACTGGGCAATTCAGCAACTCCATCAAATACTCCAACCCCATCTCTCACGTGACCGGGCTTCCCCTGTTAGACAGCATGATCACCGGCAACGGCGTGGCCTTCACCGATGGGTTGCAGCACGTGATACTGCCGGCCCTCACCTTGGCCGCATACCCTCTCGGACTCGTTGCACGAATGACCAGGGCCGCCATGCTCGATGTCATGAACCAGGATTACATCTTCACCGCCAAGGCCTACGGTCTGAGGGAGACCGCCATCCGTTGGCGCCTGGCCCTGAAAAATGCTCTACCACCAGTCCTGTCTATCGCCGGAATGGCTGCCGCCTACGCCCTGACCGGAACATTCTTCGTCGAAGCTGTCTTCAACTGGCCAGGAATTGGGCAGTTCGCTACATCTTCGATGCTTGCAGTGGACTACCCAGCCATCATAGCAATTACGCTCATGGGCGCCACAGCATACCTGCTGGCCAACCTCCTCGTGGACATCCTGCAATCCCGAATCGACCCCAGAGTGAGCATGTCATGAGCCCCACGACCCAAATCCCCGCCCCGACCCGTTCCGGGCCGGCCGGAGAACAGGCCACCCTCAAACCGATCAAACTACTTAAACAGACCCTGGGCCGTGACCGTTTGGCCGCTGTTGGCGCGATGATCATAGTCCTTGTCGTAATCCTTGCTGTTTTTGGGCAATGGCTGGCACCTTTCCCTGATCAGGGCATGGGGGCGACCAATGCCTCGGCCCGAAACCTCGCTCCCAACGCCTGGAACTGGCTCGGCACCGATCAACTCGGTCGTGACGTTCTCAGCCGCATCATCATGGGCGCGAACCCGGCGCTGACCATCTCTGCCGTCGTTGTCGCGGCCGCGGCCCTCATCGGCATTCCCCTCGGCGCTGTCGCCGGATACTGCGGCGGCTGGCTCGACGAAGCCTTGATGCGTGTGACCGAGATCTTCCAAGCCTTCCCGCCTCTGCTCCTGGCCATGGTGACCGTTGCGATCCTGGGGCCCAGCCTGACCAACGCCGGCATCGCCTTGGCCATCAGCTGGTGGCCCTGGTATGCGCGCCTTGTACGAGCGGAAGCAAAATCCCTTCGGGAACGCTCCTATGTCGAAGCAGCCCGCGCCATGGGCATTCCGCAACTGCTCATCATCAGCCGCCATGTACTTCGCAACTGCATGACACCCATCCTCGTCCAAGCCACCGTCGACATCGGCACTGTGATCCTGGCCGCCGGGTCCCTGGCATTCATCGGCCTTGGAACGCAGCCGCCCCTGCCCGACTGGGGTCTCATGGTCGCTGAAGGGCGCGGGCTCATATTCAGTTCCTGGTGGATAGCCACCTTTCCGGGCCTGGCCATCTTTCTGGCCGTCCTGGGATTCAACCTCCTCGGAGATTCGCTGCGCGACCTCCTTGACCCCAGGCAGGTAAAGCGATGACCCACGTACTTAGCATCCGCGACCTCAACGTCGAATTCACCGACCGGGGAACGCTCACCAACCGCCCCGTCCGCGGGATCGACCTCGATGTTTCCGCCGGTGAAATCCTCGGCCTGGTGGGGGAAACCGGGTGCGGCAAGTCCCTGACAGGACTCGCAGCCTTGGGGATCCTTCCACGCGGCGCACGGCGCACGGGGCAAGTGACCATCGGCAACGATCCCTCACAGGCCTCGTCAGAAGCAGGCGGCTCGGTGGCCATCGTATTCCAAAACCCCGGAACTGCCTTCAACCCTGTCTTCACGCTCGGCCGCCAACTCAGCGATGTCCTGAGCCGGCACCGGCAAATCTCGAGGTCCGAAGGCAAAGCTGAAATCATTCGTCACCTAAGCCTGGTCGGCCTTCCCGACCCTGAACGGGTCTACCGCAGCTACCCGCACCAATTGTCCGGCGGAATGCTGCAGCGGGCCATGATTGCCATGGCTCTGCTACGCAAGCCCCGGCTTTTGATCCTCGATGAGCCCACAACGGCTCTTGACGTCACTGTTGCCCGGCAAATTTTGGTCCTCATAGACGAACTCCGACACAAGTTCGGGTTCGGTGTGCTGCTCATCAGCCATAACCTTGGCATCATCCGCGATGTCTGCGACCGCGTGGCAGTCCTCTACGCAGGCAGGGTGATCGAAACCGGAACCGTCGACGCGGTCATGAACAACCCCCGCCACCCATACACCCGCGGCCTCCTCGGCGCCCTCCCAGCAGGCCGAACCCACGGCCAGCGACTGACCGCCATCCCTGGAACAGTCCCGGGGAACCTCCTATCCCTCACCGGGTGCGCCTTCAGAAACCGTTGCTCACATGCAGTCACCGACTGCTCCCTCACCGACCCGCTGCTCACCGAGACCGGGCCACACCAGGCAGTCGCCTGCCTCCAGGAAGGCGAACTATGACCAACGTTCTCACCCTCGAAAACATCGTCAAAACGTTCCCGCACCAAAGAAGAGTCTTCACCGCAGTCGACAACGTCTCCCTCAGCATCAAGGAAGGTACGGTCTACGGCCTTGTCGGAGAGTCCGGCTCCGGCAAAAGTACCCTCGCCCGCTGCGCCATGCAGCTGATGCGCCCAACATCCGGGCGGGCTGTCTTTGAAGGACATGACCTCGGCAAGCTCGAACCCAAGGCACTGCGCACCATTCGTTCCCGGATGGGAATGGTACTTCAGAATCCAGTGGCGTCTTTGAATCCACGCATGACTATCGGCGCTTCAGTGGCAGAGCCCCTCCGGACCCACACTGCCCTGAAAGGGCAGGCCCTCCAAGCAAGAATAAACAATCTGCTTGATGAGGTCGGACTGGGAGCCGAACACACCCACCGGCTCCCGCATCAGCTATCCGGAGGACAGTGCCAACGCGTCGGCATCGCACGCGCCCTGGCCACATCGCCCCGTCTCCTCATCCTGGACGAACCCACCAGCGCCCTTGATGTTTCCGTCCAAGCCCAGATTCTGAACCTGCTCCAGGACCTGCAGCAACAAAAAGGGCTCACATATCTGCTCATCTCCCACGACCTGGACGTCGTCCGCTATCTCAGCGATGACGTTGCGGTTATGAAGACCGGAAAGATCGTAGAAAGCGGAACAGCCGAACGGATCTTCACAGACCCACGGCACGACTACACCCGCAGACTCCTCGAGGCAGCCCCAGGGCACGGCCGACCCGAAATGGCCGACTCCCACACTCTCCCCACCCTCACCACGCAAGGCAACGACTAAACATGCTAAAGGCAACAGCTAACAGTTCTCTCCTGACCAGCCCCGGCAAGATTGACCGCTATGCCGGCCAGGACTTCAACGAGCACGTCACCCTGGACAACTGGCAAGAAAGCCCATTCAATCGCTGGGGCTTCGCTCACATCAGCGAACTCATTACCACAGCAACGATCCGTCGAGGCAGCACATCCCTGCCCTCTACTGGAAACGATTCAGTCACCACGGAACACGCGGAGAGGTGGCACAGTGTTGAGGAGTTCCTGGAATCCACGCACACAGATGCCATCGTCGTACTTCAACACGGGAAACTGGTCCTGGAACGCTATTTTGGCTCTTTCCAGCCGCACGACCGGCACGTCCTGATGTCTGTTTCTAAATCCGTCTGCGCGCTTACCATGGGTATTTTGGTGGGCCGGGGACTCATAGACACGCAACAGCCTGTCCACCACTACGTCCCGCCGCTGAAGGGAAGCGCCTACGGGAACGCGACGGTCCGCCAAGTACTCGACATGACCGCCGCAGTCCGCTACAGCGAGAACTACCTGGATGCGGCCGCTGAAGTCCAGCAGCAGGATAGGATCGCCGGCTGGCGCCCCAAGCTCGAAACAGACCCAGAGGACACTTACGAATTCCTCACGCTCCTCAAAGCTGCCGGAGAACACGGCCGATCATTTCAGTACTGCTCAGCCGGTACAGACGTGCTGGCATGGATCATCGAGAACGTCACCGGCAAGCGATACGCCAAAGTCGTCTCCGACGAACTGTGGTCCCAGCTCGGGGCACTCGATGATGCACTCATCACCACTGATTCCGGTGGTTTCGCATTTGCGAACGGAGGAATCGCCTGTACCGCACGAGACTTGGCCAAGATCGGACAGCTCATGCTGGACGACGGGAAAGCCAACGGGCAAACGGTCGTCCCATCATGGTGGATCAACGACACGATGCGCGGCGGAGACCCGCAACTGGCCAGAGGAACCGGCTACCAGAAAGTCCACCCCAATGGCTCCTACCGAAACCAGTGGTGGGTCCCCGGAGATAGCCGAGGCACGGTCTACGCCGCAGGCATCCACGGCCAATTCATTTGGATTGACCCCGTCAGCGACACTGTCATAGCGAAGTTCTCCTCTTGCCCACAGCCGGTTGCACTCGAACTCAGCCGGGCACACGCTGAAGGCTTCAAGCAAATGGTCAGCATCCTGGAATACACCAGCTGATTGAGGCGACCCCTCGGAGCGCAGGTCCTCAGGAATCCCCACTAAATAAAGGTCAAAGGATAAAAATCGCCTCCACAGGTAATCCGAAGCAGACCGCCGCCCGGTGGCTGTGCACCCAATTGCCGGCCTTCCGCTGCCCATCACAGAGCCAAACCGACTGCTGCAAATCCCGGTTTCCCACTCTGCTCGTTGCCTGCCCCTGTACTTCAGGGTTCGATTCCTGCTCCTGACAACGAACCACAAAGGCTCGGACGCAACCTGACACTCCTGGCGGTCCTCCCCCCTTTCCCCGACATATGGGCCCTTATCGGCACCGTGTAAGGGCGCAGGAAGTCGCCGTATCTGGACAAAAGCTCCCCAGTTTCAATCCCGGTCAATGACGAGAGGAGGAAGACGTGGAGGTGCTGCGCGTATTCAACAACAACGTCCTCGCCCGCGCCGCCAACAAAGGAGTGGTCATTCTCACCGGACGCGGCCTCGGGTTCCAGCGAAACCTGGGCAGCAGGTAGACGAAACCAAAGTGGTACGCGTCTTTGTCCCCGAGGACGGGCGCAACGCAGACAACTTCGGCGCCCTGGTGGCGGCCATTCCTCCCGAACACCTGACACTGGCCGACCAGGTACTGGAAATTGCCCACAGCGGTACAAACACGGCCTCTTCCTGACGGTGAGCAGGGACCAGCCTGCCCACTCCAAACACAGTCGACAGTGCTGGCGTACTAGCAGTCACCTGCGGCCATCGCATCTAAGGAATCAACACCTGTACCCCGGTAGAGCACCAAACGATAGGGAATGCTTGGAAAGCGGAGGCGAAGACATCTGGCACGCACGAAATGTGGCTACGAGAGGATTCAAAGTGCTATCGCAATCAACTTCCAACGCCCGTCTAGCGGGCAAAGTCGCGTTGGTCACAGGCGCTACTTCCGGTATCGGGGAAACAATCGCCCGCAGACTGGTAGCCGAAGGTGCCCAGGTGCTGGCAACCGGGCGGTCAATCGAGCGAGGGCAACGACTTGAAGCGGCACTCGGTTCCCAGCTGCACTTCTATTCCACGGACATCAAAGACGAAGAATCAGGCAATTCCCTCACGTCCGCAGCAGTTTCACGCTTTGGTCGACTCGACGTGCTGGTCAACAACGCCGCGGTCGATCACACGGGAGACCTTCTGTTAGTTCCCGACAAGGAGATCCGAGAAGTCTTCGAAGTCAACACTTTCGCTGCCATCCGCCTTCTGCAAGCGGCCGCCCGAACCATGCAGGAAGCTGGCGGATCGATCATCAACATCACTTCACGTTTGGCCTCAATCGGAGTGCCCACCATGGGGATTTACAGCGCCAGCAAGGGAGCAATGCTGGCGCTGACGAAGGCTGCAGCCGTGGACCTGGCCCCCTACAACATCCGAGTAAACGCCGTTGCCCCAGGCATGACAAAGACACCGCTGTACGACGAGTGGCTGGAAACGCATGCAGATCCAGCAGCGGCCGAAGCAAGGGTTGTTGACCAAATCCCCCTTAAACGGCTTGCACTTCCAAGCGACGTGGCCGGAGCCGTGGCATATCTGGCCTCGGATGAAGCCTCTTACATCACCGGCACCTCGTTGCCCATAGACGGCGGATACACAGCTCAATAGCCGCCGGTGACTCGATGGAGGGCGCCGGCATCAGCGACGGCGATGAACTGATCGTGAACCGGGCCCTCGAGCCGCGGGACGGGTCCGTGGTCATCGCCGTGCTGGACGGGGAGCTGACCATCAAGCGGCTGCGGATCACGGGAGCCGGCGTCGTACTGCAGGCGGAGAACCCGGCGTATCCGGACATCCGGGTCCCTTCGGTCGCGGATCTGGTCATCTGGGGCGTCGCGACCCGGTGCCTGCATCATGTCTGAGGCGCGCAATGTCTAAGCCTGCCCTAATGCGGCGGATGCCGCAGATCGCGCATGTGGATGTGAACTGCTTCTACGCTTCGGCCGAGCGGGCCTTCGACCCGTCCCTGGAAGGCTGGCCCGTAGTGGTCCTGTCCAACAACGACGGCTGCGCCGTCACCCGCTCCCCGGAAGCCAAAGCCCTGGGCATCGCCTTGGGCGCGCCGTGGTTCAAACTCGCCCCGCGGGCCAAGGAATGGGGACTCGTTGCCCTCTCCAGCAACTACGAGCTCTACGGCGACATCAGCGCCCGGGTCATGGAACTGCTCGGCCGCTACTCCGCATGGCTGGAGGTCTACAGCATCGACGAGGCCTTCCTCGGCATCAAAGGCACCCCGGACGAGCTGCTGGCCCTGGGCCGAACCATGAAGGCCGCCGTGCGCCGCAACGTCGGAGTCCCGGTCTGCGTGGGCATCGCCGGGACCAAGACCCTGGCGAAACTGGCCAACAAATGGGCCAAGAACAACCCGGCCTTCGACGGCGTCTGCCGCTGGGACTCCGTGCCCGCCGCCGACAGGCAAACCCTGATGAGCCGCTTGTCCGTGATCGAGATCTGGGGCGTCGCCACCCGGCTGACCAAACGCCTCAACGCCCTCGGCATCCACTCCATCCTGGACCTGTCCCGCGCCGATCCCGTCATGATCCGGGACCGCAGGAGACAGCTCGGGTCTGGCCCGGACGAGGTGCAGTGGGTGGCGGAAGGACCTGCCTGACCAGGCCGTATCGGCGGAGACTTCCACTGCGACAGGTTCGACCAGTGTCAGCGTTACCGGTTCCTTGTCGCGGTTGAACCGGTCCCGGGTGGTGCCTTGCACGGTCGTGGGCCAGGGGTGGGCGCCGCGGGGAGGTTGCAGCCACCGCTCCAGTTCCCGCGCGGCTGCCGTCTTCAAAGGTGTGGACCTGCCCACGATCCGCAGCTCCCCGTCCAGGACCAGCCCGGCCACGACCTCCCGGGGTTCGGTGATCGGCCCGATGACTGGGCCGCCACGGAGTTCTCGGACAGTGGCCCCCTTAAAATCGGGGGACTACTGAAATGAGGAATGTGCAGAATGCCTGCATCACGTCGCCGGTTCAGCCAGGAGTTCAAGGACCAGCTGTGCGAGGAAGTCGTCTCGACTTCGAAAACGATCAAGTCCGTCGCCGACTCGTACGGGGTCGGTGCCGAGACGCTGCGTAACTGGCTGAAGAAGTACCGGCAGGAACACGACACGACGGGCACCGAGGCAGGAACACGACACGACGGGCACCGAGGT
>NZ_JBFTZV010000028.1:0-52525 GCF_056406615.1 Arthrobacter sp. P1_B3 | reverse complement strand
GGCGGACGGCCAGACCAAGGCCCTTGCCCTTGCCCTGCGGGTCGTGGAGGACCCAGGCGAACTCCAACTCGCGGTCGCCGAACTGCTCGACGCCAAGCCCGTCGCGGCTCCCACCGGCGACAGCACCTCACCCGCGACCAGCAAACCGGCATGTGATGGCACCGTCCTGAAAATACCATCCCCCCGGCATGGACCCCTCGGCTTCTCCCGCCCCCGGGCGCCCTTCACACCGGCCGAATCCGCCCGGGCACACCGGCTAGCCGAGCTCGCCGAGCTCACTGAATTGACACGAAAACACCCAGTACGGCCTCGGCAATAGAAAACCGGGAGGTGTCGTCCCCGCTGCGGGAACCGCCCCGAAAGGAGACAACCATGACGGCAGCCCAGTCCTCACCTATCCGCTCATGCTCGGAACTTTCCTACGGAGACGAAATCGAAGCCTGGCGCTTCGGCAAGCTCCTGCACCGAGGAAGGGTGAACCAGACCCTGCCGTCCGTGGAGATGTTCTGGATCATTTGCTCAAGGACCGGAACACGCAAGCTCGTGGACATGGAGGCCGCCGCCATTCTAAGGATTCCAACAGCACCCCGAGACGCGAGATCTGCGGCACCGCCGTCGTCATCCCGTTGATGAACCGGGTCGACAGACCGCGGACTGGTAAGCCGGCACCCGGACACAGATGACCGAAGGAGCGTAAGCATCCCCCTTAAACCCGAGGGCGGGAGGCTGGCGGACGCCGCCGTGAGGGACCGGCTTGGGCAGGGGCGTCAGCCCATCCAACCGTTCGGCGGGAGTGACTCCAAACCACTGCGGCCGACTCGGGCGGGCCTCAACTCCAACCCGGGGCGGTGCCGATTTTGCGTTGCTGCAGAGGATTGCCGCCGCGCTTTGCGATGGTGGATCACTGCGCAGGAACGAACTCCCCCTCATCAAAGCCGCCAAAGCCAGGCGCCCTCAGGCGGCAACGCTACAGGACCGCACAATCAATGGTCGGCGCCCTGGCTCTCACCAAAGGCGGCGAGTTGGCCCTCCAGACCCATGATGATCGTGTCCAGCGCCAGGTGGAAGACGCGGTTCTCGTCACGGCCTGGAGGGGTGAGCCCATCTTCGCCGACACTGGGGGGGTTAAGGCTCGACCACCGGTGGAGCGCGCCGGTGAGTTCGGCGGTGAGGACACCGTTCATGGCGAAGCCCACGAGAGCGGTGAAATGAGAGAGCTCCGAGTGCGGCACCCCTGCGGCGTCCAGGATCGCGGTGAGCTCAGTCCAGAACGGGTCGTCGGGCTGGATGAAGTCCGACTGCAGGCTGAACGAGTAGCCCATGAACCTGGGGTGGCTGTGCGCCAGCGTCCGGAACTCCGTGGCGAGCAGGCGGATGCGCTCCTGCCAGGAAGCGTCCTCCAGCGTCACGGTGCGGAACTGGGCGCCGACCATTCTCGCCACGCCCCGCAGCACGGCGTCCTTGTTCGGCACGTGGTAGTAGAGCGACATCGGGTTCGCATCGAGCGCGGTGGCAAGTTTACGCATGGTGAGCGCCTCGACCCCGTCCGCGTCGATGAGCCGCAGGGCGGCGGCGTAGATCCCGGCCTCGGTCAGAGGCACCTCTCTTTTCCTGGTCCCCCGCGGGGAACTCTTCGTTTTTTCCATACTCGGACACTATCAAATTCGTACAGCGTATGGAAATAACCTCGGCCGTGCGGCGGAATGAAGCCACTCGACATTCCGGGTTGCGATCGACCTTCCGTACGATGTATGGTTGCAATTCCATACAACGTATGTTTCTGCGGTGCATCTCCAACATCACCGACGCAACAGCCCATCCACGCCCTGCACAAAGGAGCAAACCCATGACCACTCAGTTCAAGAACGAATCGCGACCCATCAGGTCTCCGCGCGCGGTCCCGCTCTTCGGCCACACGCCGCAAATCCCCAGCACCAACCCGGTGGAGTACTTCGGCGAAGTGTCCAAGCAGTTCCCCGAGGGGCTCTACAGCATGGAGATCGCCGGCATCGAGCAGGTCTTCGTCTGGGACCCGGACCTGGTGGCCGAGGTTTGCGACGAGTCGCGGTTCTTCAAGCAGATCGACAAGACGCCCCTGGCCCATGTCCGGGACTTCACGGGCGCCGGCCTGTTCACGGCCCACCAGCACGAGGAGGAATGGGGCATGGCGCACCGAGTCCTTCTCCCGGCCTTCAGCCAGCGGGCGATGAAGGGCTACTACGGGCAGATGCTGGAGATAGCCCAGAACCTGGTGGGCAAGTGGGAGCGCAGGGAGGGCCAGCCGGTCAACATCACCGACGACTACACTCGGCTGACCCTGGACACCATCGCCCTGTCGGGGTTCGGTTACCGGTTCGACTCTTTCGCCAAGGAGGATCTGCACCCCTTCCTCAACGCGCTGCTGGAGTCGCTGGTTGAGTCGCTGCGGCGCACGCAGGAGCTGCCGATGATGACCAAATTGCGCAAGGCCGATGACAAGAAGTACCGCGCGAACATCCAGCAGATGCGGGACCTGGTCGAGAGTGTGATCAGGGAGCGCCGTGAGGGGAAGGGCACTGCAGAGGATGACCTGCTGGGTCTGATGCTGGAGGCCACCGACCCGGAGACCGGCAAGGGGCTGGACGACGACAACGTCCGTGACCAGGTAGTGACGTTCCTGATCGCCGGTCACGAGACCACCAGTGGTCTGCTGTCGTTCGCCACGTACTCGCTGATGCGCAACCCGCACGTACTGGCCCAGGCCTACGCAGAGGTGGACCGCCTGCTTCCGGGCGACACGGTCCCGGACTACGACACGATCATGCAGATGGACGTAATCCCGCGCATCCTCGAGGAAACCCTGCGCCTGTGGGCTCCCATCCCGATGATCGGCAAGTCCCCGCTGGAGGACACCGTCATCGGCGGCGGCTACGAACTGAAGAAGGGAGCGCGGGTCAACATCCTCGAGGGCCCGCTGCACACCCACCCCAAGGCGTGGGACCGGCCGGAGGAGTTCGACATCAACCGGTGGCTGCCGGAGAACCGGGTCAACCACCACCCGCACGCCTACAAGCCGTTCGGCAACGGCGTGCGTGCCTGTATCGGCCGGCAGTTTGCGCTCACCGAGGCCCGCTTGGCCCTCGCGCTGGTGCTGCAGAAGTTCAAGTTCGCCGACACCAACGACTACAAGATGGACGTCCAGGAGGCGCTGACGCGCAAGCCCGGCGGCTTCGAACTGGAAGTGCGGTCCCGTCAGGAGCACGAGCGGACCGTGTTCGGCGCAGTGGACCTGCAGACCGGCGACACGCCGGCGCAGGCCGCAGTCAGCGGTGTCGGGGTGAACCTGACCGTCGCCTACGGCTCCAGCCTCGGCTCGTGCGAGGACCTGGCGCGCACCATCGCCGACCGCAGTGAGCGCTCCGGCTTCGGCACCACGCTGATCGGTCTGGACGAGCTGGGCGACAACCTGCCCACCGAGGGCCTGCTTGTCGTGGTGGCCTCCAGCTACAACGGCAAGGCCCCGGACAACGCGCAGCGTTTCGACGACCTGCTCGCTTCCGGACTCCCGGAGGGTTCGCTGTCGGACGTGCGGTTCGCACTGCTGGGGGCCGGCAACACCCAGTGGGTGGCCACTTACCAGGGCTTCCCCAAGCGGATCGAAGAAGGCCTGCTGGCCGCCGGCGCCACCCCCGTCATCGAGCGCGGCGCCGCGGATGCCGCCGGTGACTTCGACGGCATGGCCAGCCGCTGGATGGAAACCCTGTGGGCCACCCTGGCCGAGGAGTACGCCGCCGACACCTCCGAGGTGAGCAGCCCGCGCTTCCAGGTGCAGTTGCTCACCGAGGCGGACGTGCGCCCCGCGATCGTCTCCGAGCAGGCCTACCCCCTCACGGTGGTGGCCAACGAGGAACTCGTGGCCGACGCCACCGGCCTGTGGGACTTCAGCCTCGAGCCGCCGCGCCCGGCGGCGAAGTCCATCACCATCGGCCTGCCGGAGGGTGTCACCTACGAGACCGGCAACCACCTGGCCGTCTTCGCCAAGAACGAACCGGCCCTGGTGAACCGTGCCCTCGCGGCGCTCGGCGTCGACCGCGATCAGGTCCTGCGCCTGGAGCTGCCCACCGGCGGCCGCACCCACCTCCCTGTGGGCACCCCTGTGACGGCAGGACTGCTGCTCACCGATTTCCTGGAGTTGCAGGACGTGGCCACCCGCTCCCAGATGCAGACGCTGGCTGAGCACACGGAGTGCCCGTGGACCCGACCGCAGCTTCAGGCCTACACGGCCGACACCGCCGAAGCCGAGGAGCGCTATCAGACTGAGATCCTGGGCAAGCGTGTCTCCGTGCTGGGCCTGCTGGAGCGCTTCCGGGCGGTCGAGCTGCCGCTCGCGGTCTTCCTGGACATGATGGGTCCGATCCGCGCGCGGTTCTACTCCATCTCCTCCGCCCCGCTGGCCAACCCCCGCCACGTGCGCCTGACCGTGGGCCTGCTGGAAGGCCCGGCCCTGTCCGGTGACGGCCAGTACCGGGGCACCTGCTCGTCCTACATCGGCGGCCTTGAGCCCGGGGACGTCTTCTACGGCTACGTGCGCGTGCCCTCCCCGACCTTCGCCCCGCCGGCCGACCCCGCCACGCCGCTGATCCTCATCGGCCCCGGCACCGGCATCGCGCCACTGCGCGGCTTCCTGGAGGAACGCGCATCGCAGCACGAGAGCGGCACGAAGGTGGGTCTGTCGCAGGTCTTCGTCGGCTGCCGCCACCCGGAGCACGACTACTTCTACCGGCAGGAGATGCAGGACTGGGAGCAGGCCGGGATCGCCCAGGTGCACACCGCCTACTCCGCGGTGACCGGCCACCCGGCCCGGTTCGTCCAGAACGCCATCGCCAACGCCGCCGACACAGTATGGCAAGCCATCGAAGACGGCGCGCACATCTACGTCTGCGGTGACGGCCGCCGCATGGCGCCCGCCGTGCGCGAGGCCCTCGCGGCGATTCACCGCGAGCGGACCGGCAGCGACGACGAGGCCGCCCAGCAGTGGCTCGCCCAGCTCGAAGCCGATGCGCGCTACCAGCAGGACGTCTTCGCCTGATCCCCCAGACGCCGGGAGGGTGCGGCGGTCCCGACACCCCGCCCCCTCCCGGCCACCACTGAGCAAGTCAACAAAAGGAGTCATCATGGCGACGGAAACCCAGGCCACGGCCGCCCCTCACGGAGGCATCCTGGCAGCCACCGGCAAAACCGATGCAACCACATTACCGCCACCGCAACTTCCGCCTGCTCACCTTGAGCACCGGCGGGCTTGCGAGCTGACCCATACGCCATGGGCCGGCTGGTACTGCGAGACCGCAGCTGACTGAAAACCGCGGCGGTGTCCACACATTCGCCTGATCCCCCAGACTCCGGGAGGGTGCGGCGGACCCGACACCGCACCCCTTCCCGGCCACCACCCGATTGCGAACCACCACAAACCACACGGCAGCCATCGGCCCGAACCGCCAGGAAATGCCGCTCAGAGAAAGCAGATCACCATGAATACCATGCTCGCCGGACGCTTCCACCTGGACAGCAAGAAGTTCGCCGTGGAGGAGGTCCCCATCCCCGTTCCGGGCCCGGGTGAAATCCTGATCGAGGTGAAGGCCGCAGGTGTCTGCCTGTCGGACGTCCACCTGCTCGACGGTTCCCTCGTCCCACTGTTCGCCACCTCCGACGCGGTCACCGTCGGCCACGAGGTCGCCGGTGTGATCCACACCCTCGGCCCTGACCTTAAGCGCGGACTGACCGTCGGCACCCGCGTTACCCTTGAGGCCGGCAAGACCTGCGGCCAGTGCGGCGGCTGCGTGCGCCGCCGCCCCTGTACCCAGATGCGCACCGCCGGCATCGACTACGACGGCGGCTGGGCCCAGTACACCCTCGCCCGCGAGGACACGCTCATCCCCATTCCCGACAACCTCCCCTTCGATCAGGCAGCGATCATCCCCGACGCGGTTTCCACCCCCTACGCCGCCGTCGTTGCCACCGCCGGGGTGCGCCCCGCACAGTCCGTCGGCATCTGGGGCGTCGGCGGAGTCGGCGCCCACAACGTCCGGGTCGCCCGCATGGCCGGCGCCGCGCCGGTCATCGCCGTCGACCCGCTGCCCAGCGCCCGCGAGCGTGCCCTGGCCTTCGGTGCGGACTTCGCCCTGGACCCTGCCGCCGACGACTTCGCCGACCACATCCGCATGGCTACGGGCGGACGAGGCCTGGACTTCGCCTTCGACTGCGCCGGCGTGCCCGCCGTCCGAGAGCAGGCCGCCTCCGTACTCGGCCTCAACGGCGCCCTCATCCTGGTCGGCATCAGCCCCAGGCCCCTCACCATCACCGAGGGCCTGACCTTCAACTACCTCGGCAAGCAGGTGCGCGGCCACTACGGCGGCACCCCCGAGTCCGTCAGCGAGCTGGTCCGGCTGGCCGAGGTCGGACGTCTAGACCTCGCCCCCTCGATCACCGACCACTTCCCGCTCGCCGAGGCGGCCGACGCGGTGAACCGGCTGGCGAACAAGATCGGCGACCCGATCCGCCTCATCCTGGTGCCCTGACAGCTGAACAGCAGTTCATCAAGACCAGCTCGGCAGGAGCGGGTGGGCGCCGGTGCTTGAGGGAGCACCGGCGCCGGCCTCTCGTGAACTGTCGGTTTCGTCCCGGGTCTTCAGACCCACATAAGCGACAACGAGGCAGCAACGAACCTTGTTCAGCGCACATATTCACCCCCGTGACCTACCCAACAATCGAGACAATCGAGGATGCCATGTCTAGGAAACGTCACGAGTCCCCGACGGCTGCTTCGAAGGAAAAAGTCAGCCTATGGGGGCTGGTCCTACTCGGGTTTCTCGCCTCCCTAGCCTTGGTCGCGGCGCTATCTTACGTCTTCGCCGCCTACACCACGCAGAGTCTGACACCCTTGGGAAATCAGCAGACGCTGACGACTGATCAACAGTCCGGCGTTCTTCGGAACGCCGTGACAGCAGGGGCTGCGCTCGGTGTTGGTGTGACGCTGCTCCTCACCTACCGGCGTCAAAGAGCGACAGAGGAAAATCTCTCGATCACCAACAGCCTTTTGGAACTACAGCAACGGCAGCATGATACCCAGGTGGTCTCCGCCCTTAGGGACCGATACTCACTTGCAGCAGAGCAGCTGGGGAGCAAAAAGCTCCCCCTTGCCATTGCTGGCGTCCATTCAATCGAGTCCCTGACCGATGAATGGTTTGCGGAGCGCAACGAAGTTGAGCGGCAAAACTGTGTAAGTCTTTTGACTGAATTTTTAAGACTGGCCAAGAAGGACAAAGATAATCTTTCGGATGTAGGCTCTCTCATTACCGCGACCATCCTCCGCCGCTTAAAGGCAGGGCTCGAGGAGGGACGGTACTGGGGGCTGCGCATCAACATGGCATATCATGCCCCGTCCAACATTTCCGACCTATACGTCAATGGCGCACAGCTGGACCTCCGAGGCGTTCGTGCCGAGGACCGTGGAGACCATGACCTCGGCTACATGGCCAGGTGGTACGTGGCCGCCGGCAGCGTCGACCTGACCGATCTGCAGTTGGACATGGGCAATCTTCTCTTCCAGGACTCCGTGTTTCATGGCGGCAGCGTCAGATACAGTATCGACGAAAACGGCAGTGGTCGCGGTCGAATCGAATTCAACCGATGCACTTTCAGCGGAACAAAATTTGAAAATGTCGAACAAAGCCGCGATGCCCTGTCCCTAACGTTCAAAGATTGCCGATTTGAAGACGGTAGCTTCAACTTCGCCACGTATCAGCGGCCCAAATCCTTGTCCTTCATCAACTGCACCTTCGACAAGAACATATTTACAGGCAGTAAAGAAATGAGCGGGTTTGACTTCACCGAACTCTTGATTCACAACTGCGAATTTGCGGACGGCCTCCAAAAACTCGAAACCCGGAAAGCGCCAGAGGTTCCAGAGCGCGATTAGCATGGTGACGGTCGTTCCCCGCCGGCATCCCGAGGTCGGGCAATTCAGCGGGCAGCGTCTCCGTTCGCTGCCACCTCGTCGACGGCACCGCGCAGCCCGGCCGTTTGGAGTTCGGGGAGTGGACTGCTACATATTGCACGCGCTTCGTTGGCAGAGACACCCAACATTCGCAGCAGCGCCTCGGTCGCCCGATCCGTCGTCTCGGCGTCGTCGCGGTCCGGTTCGGCATGGATGAGCTGTCCGAGGAAGGTTGCCGCACCGACGGCGCACACCACGGCTACGTCGACGTCTGTCATTGTGAACCGACCGGAATCGACGCCGGCCTGAATGTCACGCCGGACACGCGGCGCCAGTCCTGTCTGCGCGCCGAGGATGTCGAGAGTTGCGTGCAGGATCACCTTGCTGAGCTGAGGTTCACGGCGGTGGAAGCGACCGGTCAACCGGAAGCTGGTGGCAAACGCGACGGCGGGGTCGTCGACGTCGGTGGTGAGCTCGTCCAGGACCGCGCCGAGGAGGTCCATGACGTGCTCGACCGCTGCCTCGAACAGCTGGTCTTTCGACTCAAAGTGGTTGTAGAAGGAGCCGATCCCAACGTCCGCGGCCTGAGTGATCTCCAGCACCGGCGTATTGGTCCGTCCTTGAGCCAGGAAAGACTGTGCTGCGCGGATCAACGCGGCGCGAGTCTGCGCCTTCCGTCGATGCGACCGGGTGGGTTCCGGGGACGAAGTTGGGGCTTGGGTCATCGCTGGCTCCTTGAAGTCATCCGGTCAAAGGAATCCTACCAGCGCGCCATCAATATAGTGAAGAAATCTTCAACTGCCCTTGACTGACGATATCTTCATAATCGAATATAGATTCAGAAAGTGAGGCTATCCATGAATGACCACCATGACCACCCTGGGACCCACAGCGACCTGCACACTGACCTGCATAGTGAGCAAGGGGCGCTGCGAGGCGAGCACCGCGGACGGGCGGCGAACCCGATCATCAAGGTGCATGACATCGCCTGGCTCGAGTTCCAGAAGCCAGACCTGCTCGCTGCCGAGACCTTCGCGCACGCCTTCGGCTTCGCCACGAGCCTGCGCACCCCTGACGAGCTGCACCTCCGAGGCACCGACACCGGAGCGCCGTGCGTGATCGTACGGCGCGGACCGAGATCGCAATACCTGGGCGCCGCGTTCACTGCGGCCGAGGCCTCGGACGTCCTTCGCCTGGCTGACGCGACAGGCACGACCACGAAAAAACTACCGGAGACCATCGGCGGCATAGGGGTTAACCTCGTGGATCCGAGCGGCGCGGCGATTCGCGTCGTCGCAGACACGCACAAACTCCCTGCACTACCGGCCCAGACGCCGCTCACGTTCAACTCCGGCCACGAGCTGGCGCGGGCCAACCAGACCCAGCGGCCACTGCGTCAACCAGCGACGGTTCAGCGCCTCGGTCACGTCGTGCTTCAGAGCACAAAGTACCGTGAAACGCTCGACTGGCACCTGGAACACCTCGGCCTGATCGTCAGCGACTTCCTCTACTACCCTGGCCAGCGCGAGCGCGGTCCGACAATGAGCTTCATCCGCTGCGACCGGGGTTCGACACCAACCGATCATCACACCATCGCGATGACGCTGGGACCGACGAACCGCTACGTGCACTCGGCATACCAGGTCGCTGACCTCGATGCCCTTGCCGCCGGCGGTGAGCTTCTGCACGACCTTGGGTACCGCCGTTCGTGGGGGATCGGCCGCCACATCCAGGGCAGCCAAATCTTCGACTACTGGCGCGATCCCAACGGATTCCTGGTCGAGCACTTCACCGATGGGGACATGTTCGACTGCACCCTCGAGCCCGGTTGGGCACAAATGTCCGCCTCCAATCTCGCCCAGTGGGGCCCTCCGGCGAGCAAGGACTTCCTCGGTATCACCCCCGGCCGGGAGTCGCTGCGCGAGCTGGCCTCGATGGTCTCAGCCCTCCGCGACGACAACGAGTTCGATTTCACGCGCCTGCGCGGCCTGATGAAAGTAGCCACCTCATGACCGTCTCCATCCTGCGTACCGCCGACAATTGGTGGGTCCACACGCCCACCGGCGCCGCCCGTATCGCCACTCTTGCGACCACCACGGGCGAGCTGATCGCCGATCGGGCGGCCATCAATGCCGCGATCGGCGGCAGCGAAACTGTGCCGGTGGAAAACCTGGACCTCATCTCGCCGGTCACAGTGCCGTGCCGCGTGGTGGCCCAGATGACGAACTTCGCCTCGCACGTGAGGGACGCCGGCATGGATCCTAAGAAAATCCCACTGACCTTCTTCCGCAAGTCCTCGGGCTCGATCAGCGGGCCCCATGACGACGTCGTCCGGCCCGGGCACGTGCGGTTCCTCGACTACGAGGCTGAGATCGGCCTCGTGATGGGCCAAGAGACCCCGGTCGGCTCGGTTATCACCGACGACACGATCGCCGACTACGTCGCTGGGCTCGTGATCACCAACGACATCTCTGCCCGCGACCTGCAACTGCCGAAGACCCAGTTCTACGAGTCCAAGTCCTACCCGAGCTTTACGCCCGCCGGACCGACACTCGTGCTCTTCGATCCCGAGGACTGGAACCGCTTTGGTGAGCTGCGGCTGCGGCTGTGGGTGAACGGCGAGGTCCGCCAGGACATGACGGTGGCCGACATGATCTACCTCCCCGTCCAGGCGCTGGGGGCACTCACCCGCTTTCAGCACCTCTCCCCCGGCGACCTGGTGCTGACTGGCACCCCTGTCGGCACCGCACTGAGCGCACCACCGAAGCCAGTCGAGATCATCAGCAATCTGCTGCCCCCGGCCACGAAGTGGCGCCTGTTCTTCAAGGCCCAGGGCCGCAATCCGAAGTACCTCAAGAGCGGTGACGTCATCGAGATCGCCGTCAGCACCGACGACGGGAAGATCGACTTGGGGCGCCAGCGCACGACGGTGAGGGACGCCCGGTGAACGGCACGACTCTCTGGCCACGGTACTCGAGCCCAGATGACATCGTCGACATTGAGAGGACCCCCCTGTCCGAACGCGGACTTCCGGCATCGACGTACGAGCTGCTGTGCCGAGCCGCCCGGCTCTGGCCGGATCGGACGGCAGTGGCAGTACTTCGGAACGCCGAGCGCTGGCAGGAACCCGCCACGCTGACGTTCGCTGAGCTTCTCGCCAATGTGAACCGGATGGCGAACCTGCTGAGACAAATCGGGGTCGGCCGCCAGGACACCGTGGCCTTACTCTCGCCCAACTGCCAGGAGCTCATCTCCGCGACCCTCGCCGCCCAGGCTGCCGGAATCGCCGTCCCGATCAACCCCGGCTTGTCCGAGGACCACATCGCCGAGCTGCTCCAGCGCTCGGGCGCGCGGGTGCTGGTGGCGGCCGGGCCCGATCTCGATCCCGTCGTCACCGAGGCCGCTTTCAGCCTCGCTAAGAAGGGCCTGGTGGACTACGTGCTCCTCATGTCACCGACCGGGCAGGCACCCGCTGGCCCGGCCTCGACCGTCGGATTCGCAAGCGTGGACTACCTGACGCGCCGGGCAGCAACCGCGTCGTCCGAGCAGTTCCACGGCGATCGGCCCGGACAAGGCGATGTGGCGGCACTCTTCCACACTGGCGGCACGACCGGCACCCCGAAGCTGGCGGCACACACCCAAGCCAACGAGGTCGCCGACGCCTGGATGCTCGCAGCCAACGACCTCCCCGGCGAGGACGCCGTGTACTTCGCCGCCCTGCCGTTGTTCCACGTCAATGCACTCGTGGTGACCGTCCTCGCTCCCCTTTTCAAGGGCCAGTCGGTCGTGTGGTCCGGACCGCTGGGCTACCGCGACCCCGCCCTCTACGGCGTCTTCTGGAAGCTGGTCGAGCACCACCGGCTTACCGCCATGAGCGCCGTCCCTACCGTCTACGCCACGCTCGCCGCGTCTCCCGTGAACGCCGACATCAGCAGCCTGCGCCACGCCATGGTCGGAGCCAGCCCCTTGCCCCCGGCCGTGCGTGCCGGCTTCGAGACAACCACCGGCGTCGCCCTCATCGAAGGGTACGGCCTGACGGAAGCTACGTGCGTAAGCGTCCGAAGCTTCCCAGGCGCCACTAACAGTTCGCTCGGCTGCCGGCTGCCCTACCAGCAGATCAAGTCGGTGCACGTCGACGACGCCGGTCACTGGCACGATGTCGGACCAGGCGTAAGAGGCCAGCTGGTGATCAAGGGCCCGACGGTCTTTCCCGGCTACGTCATCGGCAACGGCCCCGACGGCATCCTGCTCGACGGCCTCGGCAAACTGCGGGACGGCTGGCTCGACACCGGCGACCTCGGACAGGTCGATGAGGACGGCTTCGTCCAGCTCACCGGCCGTGCCAAGGATCTGATCATCCGAGGTGGCCACAACATCGACCCGGCAATCGTCGAGGACGCCCTCCTCACGCACCCGGATGTGACGGGCGCAGCGGCGGTCGGCAGACCCGACCGCCATGCGGGAGAGGTACCTGTCGCCTACGTAACATTGGCTGCTGGTGCGACCACCAGGACCGAGGACCTGATCCGATGGGCGGATGACCGGGTCGGGGAACGGGCGTCCTCGCCGAAGTCGGTCACAATCGTCAACCAGCTTCCGGTCACTGCCGTCGGCAAACTCTACAAGCTCGCGCTCCGGGCGGACGCCACCAGGGTAGCGCTGAGCGAGGCCTTGCGGGAGACGGCCGCCGTGCACGCCGTGGAGACCGATATCGAGGACGGCACGATAGTCGTCACCGTGCGAGCTGACGAGGCATCGCATGCGGCCGTCAAGCGCACCCTCGACGAGTACGGCGTCCGATGGCGGATCACGCATCGGCCCGCAGGAAAGGCGAATCGATGATCATCGTCCTCACGATAGCGCTGGTTGAATGTTTTACGGCGGCAATAGTATGAGCGCCCACAACGAGGGCGTGGCGCCGGTGGTCGTGGTCGGCGCTGGCCCTTCCGGGCTGGCTGTCGCCACCCTACTCGGCCAGTACGGCGTCGAGTGCCTCGTCCTGGACCGCTGGGAGGGCGTCTACCCGCTACCACGGGCGGTACATCTCGACGACGAGGTCTATCGCATCCTCCACCGTCTGGGCGTGGGGACGCAATTCGCTGGGCTCAGCCGACCTGCACACGGGCTACGTTTGCTCGCACCCAACCACCGGGTGCTCGCGGAGTTCCAGCGACCGGCCGATGGCGGCGCCCACGGCTATCCCCAAGCGAACATGTTTGACCAGCCGGACCTCGAGCAGCTCATGCGCAACAACCTCCGGATCATGCCTACGGTGACCCTGCGCGGAAATGTCGAGGTTCTCCGTGTGACCCAAGGCAACGCGGCAGTCCAGGTGGACTTCACGGATCGTGCCACAGGGGCACGCGAGTCGGTCCGTGCCAGCCATGTCCTCGGCTGCGACGGCGCCAGCAGCATGGTGAGGGGGGCCATCGGCGCGGAGATGGAGGATCTGGGCTTCGAACAGCGCTGGCTGGTTGTCGACGTCGACACTTCGGCGCAACTGAACCAGTGGGAAGGCATCCACCAGCTGTGCGACTCCCCCCGCGCCGGTACCTACATGCGCGTCGGAGAGCTCCGCTATCGCTGGGAGTTCCGGCTGCTGCCTGACGAGACTGCCGCCGACTTCGCGACGATGGATACGCTCCATCCGCTGATCCGGCCCTGGACCGGCGACGTCCCGGTGGACGATCTGCGCGTGATCCGGGTCGCCGACTACACCTTCCGCGCCCAGGTCGCCAATAAGTGGCGCGACCGCCGGGTCTTCCTCCTCGGCGACGCCGCTCACCTGAGTCCTCCCTTCATAGGCCAGGGCATGGGGGCGGGACTCCGAGATGCGATGAACCTGGCCTGGAAGCTCGCCGGTGTTCTTGCCGGCGAGCTCCCCGCAAGCACGCTGGCCAGCTACCAGACCGAGCGCAAGCGGCACGCGAGAAGAACTATCACCGTCGCAAAGCTGTTCGGCCTCACCATGACCGCGGGTGGTCGCGCCGGTACGGCCCTGCGGAGGTTTTTCGCACCGGGCCTACACCTCGTGGCGGGCCTTCCCGCACAGTCATGGACAGCTATACCCCTCGGCTCCCGGCTCTCGGCACTCGCCCGCACCTCCGCCGTCGGACGTCTATGCCCCAACGCCCGCACTTCGGTCATCCCGGACGGCAAGCGATTCGATGACGTCGCCGGAGACGGATTCGCGCTGCTAGCTCTCGCGATCACTCCCGAAGAGCGCGAACGGATCCTGCTCAGGGGCGCGGCGCCCGTCGTCCCGGACCCCGGATCTGAGCTCCAGCAGTGGCTCGTCCGACATCGGATCGCTGCTGCCGTTGTCCGCCCGGATCGTGCCGTGATGTTCACTTCCGACTCCGTCGCCGGGAGCCTCGCCCGCCTGCCGTCCTTTCACTCCGCGGCCGCGAAGACCGAGCGGACAGAGCGATGAAAGCGCATCGGCTCCCCATAACGTCCTCGGGCATGACCGCACTACCGGACCGGCCAAGGTGAGGCGCAGCAGAAGTGGCCGTCACACCCCGCGGGATCAACCGCTCCCATACCCGAACACAAAAGGAACACCATGAACCCCACGACAACCTACGCCACGATCCACGACAGTCTCGCCATCGACTCCGACAGCACTCAACGGCTCTTCCTCGAAGCGCGGACCGCCAATAGCTTCTCCTCCAAACCGGTCTCAGCCGACACATTGGCCGCGATCTACGAGCTGACGAAGATGAGCCCCACGATGATGAACAACCAGCCGCTGCGCATCACCTGGGTCCAGTCACCCGAAGCCCGCGAACGCCTTGCCTCGCACCTGGCCGACGGTAACCAGGAGAAGACCCGCACCGCCCCCGCAGTCGCGGTGCTGTCCTATGACAGCGACTGGCACGAACACTTCCCAACGTTCTTCCCGCCCGCCCCCGAACGCAAAGCAATGTTCGACGGCGACAGAATCAAACGCGCCGAAATCGGCAAGAACAACGCCTGGCTCCAATCCGGGATTTTCATCATGGCGGTACGTGCAGTCGGGCTCCATGCAGGCCCCATGGGTGGATTCGACGCCGCCGGCGTCGACGCTGACTTCAACGCCGGCACCACACACCGGGCGTTCATGGTGGTCAACGTCGGGGAACCWGGCGAGGACGCCTGGTTCCCACGCCTGCCCCGCCTCGCCGCCGACATCGCCGTACGAACCATCTAACTAACCACAATCCACAACCGGCAGGGTTTTCTCCTTCGACGCAGCGAAGAAGAAAACCCTGCCTTTTGTGGTGCATGGGCCCCCTCGGGGAGCACGTGCTTTGCCGCAGGACGTGTGCCTCTCGCCTTAAACCGGTGGCTCCTCACAGACGTCCTGCGAACAGAATGGGGCTTGCGCGAAGCCGCCATCTCGGGCTGGGGCGCCGTCAGCAACCGCATTGCCGCCTTGAAGGCGGGACTTGACCTGGAAATGCCCGGCACCGACGGCCCAGCGCTTACCTGGCGGCTCCCCCGCCAGCCAAGCGATACGACTCCTGCAGCAGCTCGTCCAGTTCCTCGACGTCGATCCTATCCAAGCGGACCAGCACCAGTTTCGGGGACCGCTCGTGGTGGGGCGTCCAGAAGTAGGTGTCGGGGCCGGTCCCTGCGAGTGCTTCCCGTTCCTCGGTTTTCACGGTGAGGACGCCGTCTTCCCAGATACGTGCCATCAGGGTTTTTCCGAACCATGCCGGCTGGCCCCAGCTGGGCCGCTCGCTAACCCCCGGCAGTCCACGGCAGATCTGGCGGACATCTTCCTCTGTGGCCATGGTTCACTGTGGCACCGGAGCCCCTGACCAGGCAACGCCTGCCCTCCCTAGGGAGACTTCCAAAAATTGCTTCGACCACAGGCGGTCAGTATTGCGGCCTACCTTCCATACGTTGTATGGTTAAGCTTCCATACAACGTATGTTTCCGCGGTGCATCCCGCATCGTCGGCGCCGTTGCCAATACCGCCCTGTACAGAGGAGCAACCCATGACCGTCCACTCCACGGACGACCTGCCATCCAGCCCGGAAGACATCGACGCCGTCAAACCGCAAAGACACGGCGCCGGTGGGCGTTCGCGCTGGGATCTCAGCACTCTGCGCGAGCTGTGGCGGTTCAAGGAATACGGCCGGCCCGAGCGAAAGTCGCTGGCCCTGGGCGTGCTGATGAACGGCGGGCAAATGGCCGCCAATCTTGCCGCCCCCTGGCCGCTGGCGCTGGTCATCAACGACCTGCTCCAGGACAAGGGCCAAGGTAACGGCCAGGGCAAGAGCGGGATCCTGCACGCCGTCGCCGGGTGGTTCGGCGGTTCGTCGATGGCGATGCTGCTGGTCGCGGCGAGCGCGGTGGTGGCGATCACCGCTGCCGCGGGGATGTTCTCCTACCTGGGCGACATGTACATGAACGGGTCCGGCCAGCGGATCACCTCGCGCATCCGCGCGGATGTGTTCGCCTACACCCAGCGGCTGCCGATGGCCTTCCACGACCGGCAGAACGTCGGCGAGCTGACCAGCCGGGTCGTCTCCGACACGTCAACGGTGGAATCGACCCTGCGGGATGTGGGCACCGACCTCGTCCCGTCCGTGCTCACCCTGGCCGGTACCGCCGCCGTGATGGTCGCGGTGGACTGGCGCCTCGGGCTGATCGGGCTCGTCGTCGCCCCGCTGGTATTCCTGACCGCCAACCACTTCGCCGGCCTGACCCGGCAGTACGCCCGTCGCAAGCGCGCCGCCACCGGCGACCTGACCGGGCTCGTCACCGAGTCCCTGATGGGCATCCGCACCGTGCACGCGTTCGGCAGCCAGCGGGTGCAGGACCAGCGGTTCGCCACGCAGAACGACAACGTGCTCGGCCTCTCGCTGCGCTCGGTCAAGGTCAGCGCCAAGTTCTCCCCCACCCTGCAGTTGGTCGCCTCCGTGGGCACCGCGCTGGTGTTGTTCGTCGGCGGTTACGGAGCGCTGAAGGGCTGGTGGCAGGTCGGGGTGCTGGTGGTCGTCACCAGCTACCTCAAGACCATGCTCTCGCCGATGAAGTCCCTGGCCAAGCTGGCACCTAGCTTCACCCAGGGCGCCGCCTCCGCCCAACGGATCGCCGACATCCTCGACCAGCCCACCGACCACCAGGGCACCGAGGAGCCGCTGCCGGCCCGCGTCGACGGCCGCATCGAGCTGCGCAAGGTCGTGCTGGACTACGGCACCGGCCGCGGCCCGGTCTTCACTGACGTCGACCTGACCGTCACCCCGGGCGAGCGGATCGCCCTGCTCGGTGACAACGGCGCCGGCAAGTCGACCCTCCTGTCCGTGATCGGCGGCCTCTACCGTCCCACCTCCGGCCAGGTCCTGCTCGACGGGCACTCGGTCCCCGACCTCCCGGAGCGCTGGCTGCACCAGCAGGTGGCCATGGTCCTGCAGGACACCTTCCTGTTCTCCGGCACACTGATCGACAACATCCGTTACGGCCGCCCCGACGCCACGGACGCCGAGGTGGCTGCCGCCGCAGAGGCGGCCCTGGTCAGCGAGTTCGCCGATGACCTCCCCGACGGGCTCGACACCACCGTCGGTACCGGCGGGACCGGGCTGTCCGGCGGGCAGCGCCAGCGCGTCGGCATCGCCCGCGCACTGCTCGTCGACGCCCCCGTAGTGCTCCTCGACGAACCCACCACCGGCCTGGACGTTCACGCCGAGGAACTCGTTGTCCAGGCGCTGGGCCGGCTCGTCAAAGGTCGCACGATCATCGCGACGACGCATCGGCCCGCGGTCACTGCGCTGGCCACCCGCACCGTGTACCTGCGCCGGGGTGGCGTTCTGGACACCGAGCTGCCCGAGACCGCTCCGGCAGACCCTTCCGCCGACCGCACCCACCTCACAACCATCGGAGCCCTCTAATGACCATCACCGCGACGAACACCCGAGAGCCGTCCACCCACCGCACCAAGCCATCGAAGAACCAGACGGCGACTGCGTCCCCGCCCACGGCCGGCGAGGTGGTGCTGCATGCCCTCCTCGCCCAGACCAGGGCACTTCGGGAGGCCGAGCGCAAGGTGCGCGACGGCGACCCGAAGGGGGTCACCAAGATGCGCGTCGTGATCCGCCAGCTGCGTTCCACACTTCGCGGCTTCTCCCGCATCCTCGATCGGCAGGTCACTCGACCGGTGTGCGCCGAGCTGGCGTGGCTGGGCCGCCAGCTCGGCGAGGAGAACGACACCCAGAGGACACTCATCGAGCTGAAACGACAGCACGACGCCCTGCCGTCGGAGTTGATCGTTGGCCCGGTGTTCGACCACGCCCGGACCCAGCTGGACCAGCTCGCCGTCAGTAGCAGCCAGACCACCCATGCCACGCTCGACAGCGATCGCTACGCCGCGCTCCGTCAGGTGCTGGACTGGCCGCCGGCCGACCCGCCCTTCACCGAGCGCGCGGCGCGGCCCGCGGCGGAGGAGCTGCCAAAGAGCATCGCCAAGGCGCTGCGCACGCTCGACCGTCACCTCGTGGCCGCCCAGGCGCTGCCGGCGGGGACAGAGCGGGATGAGGCGCTGCACGACGCCCGCAAGGCCGACAAGCAACTCCGCTACGTGATCCACGTCGCCACCCCCGTCGTCGGCAAACCCGCCCGGCGGCTGGGCCGGCAGGCCAAGAAGCTCCAGGACCTGCTCGGCGACTACCAGGACGCGGTCGTGACCCGCCCAGTGGTGCAAGGGCTCGGTTCCGCCGCGTCGGCCAAAGGTCATCCGACCGGCACGTACTACCTGGTGGACGCCCTGGAGCAGGTCCGCACCGACCGTGTCCTGGAGAAGCTTCCGCGCCGGTTAAGCAGCCTCTACGACGAGGCGGCCTGGCTGCCCAACGCCGCCTCCCTCCAGTACGACCCGGGGACGTCAGCCGCGCGGACCGGGAGCGGGATCTGAACGCACCACAGCTGCCAACTCGAGCGTTACCGGCGGTCGAGGGGCCGCCGCAGCCGAGCGTCGGCTCGGTCTCAACCGACCACCAAGGCCAGACAGCTCCGGCCGCGTCGCGGGCCTGACCCCGCGACGCGGCCGGAACCGGGGCGCACTGTCCGTGGCTCAGAAGTCGTCGCCGAACGAGACGGGACCGCTTCGCGAAGGACTTCGGGTGATCCTTCACCCCGTCGGGGCCCAGCTCACCCCGTTGTGGGCCTTCTAGCCGAAATTCACCGCCGCCGCGCTGATCGACTGGTGCGACACCGCTGGAGTCGACACCGCCTTCATCGACCCGAGATCACCCGACAGAACGCCTTCATCGAATCCTTCAACGCCCAGTCCAGAAGGGAACAACTTTCTGGTGAAATCATCCACACCATGGCCGGAGCCAACTATTTGGCCGAGGAATGGAAATCTATCTACAGTCATGAATGGCCCCACGAGTAGCTGGACGGCATGAGGCCGAAACGCTTCTAGGAAACATGGACCGAAACAGGCCAAATTAGCTATCGCGTAGACGCTGGACTGCTAATTGGGGTCCGACCATTCACGCTGACCGGGCTGAGAACGAAACAATGAGACCTAGACGTGTGTTCGGCTCAATGTCACACTGCCYCAATGGCACTACTGAAGTTTAGCCTTGCGCAAGTCGGGCTTGTTGGGATCATGCGTCCAACGGGTCGCGGCGAGGGTGTGGAGTGTGCAGCGCTCCGACATCTCGCATCTCATCGAGGGTCACAGGTAGGAGACCAACACGCAGCGGTTCGCTTCGCTCGGACTACCCAAGTTGCTCCCGCTGCCGCAACGACAGGTCGCACTTTTTAGAATCACGCCCGGTAGGCCGGATGGGGAGGAAGCGAAGTAAATGAGCGCTGATCGGGCATTTTGGCTCCGGATCGCCCGAGTGATTGGCATCAGCGCCCTCGCTGCGTCCATTCTCCTCTCCGGCTTCGGGCCCGTGGCCACATCGGCGGCAGCGGAGTCGATGGCCGTTGCGGCGGCGTACACGCCTGACGAACTTGCGATGCTTCCTGGCGAGACGCGTGCGACAGGGCTCCGCATCCAGAACCCCACGAGCGCCCCTGTGGTGGTCAACCCGAAGATCAGGCAGGAAAGCGGCGCAGTTAGTCCACTCGTCATAACCCTTGACGAGACACCCGTGTCGATTCCGGCGGGCGGCTCGCTGACTGTGCCAGCAATCGTCACTCTCCCCGCCCGGCTGTTGTCGTCCGTCACAGTGGTCACGACGATCGGTTACACCGGAGTGGACTCGGCGGGGTCAATCCTGGCTACGCTGAAGGTCTTGCCCGGGACGATTCCGGCGCTGGCGTCGAATGCGCTCACGATCTCCCAATCTGGCGACACGGCGATGGTCGATACCCAAGCCGCAGACCTCTATTTCGGCGTCCAGAACACTAGCGCTCTGACGCAGCGCATCACAGGGGCAACGCTCACTTTCCCGACCTTTCTCAAAGTCGAATTGACTAAGGCCTCGCGCCCTGCTGACGCCCCCACAGGTTCCCTTACGCTGGATCTGCCGGACACCCTCGCCCCCGGAGACGGCGCCACCGTGCACCTACACGTAAGCGCGCCGAACGGCGTTCAGCCTGGAAGTGCCCTAGTCGTTCTATCAATAAACTACGAGGACTCGGTCGGCCAGAACGCCGGATTCGCCACGGACAGTCACAAGATTTCCCTGAGCGTGTTTGGGGAGGACGCGTTGACCGGCGCCTTCGGCGCGGCGATCGCGCCCGCGCTCTTCGTCGTTCCTGGTCTGCTGTTCGTGCTCGTCGTCTGGTTCCTGTGGTGGCGTGTGTATCCCCGCGAGTTGCCTATCGAGATCACGCCGCCGCAGACGATAACCGGCACGGTGGCCTTGGCGATCCTCGGTGTTCTTTTCGCGATGCCGTTTCCTTTTCTTTATACGGAGATTTTCGGCCGGAACTACAGCGCTGTCTACGGATTCGTCGATATCGTCCGGATCTGTGTACTAGGCATCGCAACCGGGGCAGCAGTCTGGGCGGTCGCGATAGCAGTCCGATGGGTAATCCGCCGAAATCGTTTTCAGCCGAATGACAGTGCCCGAACAGTCCTCCGCAAAATCACGCGCTTCAAGGGCAAGGCTAAGACCAAGGACAAGCTGGATCAGGTAGCTAACGCGAACTACACGAACCAGAACACAGGCAGGGTGTTTGTGCTCCGCTTCGGCCCGACTACAGCCTTAGTATGCCCCCGGATCGTGTCAAAGCCTTCAAAAGAAGGCGAGAATGCAGCAAGGTTCGATGCTCTCCTCACGGAAGGAAAGAATCGAGAGCTCTACGAACTCGTGACGGGCCCGGACTTCAGCTCCCCCGAATACCAGCCAACCAAGGATGTCGCGACTGTTACTAAGGTCAAACTGACTGACCTGACGGACTTCGGTCACGGCAGGATTGTCAGCACGGAGTCGTAATGGGTGATCGAGTCGAAGGTAAAAATGAAGGGCCGGGTGCGAGCACCCGGCCACGGCCCGCCATCGGGCGGCCCAATTTACTTAAAAGTAAATTCTATCTACTCAAAGATAGTTATTCAGTCAATTCGTTTATATCAAGTGGCCGCAAGGATAGCAATAGGGGCAGATGTCATGGCTAGTATCACTCGTTTTCATATCAGCTGGCTGCTGACATCTGCGCTTCGGGAGGTTGTCATTGATGGACTCGGTAAGCCGTCACTTAGCAGTCTGACCTCCTACACGACCGCCTTCATGGCGGCACCCACGACGGGAGCAGAATGGCTGAAGCCGTGGGGCTCCTACGAGACGGGGCACAAGTACTGGGCGGCTCTGCTCGGCTCTGGGTATTCGACGGCCCAGGCGTACTCGGGGTGGATCAAGCAGGTACCACTGTTGCGGTCTAGGGGGTTCGTGCCGACAACAAATCGCCTGAATGTCATCGTGACCTGTGAGCGCTACCTCTACCCATCCGGAGTCGGCATCGCGGTCACCGCGACGTTTGAAGGGGATTTGACGCTCGAAGCCGCGGCATCCCTCCAACAGCAATTAACTCAACTCGCGGTGTTCAAAGCATCCGACGACAAAATCCGAACGATCGATATGATTCTCCTTCACGAGGTGCAGCAACTAGAGAAAGACGTTCTCGGCAGTCCGAGTAGTAGCCCTGTGCGCGGCCTCGAGCTGACTACAGTGACAACCATTTCAGGAGCCACGGGAACAACTTCAACTGAGGAAGCGACGGCTCTGTTGAGGCAGATGTGCTATCCGGGGCAGCCTCCTGGAAATACTCTCATCATCGCTAATAAGCACGGCAAGTTTGCCGAGACGATCCGCCTTGCAGGACAGAACACGCAGGCGTCATGGTCGCCGAAACGCAGCACTACGCCCAAAGAAAGTGATGGACTAACCTGCTATCACCACAACACAGTGTTGTCCGCGCTCCACATCGCACAGTTGCTCAACCTGGCCGAACTAGCCGGCCCACAACCTGCTAAAGAGCCTGCCCACGCACAGCAGCTGTATACGCGGGCAGGCGCTGTCCTCGGCTGGGCGTACGGTGGAGAGTCTGTTTACTCGACGTATTTCGCACCGGCAGCCATCGATGATTCGCACCTCGTCAACGGCATCAACTTGATACGCAAAGACCTAGCCGGTCACGGGCCGATCCATCTCCGGAACGCCCCGACCGGACCTCAAACCACCGGTGAGCCTAGCTAAGCCTCGATCCATCGGTCAACTTGGTCGATTAGGGTAGCCAGTGCGTGATCACCTTCTACCGACGTTCGCGCCCAAGTAGCCGGGCAGCGTCAGCCACCGGTTGGCCAACTCCCGCAGTTTGAGAGCCGATCGGCATGTGGGGACGAGTAGGAGCGGACAGACCGCCACCGAATCCCGCGCGGGCAGCTCCCGAGGGCTTCGGCTCGACGCCCAGATCTGACGATCATGCCATTTGAAGCCACCGCCCGGAGGCCCTGAATGTCTCGTCGGATGCTGCTCTTCCCGGGCACGACCTGCACAGTGGGCGTCTACGCCTCGGCGAGCGGTGGAACCTTTCGCACATCCTCGTGTCATGGCCGGACGACGAGCACCTCGCGCACTGGACATGGATTCCCGCCGGGAACGTCCGCCGCTTCAGCGACTCCGAATGGGACATCGAGGAGGACCGGCGGTGTCCGGTGAAGCTGCGAGGCATGCGGTGGGTAAGCCGTCTGCCGGGGTTCCTGCCGGCATGAGGGGATCATGTGAATGGCAAGAGTTTCTTCACCACCGAGTTCTTGACGTTGCGAGGCCCGCAGCAACTCCCGCAACGGGTACCGGCACCGGGGCTTCGACACCCGCACCGGCACCCTGGACGTCGCCATCCCCTAGCTCCGGCAGGGATAGTGCTTCCCGGACTGGCTGCTGGAACGCCGCCGCCGGGCCGAGGTCGCCCTGACCACCGTGGTCGCGACCTGCTACCTGCTCGGGGTCTCCACCCGGCGGATGGAAAAGCTCCGCGCTGCTGCGTATCTGGCACGGGACGTCAACCCAAAATGATCTAGCCGCTGGTCACGGATCTTGCCGCCGACGGTGTTCCCGTGGCGGTGGACTGCAGGGTGTCGGGATTCAGCAAGCAAGGCTATTACCGGTGGAGAGCCAGCCCGGTCACGGAACGCGACTGGGTCGACGCACACCTGGTAAACGCCGCCCTGGACATCCATGCCGACGATTCTGCGTTCGGGTACCGGTTCATCGCCGACGAACTCCCCGAGAAGGGCATCATGGCCGGTGAGAACAGGGTTCAGCGCTTGTGCAGGGACCACGGCATTTGGTCTGTATTTTCCAAGAAGCGCGGACTGAACCGGAAACCGGGCCCACCGGTCCACGACGACCTGGTGGAGCGGGACTTCACCGCCGCTGCGCCGAACGAGCTGTGGCTGACCGACATCACCGAACACTCCACCGCCGAGGGCAAGCTCTACCTCTGCGCGGTGAAGGACGTCTATTCCGGAAGGATCGTTGGCTACTCGATGGACTCGCGGATGAAGTCTTCGCTGGCCGTCGCCGCGCTGGAGAACGCGGTGCGGACACGCCGCCCGGCGGGGACCGTGGTGCACTCGGACCGCGGCTTCCAGTTCAGGTCTCGCCGCTTCGTTGAATCGCTCCGACACCACGGGCTCACAGGCTCGATGGGCAGGGTCGGCGCGTGCGCGGACAACGCCGCGATGGAATCGTTCTTCTCCCTGCTGCAGAAGAACGTCCTGGATAGGCAGCGGTGGACCACCAGGCAGGAACTCCTTTTAGCCATCACGACCTGGATCGAACGGACCTACCACCGCCGGCGACGGCAAAGACGGCTGGGAAAACTCACACCAATCGAATATGAAACAATCAACCGGACCGCGCTCAGAGCGGCCTAAGACCCCGAGCCAACAAAAGCCGGGGCAGTCCCGAGCAGCTTTTCGTGGTCCTGGATAAGCGGCCCGTATGCTGCAGTTAGCACTATTTGGTGATCCTCTTGTACGAGAGCTGGATGGCTTGTGGAGTCCTGGCTTGCATCCGAGCACGGACCATTAGTCCGCCAACGACTAAGCGTTTTACGTTCCTCCCGTCAGTCGTCTGCTGCTGCCGGTCGTATCCTAGCGGCCCCGCCCCATACCGGAGCTTGATCTGAACGCCGGCCGGAACCTCAAATTCCGCAACCGTGTTTGGAGCTTTGATCGTAAATACCTCCAGATCGTGCCAACGCCCGGCGGATAGATGCGTGTGTACGCGGACTTCAGCCATGATTTCTCCAGCCCTCAATTAAAGTCGCCATGAATTCCAATTCCGTTGCTGGCGCTAACATGATTGTTTTGCCTCATCCCGGTGCCAAGGGTGGGACGTTGCCATTTGTGGCCGTCGACTCGAAACCCTTGAGAGGGTCGCCCGATCCGCCGGCGCCGTCCCATTCGTTGCCGACGCTGCATCGGAGAACGGTGTACGCGAACTTGTTGCAACTACCGTTGAGCGATTCGGATCGATCAACGGTCTCGTGCTGAATGCGGGCATTGTCAGCCCCGGGGCAGTCGGTGAGTCGGCGAACGAAGACTCGGACGCAACGATCCGTACCAACTGACGGGTCCCTTCCTTCTGGCCAAGGCAATCGTGCCGCACCTCATAGCGGCTGGCGGCGCCATTGTGGGAGTCGCCTCAGCCGCGGCGCTCAGGGCAACCGCAGGTATCCCCGGGTATAACGCCTCAAAGGCGGCGCTAACAATGCCGATGCAGTCGATTGCCGTGGACTACGGCCCACTTGGGGTCCGAGCGAACGCCGTCTGCCCGGGGTGGACCCGCACCGAAATGGCAGACCAGGAAATGGATGAATTCGGCGCAGAACTCGAGCTGAAACGTCAACACGCTTACTCCGTGGCCACATCATTCGTGCCTACCCGACGGCCAGCAGAGGCGCTCGAAACCGGAAACGTGGTGGCGTGGCTGCTCTCTGACCAAGCCTCGTATGCCAACGCAGCCGTGATACCGGTGGACGGCGGAATGATTGCCATCGATCCAGGTTCGCTGGCCGTGATCCGCGTGTAAGGATTTCAGGCGCCCAGTCGGCTGTGATGCAAGAACGAAGGTGAGCCTCTCCGCAGACAGCCATGTCACGAGCCTCGGGCACCCGGCCAGACAACGGTCTGTTCATCCAGCAGACCACGCAGACACAGCCGTCACGCCTTCTGTTCCGGCCGATCATTCGAAACATGCAGCCGGGGTATCCAGCCCCGTCACGACCGCACTATCCTGGAAACACGGACCTGAGCTATCGCTTTCGCTCCTGTATTGCACCCGCCGCTGACCCGAACGGTTCAATGCGGCAATGGCCCGCCGCGCAGCCCATCTGACCCTGCCCCGGCGCCCGAAAAAACCGAAGAACTGCCCGACTCCCTGATGGTTAACGGAAGCTCCCAAATAGGGGAGGAACCGCCGTCGACATCGGCGCTGGCCCGGGCGTAGGCTAGCAGCATCGGCGCATGTGCCCGGTGACTCTGCGTCGATACCTCAATCGATGAAGGAGGACCAATGAGTGCCGTACGTGAATTCATGAGTACGGATGCACAGTGTATTAAGGAGAACCAGTCCCTCGTAGATGCCGCACGGATGATGCTGGATCTGGACTGCGGATCGTTGCCGATCTGCGGTGATGACGGCAAGTTGAAGGGCATGATCACTGACCGGGACATCGTGCTCAAGTGCGTTGCCGTGGGCCGTGATCCACGCGAGATGATGGCCCGCGACCTCGCCACCGGTGCGCCCCACTGGATTGACGCCGATGCGAACGTTGACGCCGCCATCGAAATGATGGAGAAGTACCAGGTCCGGCGGCTCCCGGTCATTGCTGACCACAAGTTGGTCGGCATCATCAGCCAGGGTGACATCGCGCGCAACTACTCGGAGGAGCGTGTGGGCGAACTGGTGGAGCACATTTCGGAACGCAAACATATGCAGTCGAGCAGTTCATAAAGTCAAGCAATTCATTAGCAAACAAGCGCCACGGAGTACACTCCGTGGCGCGATTTTGTGCCCGCATGGCCTTGTCCGAGGCAGCCTCACCATCGCTCCCCGCCGCGCCCAGCCCCGCGGAGGCCTTCACCGACGGCGCCCGGCGCTTCGCTTCCGGCGACTCACGCCCGGCCGCTCATCGCCCTCGATGCCGCTGCCTGATGACACACCAGAGAAATAGAGACCATCCGCGCATCGGGCCGGACACCGAGCACGGTGCAGCCGGCTGCTTGGAACTGGCGTCCGGCGATACCGGCGCGGTGGGTGTCAGGCCGCCGGGTCTTCGACTTTCACGGCGGAGATTTCGAATTCAAGGGTGATCTTGTCCGAGATAAGGACCCCGCCGGAGTCAAGAGCCGCATTCCATGTGAGACCGAAGTCCTGCCGGTCAATCCGGCGTGAGCCTTCAAAGCCCGCCCGGAGGTTACCCATGGGGTCACGTTCGACGCCGATGAAGTCCAGCGGGATGGCGATGTCCTTGGTGACCCCGCGGATGGTGACGTCACCGCCAACGATGAAGTGGCCGTCGTCGACCTGGTCCACCCGGTTGCTGGAGAACGTGATCTCCGGAAACTGCGGTGCGTCAAAGAATTCGTTAGTACGCAGGTGCTGGTCGCGGTCCGCATTGCGAGTGTCGATGCTGGCCACCTTGATGGTCATCCGTGCCGACGACTGCTCAGGGTTTTCGGCATTGACGTGGATGGCGCCCTCAACGTCGTTGAACGCCCCGCGCACTTTGGTCACCATTGCGTGGCGCGTAGAGAAACCGATGCGGGTGTGGGTGGGGTCAAAGCGCCACTCACCCGAAAAGTCCGTCAAGATTTCAGCCATGGAATGCCTCCTGTGCAGGCGTGCCGGCACAGGGACTGTGCTACGGAAAGGTGTAGCAACAGTATCAGACCGGCACCCTGGGACATTAACTTCCGCGACGCGAGGTCTCCGGAAACTCATCAGGCTGAGCTCCGGGTCGGGCGAATCCTCGCCGTTCAGGAATCGTCGTCCTTTTCCGCACCGGCGTCCCTCCGGTTCCATGCGCCGAAAGGTGCCGGGCGGGAGGGCCCTCCAGGTGACCGCACCCCACGGACGGCAACCATGGCCCACGCCCCGATCAGCACGCCGATAACCACGACGAAAACACCGACGGTGAACCAGCCCTCCCGACCGAAGATCATCAGCGCAACACCCGCCAGAGACAGGCCCTTCGCCRCGATGTCCAGATATAAAGGACCTCTCAGGTGCCCCATGGATCTAAGGTAACCCTGGMGACAGTCCGCTGGTGCCCTGACTGATTCCGGTCGTGGTGGTTGCGCCAAGTAATTCCGGCCCGGAAGAACAGTTGAAACTGGCCCCACCCTGTGACGATGGTGAACGTCGAAAACCGAGCCAAAGTGACCCTGAGCGCCTTCTCTTATTAGGGCTGGGGCAAAACTGCACCGGTATCTATTCCGCACGATTCCTGTGGGACGTCGCAGGGAGGATAGTTGTGGAACGAAAATCACGGCGTGAGTCGCCACATTTCGAGGGACTATCATGGGTTCCGCTTCCTAGGAACTGGGACGGCCACGCTTGGAATGATTCGGCGGCTCTTCCGATCTCGCTGAGGCGGCGCGATTGCCGCTCACGTCGGCGCCGCCACGACTCTTTTCTATACAGGCCCAGACCAGGTTGACCGCATCGCCCGGAACACCGCCGAGCTGATCGGCCTGGGCCGGGAGCTCCGTGATGACGAAATCAACGTCATGGAGGGTTGGGCCGGAGACCTGTACGGAGTCGATTCCACTCTGGAAGTCATCCGCCTTGGCGCCTCGCTCGAGGCCATGATCACCGACCCGGTCTACGACGGAAAGTCCCTCGCCGGGCTGATCGACCTCGTGACAAGCCGGGAGATTCCGGCCGGTCGCAATGTCCTCTATGCCCATCTGTCCGGCCAGATCGCCCCCAACGCCTACAGCGGGCTCTTCCGGTCCGGACCAGGGCAATGGCCTCCCTGCGCCGGTGCCCCGGCCGGCAGCTGACGGCAGTCCGACGGCGGCGGGTCCCCGGCGACGGGTCCCGCCGCCCGTTGAGCCACCGGATATCGGCCCACCCCGGCGGTATTCCGATCAGCCTGCGGCGGGCAGTGCGTCCGGGATGCGCGGCTTGGCGTTGCCGGCGAAAGTGAACTTCGCGTCGTCGCCCTCGCCTTCGACATCCACCACCACGATGTCGCCGGAGTGCAGCTCGCCGAAGAGGATCTTCTCGGAGAGCTGGTCCTCGATCTCGCGCTGGATGGTGCGGCGCAGCGGCCGGGCACCCATGGCGGGGTCGTAGCCGCGGGCCGCGAGGAGCACCTTGGCCGCGGACGTGAGCTCGATGCCCATGTCCTTGTCCTTCAGGCGCTTCTTGAGCCGGCTGACGAACATGTCCACGATCTCGATGATCTCGTCCTGGGTCAGCTGCGGGAAGACCACAACATCGTCAACACGGTTCAGGAACTCGGGGCGGAAGTGCTGCTTGAGCTCCTCGGTGACCCGGGCGCGCATCCGGGTGTAGCCGGTCTGGGTGTCCGTGCCGGACTGGAAGCCGGTGGCAACACTCTTGGAGATGTCCCTGGTGCCGAGGTTGGTGGTCATGATGATCACGGTGTTCTTGAAGTCGACCACGCGGCCATGGGAGTCGGTCAGGCGGCCGTCTTCCATGATCTGCAGCAGCGAGTTGAAGAGATCGGCGTGCGCCTTCTCCACTTCATCGAACAGCACCACGGAGAACGGACGACGGCGGACCTTCTCGGTCAGCTGGCCGCCTTCGTCGTAGCCCACGTAGCCCGGAGGGGCACCGAAGAGCCGCGAGACCGTGTGCTTCTCCGAGTACTCGGACATGTCCAGCGTGATCAGCGCGTCTTCCTCGCCGAACAGGAACTCCGCGAGGGCCTTGGCGAGCTCGGTCTTGCCCACGCCGGTGGGGCCAGCGAAGATGAACGAACCGCCCGGACGCTTCGGGTCCTTCAGTCCTGCACGGGTGCGCCGGATCGCCCGCGAAACCGACTTAATCGCTTCCTCCTGGCCGACCACACGCTGGTGCAGCTCATCTTCCATCTTCAGCAGCCGCGAGGACTCTTCTTCGGTCAGCTTGAAGACCGGGATGCCGGTGGAGTTCGCCAGCACCTCGGCGATCAGGTCCTCATCAACCTCGGAAATGTCGTCCAGCCCGCCGGTCTTCCACTGGCGCTCCTTCTCTTTACGCTCGGCAATCAGTTTCTGCTCCTCATCGCGCAGTGACGCGGCACCCTCGTAGTCGGAGGCGTCGATCGCGACGTCTTTGGCCTTCCTGACGGCAATGATCCTTTCGGCAATAGCCTTAAGCTCCGGCGGGGCGGTCATGCGGCGGATGCGCAGCCGTGCCCCGGCCTCGTCGATCAGGTCGATCGCCTTGTCCGGCAGGAACCGGTCCGAGATGTAGCGCTCGGAGAGGTTCGCGGCGGCGACCAGGGCGCCGTCGGTGATGGTGACCCGGTGGTGTGCCTCGTACCGGTCGCGGAGGCCCTTGAGGATCTCGATCGCGTCGGCCACGGAGGGTTCCTTGACCTGGATCGGCTGGAAACGGCGCTCCAGCGCGGCATCCTTCTCGATGTGCTTGCGGTACTCGTCCAGCGTGGTCGCACCGATGGTCTGCAGCTCGCCGCGGGCCAGCAACGGCTTCAGGATCGAGGCCGCATCGATGGCACCCTCGGCGGCACCGGCACCCACCAGTGTCTGGATCTCGTCGATGAACAAAAGAATGTCCCCGCGGGTGCGGATCTCCTTGAGGACCTTCTTCAGCCGCTCCTCAAAGTCACCACGGTACCGCGAGCCGGCCACCACGGAGCCCAGGTCCAGAGTGTACAGCTGCTTGTCCTTGAGGGTCTCCGGGACATCCCCACGGACAATAGCCTGGGCCAGGCCCTCAACGACGGCGGTCTTGCCGACGCCCGGCTCGCCGATCAGCACGGGGTTGTTCTTGGTGCGGCGGGACAGGACCTGCATGACGCGTTCCATTTCCTGCTCGCGGCCGATCACGGGGTCCAGTTTGTTCTCGCGCGCCGCCTGGGTCAGGTTGCGGCCGAACTGGTCCAAAACCACGGAACCGGAGGGAACCGCTTCAACGTGATCCTGACCGGGGCCTGTGGCCTCCTTGCCCTGGTAACCCGAGAGCAGCTGGATGACCTGCTGGCGGACCCGGCTCGAGTCGGCGCCGAGCTTGACGAGCACCTGGGCGGCAACGCCCTCGCCCTCCCGGATGAGGCCGAGGAGGATGTGCTCGGTCCCGATGTAGTTGTGGCCCAGCTGCAGGGCCTCACGCAGCGAGAGCTCCAGGACCTTCTTGGCACGAGGGGTAAAGGGGATGTGTCCGGACGGGGACTGCTGGCCCGGGCCGATGATCTCCTGGACCTGCTCGCGGACACCGTCGAGGGAAATGCCCAAGGATTCAAGGGCTTTGGCGGCAACACCCTCACCCTCATGGATCAGACCCAAGAGGATGTGTTCGGTACCAATATAACCGTGGTTCAGCATGCGTGCCTCTTCTTGGGCAAGCACAACTACGCGACGGGCACGGTCCGTAAATCGCTCAAACATTTCGCCACACTCCTGGCTGCCCCCATACCTTGATGCTACGTCGCCTCAGGCACGCTTGGGGCGTTCGCCGGAGGCAGATATTAGAGAGCCGGATTCAGCTGACGTCCCCCGGGTGAGTGGTGATGATCAAGGACTTGTCCGTTGTGCCCATGGCGTTGCCTGTCGGCTGGGCGCGCAAATGTGAGTCGCCGCGTATCCACTGAAACCGACCGTTGGGTGGAACCCAGGATCTGGATCCGGTGCCGACACACCGGGAAAGCCTCCGCCGTGCAGGACCGCTGCACCTCAGGGACGTCGTGGCGGTCCGCAATTGTGCAGCTTGGAGCCACTGCCGCGTCCGCCGGTGTCTTCGCCGGACATCCTCCACCTGGAGACGGCTGAACTCGCCCCTGGACCTCGACCTGGACTTCGACCTCATGGACTGAGACCCGAAACGATGCCCCGGCGGAACTATCAAAGAAATGGGCAACCGGGCACAAGGTCCTGTCTGACCTGCGGGATGGACCGGACAGGAGCGTCRGCGCTTTCTAATTTCAGCGCCCAGTAGCACCTTCCCGCATGGTCCGGGCCCATCAGCACGTGCCCGAACCGGACCGCAAGAACAATATGAGCGATGCCCACGACGCGGCCGCGCCAGAGGCTGCCCGCCGGCGGAGCGACGCTACCGGCCGGTGCGTTTGTCCCGGCGGGGCTGCCGGTGGCTGGCGCCTGTGCGGCAATATACTTCGTGCTCATTAGACTGCGGCTTTGGAGTCGGCGTCGATGGGGAACATCTGGCCGGAGATGGTGCGGGCGTGCGGGCCGGCGAGGAACAGGATCAGGGCGGCGATGTCGTCCGGGTTGATGAATTTCTTCACGGACTGGTTGGCCATCGCGGAGTCGATTTCCTCCTGAACGGTGCGGCCGGACACGGACGCACGGCCCTCGAAGACGCTCATGATGCGCGGGCCGTCCACGGCGCCCGGGTGGATGGTGTTCGAGGTAATGCCAAACGGGCCCAGTTCCATGGCGAGCGTCTTGGCGAAGCCGACCAGGCCCCACTTGGTGGTGGAGTAAGCAACACGGTTCGGGTAGCCGAACCGGCCGGCCAGGGAAGACATGGTCACGATGGACGCGGCGTCGGATTCCTTAAGCAGCGGGATAGCCCGCTGCGTGACGTTGAAGGTCCCCTGCAGGTTCACGCCGACGACGGCGGCGAAAGCGCCGGCGTCGTATTCTTCCACCGGGGCGGTGGGGCCGGCGATGCCGGCGTTGTTGACCAGCACATCCAGACCGCCAAGCTCCTTCTTGACGTCCTCGAACAGGGCGGCGACGGCGTCGGGGTTGCTGACGTCCGTCACGGATCCGGTGATGTCCGGGTTACCGGCGCTGGCTGCGGCCACGGCGTCGGCATTGATGTCGGCGATGTGAACCCGGGCGCCGGCCGCTGCGAAGGCCTTGGCGGTGGCCAGGCCGATCCCGCTGGCTCCGGCGGTGATGAGTACGCGTTGTCACATTGTCTTCTCCATGTGTTCAGGCGGAGGGACAGAGGCGGGTGGGCTGTTGCCCGCTCGTCGGTGTTCCCAAATTTACGCATTTTTCTCTCGAGCCATGAGCATGTGCTGTGCGCTCAGGCCCGTCATCATTCCGCGGCGGTCGCTGTGGCGTTCTGCAGCCCGAGCAGCCGGATCGCATTCTCGCGCATGATCAGCGGGCGCACCTCGGGTTTGATGGCCAGTTTCTCAAAGTCGGCGATCCAGCGGTCCGGCGGGATCATCGGGTAGTCGGAGCCGAACAGGACCTTGGTCCGCAGGAGTGAGTTCGCGTACTGCACCAGCTGCGGCGGGAAGTACTTCGGGGACCAGCATGTACGCCGCGAAGAAGAATTCGGCCACCTCAACGCTGCAGAGGTTGCTCGCTGCAGTGAATGACCGGCCCTCCACCTCGGTGTCCATCAGCGACGGCACCACAAAATTTTCCATTCAACGCGGGACGTCCAACGAAGTTGGTCCAACAGTCGGCAGCGCCGCACAGGAGGTCACGGCATGAGCGACGCCATTGAAAATTCCCACGGCTGGGTACTGGATGTCGACGGTTGCCTGATGCGGACAAAGCGCGCCGGCGGTGCCGGCGGGGAAGCCATGCCGGGCGCCGCGGAGCTGGTGGCAGCGCTCTACGCTGCCGGACACGCCGTCGTAGTCTGCACCAACGCCTCGGAGAAGACCCCGGCCGAGTACGCGGCGCACCTCCGCTCCCAGGGAATCGGAATCCGCGACGAGGATTTTGTTACCGCCGGCAGCGCAGCCGCCGAGTACATTGCCCACCGCCACCCCGGGGCCCGGGTGCTGGCGCTCGGAGCGGAGGGTCTGGCCGCCCCATTGCGCAGTCTGGGCGTCAACCTGGCCGATCCCGCACAACCGGAACTGGCCGACGTCGTGGTTGTCGGGGCTGCAAACGGGTACAGCACTGAACAGATCAACGCGGCCAGTTTGGCCGTCGACGCCGGCGCCCAGCTCTACACCACCCAAGACCATCGTCATGACAGGCCGGCACAAGGCCGCACTCATCATCTTCGGGCTCGGCATTGCGTTCATGATCTTCGCGATGCTCATGTGGAAGTGGGGCATCCCCCAGCTCACCGGATACTTCGTGTTGATCGCCATCCTGATCGGCATCGCCAGCCGGCTGAGGCCAGGGCAGATCGCTGACGGCTTCGTGGACGGTGCACGCCAACTGCTGTTCGCCGCACTTCTGGTCGGGTTCGCCCGGACTGCCCAGATCGTGCTTGAGCAGGGGCAGGTCATCGATTCCGTGATCAACGGCCTCGTCCAGCCACTTACCGCACTGCCGGCAGTGCTGGTTCCGGGCCTGATGGTGGTGGTCCAGAGCCTGATCAACCTGGTCATCCCCAGCTCGTCGGCAATGGCCGTTGTCACCATGCCCATCATGACCCCGCTGGCGGATCTGCTCGAGATGCAGCGGCAGACCGCCGTGCTGGCCTACCAGTACGGTGACGGCATTACGAACCTTATCCTGCCCAGCTACGCAGTACTTATCGGTGCCCTGGGCCTGGCCCGGGTTCCGTTCAACAAGTGGTTCCGGTTCATTTGGCCGCTGACCCTGATCCTGCTCGCCACCGTATTCGCCTTGGCCATAGTCGCTCAGCTCATCGGTGTTGGTCCGTTCTAACCCGTTGAAAAGCACGTAACCCCTGAAAAGGACTACGCGGCGCCCCTGAAAAGAGGCGCCGCGCAGAGCTGCTTTGGTCGCCGATACTTGCGCCCCATTGGATCGACAATTCGATAGAACTGCGCCGGTGACAACAACTGTCCCGGTGAAGCTGGCCCACAACGCACCAACCACTGCCGGTCCGGGGAAAACCATGACACTGAACCCAGCGACCGCCCGCAGGCATGATGATTGGCACCTGCTGATCAACGCCCGGCCGACCCGAGGAACTCGACGTTCACCCAAGAACCCGGAAGCGGTAGAGCCAATTGCGGCGCCGTTGTCCCACACCCCCGCTCAAGCACCGAAGGGCGCACACGGTCACCGCGGCCCAGTTTTCGACGGTCCCCATCATCGCAGGGTGGGGCCAGTTTTAACCGCCCCTTCCGTGGCCAGAAATACTTGACACAGTCATTGTGTCCTGATCGCTGTTGCTGGCCCAATGAAGGTTCCAAGGACGTAGCGCGCGCTCTTGAAATCTGAAGGGGGCTGGACGTCAGATGGTGTCAGACAACCACACCCAAGGAGGCCACCATGACGGTCACTTTCAACCACACCATCGTCTACGCAACGGACAAGCGCCGTTCGGCGAAGTTCCTGGCCAACGTGCTCGGGCTGCCGGAACCCCAACCTATGTGGTCTTTCATGACCGTGCCCCTTGACCATGGAGTGGCCCTCGATTTCGCCACGGCGAACCGGCCCATCTCCCCGCAGCACTACGCCTTCCTGGTCAGCGAGGAAGACTTCGACGGAATCTTCGCAAGGATCCAGGCCGAGGGCATCCCCTACTGGGCAGACCCGGGACGGTCCCGCCCACAGCAGATCAACCACAACGACGGCGGACGCGGCGTCTACTTCGCGGATCCTGACGGACATTTCCTCGAGGCGATCACGCGCCCGTATGGATCGGGTGCTGCATGATTCCCAGTTGCCGGGTTTGATGTAGTTGGCGCGAGGCCAGGGTCCTGGATGAGCGGGACAAAGGCCGGGGAAATTTTCGACGTCGGATAAGTCGGCTACTTCTTAGCCTGCTTCGTACGCCGCGGTTTACCCTCTTCGTTGGCAATGGGGTTCACCGTGGGAACGGGTTTTTTCGCGAAGACCTTCGCGCACTTGGCCTCAGTCTCCTTGTCCCCCACCAAGGCGTCGCCCTGGAGCACTAGACCTTGCGGACCTTTTCCGTTGTGAACAACACCTGATTCCCCGGGGGGCACTCCCTCACCGGGCGAGCCCCGGCCCGGCCATGACGCGCTAGAAAAGGGACGTAGAAACCCGCCGGAAAGTCATGTCACACAGACTTCCAGGGTGCATGAACTCGTGTCAGCAGAATAGGCAACGAGAGCATCACCGATGAGCAACGGCATCACGTGGACACGGGTGTGGACGGTAATGATGGACCCCACATCCGCGGCAAACGTCTCGGACGGAGTGGGCGCGACCTTGCCCCTCACAAGGCTCATCCCACATGGCGCCATCATGAACCCAGCGTTCGCGTGCAAATGACAGGTACGCGTCGGCCCGCGACAAGGTTCAGACCTGCATACGCCGGTCCCTCAGGGCAGAAAGCCGGGACCCCTGTTGAGTAAGGAGTCCCGGCTTCCTCAAGCGTGGCCATCTGACCAGACTGCGTCAGCGCAATCTAGGATTGCCGGACAATCGGACCTTCTGATGGTCGGAATGACTGTCCCGCGGTGAGCAGATCCACGTACTCCCGTGCGAACTCCGAGTATGCTTCGCGTGCCTTCCTGATGATGGTTGCGGCGCCGGTTGCAAGTGTGGTCAGTATGCTCAATGGCTTCTCATTTCACTCCGCTGTGCGCCGCGGTGCGCCGCGGAGTTGGTTTGCCGATGGTATCGAGGTCAAGGTCCTTGGATTCCTTGGCTGCAGCGACTGCCGTCACGGCGATGAGGGTGGTCACGACGATGATCACGACCAGCGGCCAGGTGCCGCCGGACCAGAGGACAAGGGCGCTGGCGATCACCGGAGTGAACCCGGCCAGAAGGATGGCTGCGGTCTGGTAGCCGACCGAGATACCGGTGTACCGGACTTCCGTGGGGAACAGTTCGCAGTAGAAGGCCGGCAGCACGGAGTAGACCGCTGCGTGGCCCAGGGTGAGGAAGATCGCGACGCCGCCGATGATCGTGAACGGGTTTCCGGTCTGGATCATGGCGAAGATCGGCCAGGCGCTGACGATGATGACGGCTGCGCCGAAGAAGAAGGTGTTCTTGCGGCCGATGCGGTCAGAGATGGCGCCGAAGACCGGAATCATGGCGATGTTCAGTGCCGATCCGATCATGACGGCCACCAGGCCGTAGKATGCCGGGAGCTTCAACGTTGTGGCCACATAGGAGAGCAGGAAGACGGTGAAGAGGTAGTAGTTCCCGGCTTCCGCGAAGCGCGAGAACAGGGCAATGACCAGAGCCCTGCGGTGCTCCTTGAAAACCACCGGGATCGGAGCCTTTTGCTTTTCCTGTTTCCGCTCGGCCTCGGCTTTGGCGGCGAGAAAGGCAGGGCTTTCACTGGCGTTTAGCCTGATGTAAAGCCCGACGGCGGCGAGCAGCACGCTGAGGAGGAAGGGCAGACGCCAGCCCCAGACGATGAACTGGTCCCCCGAGATGGCTTGGGCAATGGCGACAGCCCCGGTGCCAAGGAGCAAGCCGCAGGAGACACCGATTTGCGGCCAGGATCCGAAGAATCCGCGTCGTCCCTTCGGCGCGTTCTCGACGGCGATGATCGCCGCTCCTCCCCATTCGCCGCCGACGGCGAACCCCTGGGTGAGGCGGAGGATGCACAACAGGACCGGAGCCCAGAACCCGACGCTCTGGTATGTGGGCAGCAGGCCGATGGCGGCCGTGGAGATGCTCATGATGAGGAAGGTCAGGATCAGGGTGGATTTGCGGCCGATCCGGTCACCGAGGTGGCCGGAGACGAAGGCGCCGACGGGGCGGGCGAGGAAGCCGACGCCGAAGCTGGCAAGGGCGGCGATTTGGGATACGCCGGGTTCGCTCGAGGGGAAGAACAGGGTGCCGAAGACGAGGGCTGCGGCGGTTCCGTAGACAGTGTATTCGTACCATTCGATGATCGCTCCGACGGTGCCGGAGATCAGGCTCTTGCGGCGGACCTGGTTAGGGGTCAAGGCGCGGTGTGTTGTTGTCATGGTGATATTCCATTCACTATGGCGTGGAGAGCTCGGGGCGGGGCTCAGCTGTGTCGTCCATAAGGATCGCGGCTCGGGTGACTTCGCGGGCCAGGGACTTTTCCAGGGCCTCTTCAACGTCGTCCAGAGTGAACGTCGCGTCGATCATGGCATCGAAGGGGTACTTGTCCCGGTGCTCCGCGAGGAAGGCCAGGGACTTGTAGAGGTAGCGGCCTTCGTAGCGGTCCACGTGCTTGATGGTGAGCGCTTTGCGAGTGACATAGCCGGGGTCGAACGGCACGGTCCGGCCAGGAGAAAGGTTGCCCATGACCAGGTAGCGTCCTCCTCGGCGGATCTGCCGCAGTCCTTCGGCAAAGGCGTCGGGGAYGCCCGTCAGTTCAATTGCGACGTCGGGGCCCTGGCCTCCGGTGAGCCGCTGGATGGCGGTGATCCTTTCCTCAAGGTCCGGGATTTCGGCCATGTTGATCGTGTGGTCCGCTCCGAAGCGCTGCGCCTGGGCCAGGCGCGGCTCGGAAGGGTCGACGACGATGACGGTTGCGCCGCGTTCCTTGGCGACCGCGGCCGCGTTCAGCCCCAACCCTCCGGCGCCTTGGATGAGCAGGGTTTCCCCGTACTGCAGGCCGATCTGGTCAATGCCGAAGGTGACCTGGGAGAGGGCACAGTTGGCGCTGGCGGCCACGGAGTCGGGGATTTCGTCCGGGACTTTGTAGACGTGCTGGCGTGGGTGGATGTAGTAGTGGGTGCCGAAGGCGGCGTGGAAGTGGGGGGCTTCCTCCGGCTGCTTGCCGAAGAACTCGTAGGCGTTGTCGCAGAGGTTCGGCTGCCCGCCCAGGCACCGGGCGCAGCGATCGCAGGTCTGGAAGTAGGTGGCGACGATGCGGTCTCCCGGGTTGAGCGGCTGGCCGGCGTTGTCGGTGGGGCGGCCGTCCCCGATGGCGGCGACGGTTCCGACCATTTCGTGGCCGAGGCCTCCGCTCTTCTTCACGGGGTGCTTGCCGTTCCAGATGTGCAGCTCGGAGCCGCAGACGTTGGCCCGGGTCACTTTCATCAGGATCGCCCCGGGTCCCGGGGCAGGCAGGGGATACTCGGCGTAGTCGAGTTCCCGGGGGCTGGTCATGACGGCCACGCGGCCGTAGGCGGGTTCAGACATCTAGGGTCTCTTTCGTCGAAGGCAGTTGCCAGCGGCTCGTCGGCGCCCCGCAACTGCCTGGTCGAGGGTTGTTAGTGGGCTGACTCGTCGGCCGGGGCTCCCCCGGCGACGGCCGGGATGTGCACGGGGTCGGCGACGTGCTGGTGCTTGCGGGAGAAGAGGACCGCGACGCCGGAGAGGACGCACGGGATCGCTCCGAAGAGGAATGCGGCGGTCGCCCAGTTGCCGCCGCCGGAGAGCAGGGTGGCCGCCAGTGCACTGGATAGGATCGCGCCGATGGGGCCGACTGCTGCAACAAAGGTTGCGCCGCGGCCGCGGATGCGGGTGTCGTAGCTTTCCCCGACGAAGAAGAGCACGCAGGAGTACGGTCCGATGAGGAAGAACGTTCCGAGGCTGTAAAGCGCGACGACGGTCCAGAAGTCGCTGGGACCGAAGATCATGGCGGTGAAGACGATGCCGCCGGTGATCCAGCCGAAGGCGATGACGTTGCGGCGCCCGAACTTGTCGCCGAAGAACCCGTGCGTGAGGTAGCCGAGGTAGGCGATCACGTTGGACATCAGGAGAATGGCGAGGGAGTTGGTGAAGGACACGTTGTGGACGCTGACCAGGACGGTTGTGCCGAGCACGCTGAAGACCTGGACGGGAAAGTAGTTCAGGATGTGGCCCAGCCCCAGGGCCAGGGTGGTGCGCAGGCTCCGGCCGCGGAAGACGTCCGCGAGGGTGCTGCGGGTTTCGTGCTCTTCGATTCCGAGGGCGGCGGAGAGGTCTTCCGCGTCGGCATGGCGGCCTGTCTTTTGGAGTTTCCGGATTTTCTGGATGGATTCGAACTGCGGTGATTCTCGCAGTTTGCGGGCCAGTGCCGCGACAATCAGGGACGGGATGGCTGCGAAGACGAAGCATCCGGCCCATCCGATCACGGGAAGCAGGACAGCGGTCAGCGCGGCGGCGAGGATGGCGCCGATCGGCCAGCCGCCCTGGACGAGGGAGTAGATGAAGCCTTGGCGCTTCTTGATCCGGGGGTCATCGGACGCGCCGTAGAGCTCGCTGAGGTAGGCGCCGTTCACGCCTTGTTCGGACAAGCCCAGGCCGCTGAGGGACCGGATGGCCACGAGGACGGCGACCGGGACGATTCCGCCGAGTGCGGTCAACGCCGAGGCGATGCCTGCTCCAGCGGTGGTGAAGGCGAGTCCGGCCTTGCGGCCGAATTTGTCGACGACGGGCCCTGCGATGAGGCCCATGCCGACGGCGCCGACGGACATCCAGGTGACCATGGTGGCCTGTTCGGCTTCGTTCAGGCCGAGTTCTCTCCCGAGTTCGGGCAGCAGCGTGCCGAAGAGGATGAAGTCGTAGACCGCGAACGCCCAGGCCAGGAAGCAAAGGATGGTCGCGAATTTGATCTGCCGGTTGGTGACGTGCGCCGGCCGCCAGGCCGTGTTGCTGTTTGTGGACATGATCCACCTCCATTGGTGGGTTCAGGGGGCTGAGGTTGGGGTGTGCAAGCGGTTTTTGGGCGTGACTGCCTGGGGACGTGGCGGCAGCGGTGCCTGTCAGGATGTGATGCGCGCCGGTGATGCGGGCGCCGGGTGCGGCGGGCCGGGGTGTCCGGCCCGCCGGCGGTAGGTCCTTAGCGGGACTTGGCTTCGATCTCGGCGAGGATCGGCAGGAGGAACTTGCGGAATTCGGGGTAGTTCTCGGTGACCGGGAAGTGGCCGAGTTTGGGCATTTCCCAGAACTTGGAGCCCTTGACCAGGTTCGCGACTTCCTTGGTTTCGGCCGGGGAGGTGTTGGGGTCGTATTCGCCCGTGAGCAGGTACAGCATGCACTTGCTCGTGTCGATGGCGGCTGCCTCTTCCGGGGAGACGTTGTGGTCGTAGTAGTAGTAATACAGGTCGCCGGCGAAGACGCCGGGGCCGCCGGACTGGTACTCCCACTGGATCTCGCGGACGTTCTCCTCCGGGGAGTACGGCGAGATGTTCAGGAGCATGGCCGCCCCGATGGAGTTGCGGGAGACGTTGGGGTTGTCGAACTCGCGGCGGATGCCGTCCATGCCGACTTCCACGTACTCGGCCGCGGAGCGCAGGGCCCCTTCCACGGAGATCGTGGCACGGTAGCGGTCGTTGAAGTTGGAGGCCAAATCGATGGCGAGGTGCCCGCCCATGGAGCTGCCCAAATAGACGGGACGGTCCAGCTCGAGGGCTTCGGAGAGGGCGTTGGGGAAGGCCATCATCCGGGATTTGGTCATGTTGTATTCCTGGGTCCACCACTTCTCCCCGTGCGGGGGAAGGGACTTGCCGTGGAAGGGCAGGTCGAAGGCGATGACCCGGTAGCGGGACGTGACCTCGGCGTCGTTGAGCAGGTGCCGGTACTGGCGCCCGTCGGAGCCGGCGGTGTGCCCGACGAGGAGCGGGATGCCTTGCCCGGCCTCTTCGTAGTAGACCCGGTATTCGACGTCCTCGACGGTGAGGTAGACGTAACCGCCCTTGATAGGTTCAAACTTTGCCATGACTTACGCTCCTTCGACGTTGAGCTGGCGGAAGATTTGCATGAGCCGGTTCAGGGCCGGCAGGTAGGCATAGAGCTGGTGGGTGTTGCTGAGCAGGACTCCGTGCTTGGCGGAGGAGCTCTGCAGGGACTGGAAGAACGGGCGCGGGTATTCGGCGGTCATGTCCTTCCACTGCTCGTCGGTGCCTTTGATCCAGATGGCGGCATCCTTGGGGTCGGTGCCGGAGGGTTCGACCGTGAGGAGCTTGCCGTCGTCGTAGGAGGCCAGCCAGGCCTTGTCGCCGATGGCGACATGGAGTTTGCCGGTGTAGTAGCGCATTTCGCGGTTGAACTCGAAGTCCTTGGTGGCGCTCTGCAGCACCTGTGCGAAGTCATGCATGGATTTGCCTTTCATCGTTGAAAGCCGGAGTGGTGGTGGCGAGGTATTCGTACATCCTCGTGTGGTCCTCGGCGCCGTGGCCGGCATCGAGAGCGGACTGCCAGATGTTTTCGCAGTCGTGGCTGAACGGGGCATCGATGCCCAGGGAATCTGCCAGGGCCGTGGCGATCTTGATGTCTTTGGTCATCAGTCCGATCGGGAACCCGGATCCGAACGTTCCGCTGAGCATGAACTGTCGGACCTTGTTTTCGGAGGTGTTGCTCCGTCCGGAGGACGCGTTCAGGACCTCGGTCATCGTCGCCGGATCGATGCCGAAGCGCTCACCCACGCGGATCGCCTCGACGGTCGCGGCGACCGACGCGGCCGAGACGAGGTTGTTCAGTGCCTTGGCCGCGTGCCCGGTGCCGGCCTTGCCGATGTGTATGACGGATTTGCCCAGGACGTCGAAGATGTCCTTGGCCTGGTCCAGGTCGTGCCAGTTGCCGCCGACCATAATGGCGAGCTGCCCGTTCTGGGCACCGCGGACTCCGCCGGAGACCGGGGCGTCCAGATACCGCATCCCTTGCCGTTCCAGCCGCTGGCCCAGGTTCCGGGAGCGGATAGGTTCGGAGGATGACATGTCGATGAACAGGGTGTTCAGGGACGCGGCCGTGGCGACTCCGCCGTCGGTCAGCACCCCTTCGACGATGTCGGAGTTGGGAAGCATCGTGATGATGACATCGGCTTCCTGCCAGGCGCCCTCGTCGGCGGCGGTCCTAGCGTCCGGGTGTTCGTCCTGAAAGCGCTGGACGGCGCCCTCATCACGGTCGTTGACGATCAGCCGGTGGCCGGCGTCGGCAAGACGTGAGGCCATGGGGAAGCCCATGTTCCCGAGTCCGATGAAGCCGATGGCGCTCATGCCTCGGCCTCCATTTCCTTGAAGACCTCGCGGGCCAGGCGGAAGCTTTCCAGTGCGGCGGGGGCGCCGCAGTAAATGGCGACCTGGAGGAAGACCTCTTTGATTTGTTCCTTGGTCACGCCGTTGCGGATGGCGCCGCGGACGTGGACCTTCAGCTCGTGGGGCCGGTTCAGGGCGCTGATCATGGCCAGGTTGATCAGGCTGCGCTGGGCGCGTTCAAGGCCCGGCCGGTTCCAGACATCGCCCCAGCAGTATTGGGTGACGAGTTCCTGCATGGGCATGGAGAACTCGTCGGCGCTGTCCATGCTGCGCTGGACGTACGCGTCGCCGAGGACTTCCCGGCGGGTGGCGAGGCCTTTGTCGAACAGTTCCTGGTTGGTGGTGGTGGTGCTCATTGGGCTACTCCTTTTGCTGCCTCTTCGGCGGCGTTGAGTGGTGTCTGGTCCCAGACCGCCTGGATGTTGGTGAATTCGTGGACGCCGAGGTAGGACAGCTCCCGTCCAAAGCCGCTCTTCTTCACACCGCCGATGGGGATCCGGGGGTCCGAGATGGAGAGGCCGTTGATGAAGACGCCGCCGGCGTCGATCCTGCGGGCCATGGCCCGGGCTTTGGCGTTGTCGCCGGTCCAGATGGCGGCGCTGAGGCCGAATTCGGAGTTGTTGGCCTTGGCCAGGGCATCCTCGGCGTTCTCGGCGGCGATGACCGTCGCGACCGGGCCGAAGATCTCTTCCTTGAAGGCGGTCATGGACTCGGTAACACCGGCAAGGACAGTGGGGGCGTAGAACGAACCGGGACCGGGCAGCCGATGGCCGCCGGTAAGGAGCTCGGCCCCCTCCGCGACGGAGCGTTTGACCTGGTCATCGACATCACGCAGGGCATCCTCCTTGGCCATCGGGCCAACGAAGGTTTCCGGATCTGCGGGGTCCCCGACCTTGAAGCTTGCAACGCGGCGGGCCAGTTTCGCGGTGAACTCGGCGTAGACGGCGCGTTCGACAATGATCCGCTTCGCCGAGATGCACACCTGTCCGGCATTCACCATGCGCCCGGTCGCCGCAGCGTCCACCGCCTTGTCCAGGTCGGCGTCGGCAAGGACGATGAACGGGTCCGATCCCCCGAGTTCCAGGATGACCTTCTTCAGGGCCCGCCCGGCCTCCGCGGCCACGCTCTGCCCGGCCGCGGTGCCGCCGGTAACGGCCACGCCAGTGATTGCCGGGGTATGGATGATGGCCGGCACGTGATGGCGGTCGCAGTTCACGACGGCAAAGGTGCCTTTCGGAAGACCCGCTTCCTCCCACAGTGCCTCCAGGGCCAGTCCGCAGCCCACAACGTTCGAGGCGGGCTTGAGGAGGTAGCCGTTGCCGCCCAGAATGATCGGCGCGGCGCCCCGGAAGACCTGCCAGACAGGGAAGTTCCACGGCATGATCGCCAACACTGTGCCGGTGGGCAGGTAGGAGACGTAGGCTTCCGGACCGATCGTCGTCGCGGTGTCCTCGAGCATGGCCGGGCCGTTCTCGGCGTACCAGTCGAGCGTGTTCGCGCACTTGGTGACTTCGGCCTGGGCCTGGGTGACCGGCTTGCCCATTTCTGCGGTAATCACGGCGGCAAGCTTCGCGGTGTCGCGGCGCAGCAGTTCCGCCAGCCGGCGGAAGACCTCCGCGCGCCGTGCTGGAGACGTGTCCCGCCAGCTGGCGAAACCCTCGGCGGCGGACCGGACGACGTCCGTGACGGCCTGCTCATCCAGATACGGGTATGTCGCGACGTCTTCGCCGGTGGCCGGGTTCGTCGACTTCGCGACGGCAACTTCGATAGTGCCCATGATGTGTTCCTTCAAGTTCGTGTGATGGGGCTAACAACGACTCTAGAAGCACGGGACACTTTGATAAATAAGAAGTTTCCGAAGTTTCACTTCTCGTAAAGAGAACGATTAGCCGGTGTTTAGCTTGCCCACTCCCCTGTCGCCCTGCATCGGTTGAAAAGGAACCGGAGGGCTGTCATCCTTCTGTAAGCGTGATGTTTTGGTTACATCACTTCGCTTTTGGAGAACAGAGGACCATGGAGATCTCGCAGCTGGAAATCTTTATCGCCGTCGCGGAGACGGGCAGCATCACCAAGGCGGCCACCAAGTTGCTTCGTGCTCCCTCGAACGTTTCGACCCGTATTCAGCAGCTGGAGCGGGAATTGGGCGTCAAGCTCCTCGTGCGCGACAAGCGGCAAAGCTCCCTCTCGGCCGATGGCGAGCTCTTCCTGGACCATGCGCAAAGGATCATTGACCTGGTCAATGATGCCAAGGCGTTCTCCACCCAGGGCACACCGCGCGGCCGCTTCCGGCTGGGAGCCCTGGAGAGCACCGCAGCGGTGCGCATCCCGCCCATCCTCGCCGCCTTCCACCTCCACTACCCTGCCGTGGAACTGGAACTGGACGCCAATTCCTCCGGCCACCTCTTTGACCGGCTGCTCAACGGCCAACTCACGGCGGCCTTTTCCGACGGCAAGCCGGCTGTACCTGCCCTGACGGGAATCAAGGCCTTCAGCGAGAACCTGCGCATCATTACACCCCAGTCCGTGACCGAGATCAACGATGATTTCAGGGCTTCCCATCCGACAGCCTTTGTTTTTGGCCGTGTCTGTTCCTACCGGCAGCGGTTCGAGGACTGGCTCGAATCAGAAGGTATCGTGCCCGGGCGGATCGTTGAAATCTCGTCTTACTACAGCATGCTCGCCTGCGTCGCGGCGGGCGCCGGCATCAGCATGATCCCCGAATCCCTCCTCGAAACGCTGCCGGGCGCAACCAGGGTCCAGGCGCACGAAATGCCCGGCCGGCTCGGCAGCGCTGAGACGTGGCTCATGTGGCGCCGGGACTGCCGCTCGGCCAATCTCAAGGCCTTCATCGCCGAACTTAAGGATCACCTTAGCCCTGCCGACACGGACATCACCGTGGCCGCGTAGAGGACCGGCACACGTGGTTTGCGCCACGGCAGAAGGCCCCCGCTGTGTTGCGAGCAACAGCGGGGGCCGGCTTGTGCTCAGGCAAACGTCCCCGGCCCGGGCAAGGAGCACGTCATCGACAAGGGCGACGTAGAAGTTGAGCTTGCCGGCGTACTCGGGCTGAAACTTGCCCGTCTTGAGCTCGATAACCACATAGCCCGTTGACCGCACTAACGACCCATCCGGCGGTTGATGCCCGGCACGACTCCCCCGCCAGAACCGGGCCAGTTTGTGCAGACACTGTCTGCACAAACGCCCCGCTCAAGTGTTATCCCTGGATTTGCCGCTGCTGGGCATCCAAGTCTTGACGAGGTAAACGAGACATGTCCTGGGGAAAGACGCTGTTCCATGCGGATTCAAGTCATTTCTGAAGTGCCTGCTGGAGCGCAGGAGAACTGGGAGCGGACCGCCAAGGATTTCCCCTGACTTCGTGGTGCCCTCCCAGCCCGCGGCGGCGATCGGCTGCCTGACTTTCGTTCGTCGCGGTATTCGCCGTGGCCTCGTTCCGGTTCTTCGGCATTTCCCGCGGGGCTGAGCCTAGCTCGCATGAGGCGCCGTCCTGGGCTCTGCCCCGCTACCGCCGAATTTACGTCGCTGCTTCACTCTGGTGATCTGTCTGAAACATAGAAACTGTGTACTTATGGACGTTCGGTGCTGTAAAAATGAAATAAAGCGGCACCAGCAGTTCATGTAGCTCAATTTATAGACACTCGCACAAAGGAGTGTTCCCTTAGTTTCCAGAGGAGAAAAACGTGGTTGTCGCCGCTGTCGATCCCGGTTCCACAGATATCACCGCTTTGATCCACCACCCCGTCCTGTGGGCCTCCGCGGTGGGCGTTTTCGCCGTCGTCATCCTCCAGTCGGCCATATACTTCAAGGCCATCAGGAAGGCGGCTCCCGCAGCGGAGCTGACGCCGGCACAGGTCACCAGTTCGGTCCGCTCCGGCGCGGCCGCCGCCGTCGGTCCATCCCTTGCCGTGGCGCTCATCGCCATCTCGCTGCTCCCGCTGTTCGGAACGCCCGCAGTGCTCACGCGGATCGGCCTGGTTGGATCGGCGGCCTTCGACGTCGCGGCAGCCGGCATTTCAGCGGGCACGCAGGGCGCACAACTGGGAGGCCCCACGTACACGCAGAAGATCTTTGCGATCGCCTTCGCTGCCATGACCATCGGCGGCCTCGCCTGGATGCTGACCGCGCTGATCCTGACCCCCATTCTGAGCAAAGGCGACGCCAAGCTCCGCAGGGTGAACCCTGCAGTGATGGCCATCGTGCCGACGGCGGCGCTGCTGGGCGCCTTCTTCACCCTTGCTTTCCAGGAGGTGCTCAAGTCGCCCGTCCACCTTGTCACGATGCTCGCCTCCGCGGCGGCGATGGGCGTCTGCCTGCTGCTGGCGCACAAGCTCCGGCTTCCGTGGCTGCGCGAATGGGGGCTGGGAGTGTCCATCATCGTGGCCCTCACCGGCGCGTTTCTCATGACCGCAGCAGCCTGAAACAACCGACAGGAGCCCTTCTGATGTCCACCTCGACTTCCACAGACACAACTGCACAGTTTTCGGCGTTCGACCGCACCACAAACATCTGGGGCCCCATCACGCTGGGGCTCGGACTACTGTTTTCCCTCGCTGCCGCGCTGTACGCCGCCTTCGGCACCGGGATGGGAGTGACGCCGCTGGAACTGGTCACCGCCGTCGGTGCCGTCTTGGCCACCTTCGGCATCATCGCCGTGATCGAGCCGGTGTCCTACTTCCCCATTCTGGGGCGTTCGGCCATGTACCAGGCGTTCCTGATCGGCAACATCGCCAATAAACTGCTGCCGGCGGCCATCGTGGCCCAAGCCAACCTCGGGGAAAAACCGGGCACCCGCCGCGCCGAACTCATCGCCGGCAGCGCCATTATCGGGGCGGTGCTGGTCCACATCACCACCCTCATCCTCTTCGTCGGCGTATTGGGAACCTGGCTCGTGGGAATGCTCCCCGCGCCGCTGATCGCCACTACCCGCAGCTACATCCTGCCCGCGATTTTCGGGGCCGTGGTGCTGCAGAGCGTCATGGCCATGAAAAGCCGCCGGACCACCATCGCGGCGGTCATCGTTGCCGCCGTCATCGTTTTCGCTGTTGTGCCACTGGCACCGGGACTGACGTACTTTGCCACGGCGCTTGCCGTCATCATCACCATCGCTGCCTCCTGGTTTGCGCGGTCCAAGGATCCGCAGGTCCCGGCGGCTGAGTCGACCGAAACCAGCCAGGCCACCCGCATTTCCGAACCCACCCACTGATAGGGAAGCCAGCAATGACCATCATCACAGGCGTACGCCTGACCCCTGCCGTCGAAGTTCCTGAGTCGTTCATAGAGGACTATGTCGGCGTCTACAAGCACCTGCATGCTCACCCTGAGCTCTCCGCCCAGGAATTCCAGACCGCCGAATACATCGAGCGCCACCTCGCCGGGCTGGGCATTGAATCCTTCCGCTGCGGCGTGACCGGGGTTGTGGGCATCCTGCGGAACGGTGACGGCCCGGTCATCGGCTTCCGCGCCGACACCGATGGCCTGCCCATCGCAGAACAAACCGGCCTGGACTACTCCAGCCACGCCAACGGCCAGTTGCCTGACGGAAGCATTGCTCCCGTGATGCACGGCTGCGGCCATGACACCCACATCGCGTCCGCCCTGGCCTTGGCTACGCTGCTCAAAGAACGCAGCCGCCTCTGGGGCGGAACGCTGGTACTCATCTTCCAGCCCGGCGAAGAGACCGCCTACGGCGCCAAGGCCATGATCGACGACGGCCTGTGGGACCGCGCTCCCAAACCGGAAGTGGTGCTTGCCCAGCACGTCATGCCCATCAGCGAGGGAAAGCTGCTTATCCGGGGCGGCCACATGGCGAGCCTCGCCGATTCGTGGAAGATCACCGTGCACGGCCAGCAGGCCCACGGCTCCCAACCGGAAAGGTCCATCGACCCGATCGTCGCCGCCTCCGCAATGGTGCTGCGCCTGCAGACCATCGTCTCCCGCGAACTGGCGCCCTCGACACCCGCCGTTGTCACCGTGGGGACATTCCACGCCGGCCTGAAGGAAAACATCATCCCGGAATCCGCCGAGTTCTCCCTCAACGTCCGGACACCGGATGAGGACACCCGGGCAATGGTCCTCGCTGCGATCCGGCGGATCATTTCGGCCGAAGCGGCTGCCTCGGCAGCGCCCGAGCCCACCATCACCGAGCTCAACAGCTTTCCGCGCTGCTACAACGATCCTGCGTCGGCGGACCGGGTGATCGAGGCGTTCACGGCGGACTTCGGAGCCGACGCGCTGATCGATGCGCCGCTGGGCATGGGGTCGGAGGATGCAGGGTGGCTCAGCGACGCCATCGGTGTTCCGGGCGTTTTCTGGGCCTTTGGCGCTTTCGACCCGGAGCTTTTCGACGACGGCGCCGCACCGGCCGGCAACCACTCACCGTTCTTCGCACCGGACGCCCGTGCCGCCGTCGTTGGCGGAACAAGTGCCGCGCTCTCCGGGGTGCTAGCCTATCTGGGCCGGAACTGAAATGCGCGGGGCGGCGGCKAGCCCGCCGCCCCGTTCCCCTTCCGTGGGCGCCGCCTTTCGGTGTCATAGCCTTCGCAGTRACAGGACAGGAGCCGGGACGTGGAGGAGCTTGATGGGCTCGACCGGCAGATCGTGGCTGCGCTGGTGCGCAACGGCCGCGCCTCTTGGCGCCTGATCGCTGACGTTTTGGGACAGCAGGAACGCACTGTGGCGCGTCGCGGCAACAAGCTGCTGGAATCCGGTGTGGTGCGCACCAATTCCTTCATTAACCCGGCATCGGTCAGCTCGCGCTCCGCTTTCCTGCTGCGCGTGACGGCCGCCCCCCGGGAGCTTCGCCAGGTCTGCTCGTGGCTGGCTGCGCAGGACGAGTCGTCGTGGGTTAGTGCGCTGTCCGGCGCGAACGAGGCTGTGGCTGAGATGTTCATTTCCGCCGATGAACTTGGCGGGCTGCTCTACCGTCGCCTGGCGGAAGTGGCGGGTGTGGAATCCTTCACCATGACGCCGTTGCTGGAGTATTTCCGGACCCCCAGCGGCTGGACTCCGGCGATTCTGGACAATGAGCAGTATGCGGCGCTGCATCGCGACGAGGACGGCCAGCTGGCGGGAATCCGCAGCGGGCACCCGGTGGCGTCACTCGATGAAACGGGTCGGTCGCTCGCTGAACTGCTCCACCGCAACGGACGCGCCACCGCGGAAGAACTGGCATCCGAATTGTCGGTGTCCAAGGCAACAGTCAGCCGCAGGCTGGAAGCAATGACCAGTTCCGGTGCGCTGTTCATCAGGGCGGTGGTGGACCCGGCGGCGCTGGGGTTCCCCGTGGAAGCGCTGGTCACCATGACCCGTTCCGGCGCGGCGTCGGGCGGGCCGGGAAAGCATCTGGCCGGCCTGCCGGTGACCCGGTGGGCCGCGGCATCCGGCGAGGATGTGCTGGCGCAGGTGGCTGTGGCCACCCTGGATGACCTGCGCGTGCTGCTCGACGATCTCCGCGGGATGGAAGAAGTGACCGCTGTCCGGTCCTCCATTTACGCGGAGATCTTCAAACGCAGCACCGTGATGTACCGGGACGGGGTACCGGAGAAGCCGTAGGCATTCCCGTGACGAACTCGATGCTCGCGGCTTGCACATTTCACCGGCAGCCGCCCAAAAATTCGACCCCACCGGGCCGGTGACCTTAACCTTCCACGGAGCTTGGTCGGTGGAATCGGATCACTTCATAAGATCCGTTATCGGCGTTCCAAAATCCCCGGAAACGCGTGGGGTAAGAGACTATCTGGGGCCGTTTTTGGGGGGCTCGACGGCGCGTACTATCCGGAGCTGGTCACGGCTGAAGTTAAAGCACAGGGAAAACTTTGAGGTCATCTGCGGTGGTTCATCGGACCGATCACCCCGCCCTGGGAGGTAGTGGCCGGCCTTGTCCTGAACGGGCAAATGCGGATCGTCGGCCGGTCCACACCTCTGAAAACAGGGGGCCGCCCGCGAGCTGGCACGGTGGCTGCAATCTCCCAAGCCGTAAGCCCCAGGAGAACGTTCACCACGCGCCAAGCTCATGGTTGTCTGCAACCGAGGTGGACGGAGATCCGGAGCGCGCGCGAGCCAAAACTTGGAGAAGCCGGCTGCGCGGAACCTGCATCCGTCAGCAACGCTGGTGGCTGCAGACTGCTAGCAAGTGGGGACGTTCTGCCCTAGCGCCTAAGCCCCATAGACCCAACAGTGAGGTCATGACGACCAGGTGGGGTTGCAGGCTATGCCTGCTCCGCAAATTGTAGGTTGCAAGGGCAGGTGCCCCGCCTGCCAGCCTGTCTTGGCCTTGCCCCTGATGATGAGCGCCGCCTCCACCCTGCTCAGACCCGGCCGGCGCCTTGGTCGGGCAGGCTCCTGACGGGCATGCACACGTCCTTCACAGCGGCAAGGAATATGGGTCGTCGTTGYGGTATGTCAGGTGTCGGCGCGCCCCTCTGTTTTCTGCGCTCCAAGGAGTACAGGGAACCCCGAGACCCGTGTCCAGGAGACCGAAAATGACACCAAGACCACATGTCGACCGGGTGAGCGCCGAGGACATGATGTCTCTGGACGCGGACATCGGCTCAGCACCAATGCAAGTGGGGGCCATTCTCATGCTCAGCACGGAAGCCGGCGAAGACCCGGTTTCCCTTCTGGATACACTGGCGCTTCGGATCGGCGCTGTTCCCCGGCTGCGTCAACGACTGGTCACTGTCCCCTTCGGTTGCGGGCGTCCCATTTGGACAGATGATTCCGGCTTTGATCCGGCACATCATCTCGTCGTGATCGCCTGTCCGGCGCCTGGCGGCGAGGAAGCCGTGCTCAACATTGCAGCCGAAATGCTCGTCACCCCGTTGTCCCAAGACCGTCCGCTCTGGTCAGCCAAGCTCATTACCGGCGTAAGCCAGGACCGCACAGCGCTTGTTTTCATTTTTCATCATGTCCTCACCGATGGAATTGGAGGCCTCGCCGTCCTGGAGGCCCTGGCAGCCACGGAAGAAGACGGGTGGGGTGGCCGCCGGGAGCCAGAGATCCCAGGCTCGGCGCTGCACCTGGCCATTGACGCTGCAAGGAGCCGATTCAACGCACTGGCCCGACTGCCGGCCGCACTGCGGACCGCACTGCGGACCGCAGCCGCCGGAGCCTCCGAGCTGCGGCCGATGGGCAAGACCAGGGCTGCCCGCACTTCACTCAACCGCCCGACGGGTCCGCAACGGACGCTTGCCGTCCTCCACTGCGAGGTGGAAGAAGTCAAAACCGCCGCACACCTGCAGGGAGCGACAGTCAACGATCTCATCCTCGCCGCCGTCTCGACCGCCCTGCACCGCCTGATGCTGGGACGGGGCGAATATGTCGAAGAGTTCGTGATCTCCGTATTATTCTCGGCACGCCGCCACACATCAGTCACCTACCTGGGCAACCGTAGCGGAATAATCCCTGTACGCGTTCCCGCGGTCGGTCCGGCCAAGACACAGCTGGCGGCACTTGCCGCAACAATGAGGATTGCCAAGCAGCAGCCTCCCGGAGCCTCCGCTGCACTCATCGGCCCCATATCTCGGACCCTCGCCCGCCTTGGCGCCTACCGATTCTTCATAGACCACCAACACCTTGTCCATACCTTCGTCACGAATCTGCGGGGGCCCGAACATGCCTTGGTGATCGCGGGCAGGCCGGTAACCGGGATCATTCCGGTCGGAGCGATCAGCGGTAACGTAACGGTTGCGTTTGCAGTCCTCTCCTACGCCGGCGTGCTGACCATCACCACAATCGCCGACCCCGAGACATGCCCGGACCTGACAAGACTGCATGAGGAACTTGCCAGGGCCCTCCACGCTCTGACGGTGACTGGACCTCCATGAACTTCGACCCGAGAATTCCGCCCTCAATCAATTCGATTCAGGTCGATCCATTCTGCGAGAGCAGACGGTTTCCGTCGGCGTCGATCACGACCCAGTGGTGGTGGGCTTTGCCGGCGTCGATACCGGCCCACAATTTCGCCAAAACAGCCTCCAGTCTGTCGGATGGGTTAGGGCCCAGCAGATAACCGCGCCGTCGTGTCCTTATCCGGCGATCATGTCGCGTCTCTCAATCAGCGGTCGGGTCATCGCGGGGCGGCGGGCGGCCAATCCTACGGAGCCCTCACGACACGAGTCTTCCGGCCACAGCAACAAATTCATACCCGCCCCTCCCCCGGAC
>NZ_JBFTZV010000027.1:0-53418 GCF_056406615.1 Arthrobacter sp. P1_B3 | reverse complement strand
ATTCCGGAACGCTCCGACCAGGAAGCGAACCGCAAGCGACGGGGCAGCAAGGGCGGAAGACCTGTGGGTCTAGACAAAGATGCCTACAAACGCCGGAACGTCGTCGAAAGGGCCTTCAACGTATTCAAGCAATGGCGCGGGCTCGCCACCCGATACGACAAGCTCGCCCTCACGTACCGCGGCGCCGTCGTCCTTCGCGCGATCACCGTCTGGCTCAAAGTATTAGGAGACACGCCCTAGCAGTTCACGGCAGTGTTTCGCGCGACCACTGCCGTGATCTGTCGTCTCGACGGGGACAGCAGTCTGAGACCGGGTCAGTCGCGCCGGGCCCCAATCCGGGCGGTGCGGGCAGCCGTGAGCCGAATGAGTTCGGCCGGATCCAGCTCGATGTCCAGGCCGCGCCGTCCGCCCGAAACGAGAATGGTCTCCAGCTCCAGGGCGCTGTCATCCACCACCGTGGGGGAGGACTGGCGCTGCCCCAGCGGTGAGATACCCCCGAGCACGTAACCGGTCCGCCGCTGCGCCGCTGCCGGGTCCGCCATCTCTGCCTTCTTGCCGCCCAAGGCTGCGGCCATCGCTTTGAGGTCCAGGCTGCCGCTCACGGGCACGACGCCGACGGCGAGCCGGCCGTCGACGTCGACCATCAGGGTCTTGAAGACCCGGGCAGGGTCGACGCCGAGCACTTCGGCCGCTTCCAGGCCATAGCTGGCCACCGCGGGGTCATGTGAGTAGGGGTGGGCGACAAAGGGAACCCCGGCGGCCGCGAGTGCTGCGGTGGCCGGAGTTCCCTGCGACGCGTGTTTGCGGGCCATGTGCTCTGGCTGTCCGGCGCTGGAAGTTAGGACTGCACCGGCAACTGCCGGGTTCCCGAGGCGACGACTTTCCGCTTGATCCGGCCCAGCATGGCTGTCATCCCGCGCATGCGCAGGGGAGTGATGGCCCGGGTGAGGCCCAGCAGTTCGGGCATGTCGTCCGGGACTGCCAGGATTTCCGCGGCGCTGAGCCCGTCGAGTCCTTCATGGAGCACCCCGGCAAAGCCACGGGTGGTCGGGGCCTCCCTGGGTGCCTTGAAGTAGAGCCGGACGCGCTCCGGGGCGCCGCCGTCGGCCTGTTCCGTCTCGACGGTCAGGAAGAGCGGCGTCTGGCACTCCACTACCTGCTCCAGCAGCTCCGGGTGGTCCCGGAGCCGCTCCGGAAGTTCCGGAAGTCCTTGCGAGAACTCGAGGAGAAGCTGCAGGCGGTCCGCTTCGGTCAGGGCCTGGAAATCGTCGACAATGTCCGCCAGCGCGGCGGGGAGGGCTGAAGTATTCATCATTCCCAGCTTACGCACGCGTGACGATTGTGTCCTTGTCGCTGTCCCTGCCGCTGACGGTTCCGGTTCATCATGGCCGTAACTACCGGCCGGCCGGAACCGCGCCGCGCTCGGCACCCTTGACGATCGGGACGCGCACGGCGTTGCCCCATTCGGTCCAGGAACCGTCGTAGTTCCGTACTGTCTCGAAGCCCAGCAGGTACTTCAGCGCAAACCAGGTGTGGCTGGACCGCTCACCGATCCGGCAGTAGGCCACGACGTCGTCGCCTGCCTTCAGGCCGGCCTCGCCGAGGTACAGGGCCTCGAGTTCGCCGCGGTTCCGGTAGGTGCCGTCGCCGGCCGCCGCGCGGGCCCAGGGGATGGAGGCCGCGGTGGGGATGTGGCCGCCGCGCAGCGCGCCCTCTTCCGGATAGGCGGGCATGTGGGTCCGCTGGCCCGTGTATTCCTCGGTCGAGCGGACGTCGATCAGCGGCTTGCCGAAGTGGGCCAGGACGTCGTCCTTGAAGGCGCGGATCGGGGCGTCGGTGCGCTCCACGACGGGGTAGTCAGCGGGGGAGGCCACGGTTGTTACGGTGGACAGGGCCCGGCCCTCGGCGATCCACTTGTCCCGGCCGCCGTCCAGGAGCCGGACGTCCTCGTGGCCGAAGAGCGTGAAAACCCACAGGGCGTACGCGGCCCACCAGTTCGATTTGTCGCCGTAAATCACCACGGTGCTGTCCCGGGAAATGCCCTTGGCCGCCGCCAGCGCGGCGAAGGCTTCGCCGTAGATGTAGTCGCGGGTCACTTCGTCGTTCAGATCCGTGTGCCAGTCAATTTTCACGGCGCCGGGGATATGGCCGGTCTCGTACAGCAGGACGTCTTCGTCGGATTCGACCACCACCAGGTTGCCGCCGTCGAGGGCGCCGTCCTCGATCGCCGTGGCCAGCCACTCCGTGGACACCAGGCGGTCGGGGTGGGCGTAGGCGGCGAATTTCTCGTTCTGCTCAACGGGGTAGGACATTGTGATGGCCTTTCACTGGAACGGTCAGGAGGCCGGGCGCGGAAAGCGTTCGCGGCGCCGGGCCTGTTACAACACTAGTCACGGGCCAGTGGGAATGCTCCACCGGGTTCACACGGGGAAATGTGGTCTTCCTCACGCCGGCCGCGGATCCGCACCCGCGCACGCGGGCCGGGCATGCTTTGCCGGTATTCTTGCTGGGGACAAGAGACCAGCAGAACGGACCACCTTGGTACAGATCGAACAGCTCGCCGCCCGTACGCCGGCAGTTTCCGTGGACGAACTCCTCAACGGGTTCTATCCGTCGCCGCGGTTCGGTGAGGTGTCGTTTTCCAGCTACCGGCCCGATCCCTCCCAGCCCAGCCAGGCCCACGCGGTTCATTCCCTGCAGCATTTCGCGGCGGGCGTGGGTGCCCGTGACGGAGACGGCCTGTTCAAGCGGCTCTTCGGCAAGAAGGACACGTCCCGGGCCGGGATCTACCTCGACGGCGGATTCGGTGTGGGCAAGACCCACCTGCTGGCGTCGCTGTGGCACGCCGCCCCGGGCCCTAAGGCGTTCGGCACATTCGTCGAATACACCAACCTCGTCGGGGCGCTGTCCTTCCGCAAGACCGTGGAGGCCCTGAGCCACTACAAGCTGGTATGCATCGATGAATTTGAGCTCGACGATCCGGGCGACACTGTGCTCATGTCCCGGCTCATGCGCGAACTCGCCGACGCCGGCGTGAAACTTGCCGCGACATCGAACACCCTGCCGGGCTCCCTCGGCGACGGGCGCTTCGCCGCCGTCGACTTTGCCCGCGAAATCCAGGTGCTGGCTGACCAGTTCGACGTCGTAAGGATCGACGGCGAGGACTTCCGTCACCGTGGCCTGCCGGCCGCGCCCGCGCCACTGCGCAATGATGACCTGACCCACCACATGCATGCCGAATTCGACGGCAAGACCGTGGCCCGCGATGAGTTCAGCACTTTGATCAACCACCTGGCCGGCGTGCACCCGAGCCGCTACCGCCAGCTGCTGGAAGGGATCGAAGGCGTCGTCTGGAAGAACGTGCACACGATTACCGAGCAGGCCGTCGCGCTGCGCTTTGTGGTGCTGGCGGACCGGCTGTACGACAAAGACGTGCCGATCCTTGCCAGCGGTGTGCCGTTCGACCAGCTCTTCACTGAGGAAATGATGACCGGCGGGTACATGAAAAAGTATTTCCGCGCCGTCTCCCGGCTCACCGCGCTGGCCCGCGAGGGCCAAAACCACGAACCGTCCTAGCGTCCAACCCCTCCACCTACAACGCGGGGTCACTTGCGGCCCATTCTGGGCGCGATGTGACCCTGCGTTGCTTCGTTAAGTGCCGCTGGGCGGCGTGCGGCCGAACGCCGGAGCCGCCCTTAAATGCCGGAGGTGCCGGCGCCACCTCTCGGCGGGACCGGCACCTCGCTGACGTATCTGGGTCAGAGGCCTGGCTGGCGGGGATCCCCGGTTACGGGGGGCTCGCCGGCTACGGGAGTCTGATCGGCGACGGGGGCCGTGCTCGGCCGGTCGTTCGCCTTGTCCACGAAGTCGGAAGCGCCCCGCTGCACGGCATCGATCTTGTCGGCGTGCTTTCCGCCGGTCTTAGAGTCGACGAAGTCGCCGGCCTTTTCGATGCCGTCCTTGATGGCTTCTTCGTTGCCACCAATTACTTGCTGAGCCTTGCCCTTTAGATCGTCAAGTAAACCCACGGGCACCTCCCTTCGGTCGCGGAGCCAGATCGCTCCTAGCGATTTCTACCCTAGCGGGAGGTGGCGGGGGTGCCAAGGGTGTCCGCCCAGAGGATAAAAGATGCCAGGGCCAGGTGCACAGGGTAGAAGGACCCCCAGTGCACAAAAAAGAGCACCTCCGGGGGGAGCTGCTCTTGTGGTGGGCGATACTGGGATCGAACCAGTGACCTCTTCCGTGTCAGGGAAGCGCGCTACCGCTGCGCCAATCGCCCGCAACCGGAAGGATCCGGAGTGGAGTTGTAATGAAGAGAGCGGACGACGAGATTCGAACTCGCGACATCCACCTTGGCAAGGTGGTGCTCTACCAGCTGAGCTACGTCCGCATTTTAGTCCATGCCGGCTGGGCCGGTGGTGCTGCATCAAGCAAGTTGCCTTGCTTTGGTGGGCGATACTGGGATCGAACCAGTGACCTCTTCCGTGTCAGGGAAGCGCGCTACCGCTGCGCCAATCGCCCCTTGCATCCGGCCGAAACCGGAAACCAGGGTTTTCACCGAGGTGGGTACGGGATTCGAACCCGTGTATACGGCTTTGCAGGCCGCTGCCTCGCCTCTCGGCCAACCCACCGTGTAGACAGGATTCCGAAGAACCTTTGCCGTGACAGTGTCCTGCGAGCGGACGACGAGATTCGAACTCGCGACATCCACCTTGGCAAGGTGGTGCTCTACCAGCTGAGCTACGTCCGCATTGTCGGCGTGCGTTTCCGTGCCGCATTCGGCAATTCCTCGCGTTCCAACGAGTAAGAACTCTATAGGAGGTTCCGGGAATCTACAAATCGAGGCTCATTGGACCGCGTTCGATGGCCTTACTTCCTTGATTTCTAGGGGATTTTGCTAATTACAGCGCTGTAATTAGCGTCCAACTCATGCCGCGGCTCGAAGCAGTACGGGACCGGTGCACTGCACTGTCGCACTGGGCTGCTGAACTGGACTGCGGCGGGGGAGATCGGTGCCCGTATGAGTGGAGGCTGAGGCGCAGCATGAGTGGCGGATGAGTGGCGGAGCCGGGTTCCCCGGGCCCGATTTCTAAAATCCGCCCGGGTGGGCTAGCATTCAATGTCGTTAGGGCGATTGGCGCAGTGGTAGCGCGCTTCGTTCACACCGAAGAGGTCACTGGTTCGAACCCAGTATCGCCCACTAACGAAATGGTCCGTTCCGCTGACTCAGCGGGGCGGACCATTTTGCTTTTCACCGTTGTCTGACCCCCGTGAAAGAGTCTTCATATGACCGCTCCACTCCTCGCCCACGCCACGGACTATGGCCGCATGTACGCCCGCTCCACATCGGCACAGTTCTCCGTCCCTTCCATCACCACGGTGATCGGCCAGCAGCCACACGGCCTGGATGGCTGGTTTGGATACATGGGTGCGAACAGCCTGGCCCAGAATCCAGAGCTCCCCGGCATCCTGGGGAGCCCCGCCAAGCTGCGCCAGGCGGTCAGCCGGGCTGCCAAAGCGGCGGAGTCATACCGGGACGACGCCGCCAAGCGCGGCGACCGGGTCCACAACTACTGCGAGCAGGTTGCGCTGCGCGCACTCGGCCGGCCGCACCAGATGAAGGAAACACGGGAGGCCCTGGCCGCCAACGGTGAGGAAGCCTTCGCGGCACGCTTCGACGAATGGTGGGAGCTCTTCGAAGTTGAACCCATCGCCCCGGAGATTACGGTGTGGAACAAGACTGTCGGCTACGCCGGCACGCTGGACCTCGTGGCAAGGATCAATGGCAGGACCTGTCTTATCGATTACAAGACCAAGGGCACCAGCCGGGACGGCACCGTCAAGCCGCTGGATGACAAGGTGGTCATGCAGCTCGTGGCCGGCATGAAGGCAGAAGAAAGCCTGGTCGATCCCGTAGCGGGGGAGTGGGAGGCCTGGCAGCACGGTGAATCCCCCATCCTCCTGGCCGTGGCGGTGGGCGAGACCGAAGTCCGTCCGCAGCGGGCCAACCCGGAGGTCCTGAAACACCATTGGTGGAAATTCTGCGCGCTGCGCCGCGTGTGGGAGATGTCAGCGGACACGGCGACCGCCGGGGCAGCACTGCTCCCGCTGGCGCCGCCCGTGAAGCGCTGAGCCGGAAGCACTGAACCGTCAGCAATGGAGCGGCATCGCTGAACCGTCAGCACTGGATCGGCAGACCTGGACCGAAGCGCTGCGCCGGCCTCCCGGAACAGGCATCCAGAGCAGGAGCCCGGCAGCTGCAACTAAACTGGACTGGATCCCTAGCCGCTCACCGTGAGGACAGACTGCACATGGCCATTTTGAATATCCGCATCATCGGGGATCCTGTGCTGCGCACAGTTGCCGATCCCGTGACGGAATTCGGGCCTGAACTGGCAAAGCTCGTCGCCGATATGACCGAAACCATGGAGGACGTCGAGGGCGCCGGCCTGGCCGCACCCCAGGTTGGAGTCAGCCTGCGCGTCTTCACCTACCGGATCGGCGGCGTCGAGGGTCACATCATCAACCCCGTGCTGGAAAACAGCGAGGACTTCCAGCCGGACCAGGTCGAGGGCTGCCTGTCCATCCCGGGCCTCGGCTTCCCCGTCCGCCGGTATCGCCATACCCGGGTGACCGGCGTGAACCTCCACGGCAACCCCGTCGCCGTTGAGGGCGAGGACATGCTGGCGCGCTGCTTCCAGCACGAGACCGACCACCTGGACGGCATCCTCTACACCGACCGGCTCGAGGGCGATGACCGCAAGGCCGCCTTGCGCGCCATCCGCAATGCCAACTACGACGCAATTACGGAGCAGACAACCAGCAAGCGCGCGAAGAGCGTCGGGACGAGCTTTGGCGGGTCCAGCTTCGGAATCACCCCGTGAGGGTCCTATTCGCAGGGACTCCGGCCGTCGCCGTGCCGTCCCTGGACGCGCTGATTGACGCCGGGTTCGACGTCGTCGCTGTCCTCACCCGCCCTGACGCCCCGCTGGGACGCAAACGGGTCCTGACGCCCTCGCCCGTGGCGGCCCGGGCCGCAGAACTCGGCATCGAGATCATCCACGCCACCAAAGTAGATGCCGGGGCCACCGCCCGCATTGCCGCCGCCGCGCYGGACGTCGCGGCGATCGTTGCCTACGGCGGCCTGGTTCCCCGTGCGGCCCTCGCTGTTCCCCGCCACGGCTGGGTGAACCTGCACTTCTCCCTGCTGCCGGCCTGGCGCGGCGCCGCCCCCGTGCAGCGCGCCGTCATCGCCGGCGACGACGTCACCGGCGCCGTCACCTTCCGTCTGGAGGAGGGGCTGGACACCGGTCCGGTCTTCGGAACCCTCACCGAGACCGTGCACGCCGGCGACACCGCCGGGGCCTTGCTCGAACGGCTCTCCCACAGCGGTGCGGTCCTGCTGGCCCAGACCCTGTCCGCCATCGACGCCGGCAAGGCCGTCGCGCTGCCGCAACAGGGCGATGTCAGCCTGGCACCCAAACTCAGCCTCGAGGACGGCCGGCTCGACTGGCAGCAGCCTGCACTGGCGATCGGTCGCCGGGCCCGCGGAGTCACGCCGGAGCCCGGCGCCTGGACCATGCTGGATGGCCAGCGGATCAAGCTGGAGCCGGTGCTTCCGGCCCCGGAGTCCGCCGCGCTTCGGCCCGGACAGCTGGCCATGGACGGGAAACGGGTCCTCGTAGGTACGGGTTCGCACCCGGTGGAACTGACGCGGGTCCAGCCCACGGGCAAGAAAATGATGACCGCCGCTGATTGGGCGCGTGGGCAGGCAACACTTGAAAGCGTGGTATTCGAATGAGCGAGTCCGGGACCAGCGGCAGCAGCCGAGGCAGTGGCCAGGGCGCCCGCGGCGGCAGCCGGCGCAACGCCCAGGGCAGGGAACGCAACCGCGGCCCGCAGCGCGGCTTCACCGAGAGCGCCCCATCCCAGCGGACCCGCCGCGCCGATCCGGCCCGTCTGGTGGCCTTTGAGGTGCTCCGCGCCGTGGAGGCCGAGGACGCTTACGCGAACCTGGTGCTGCCTGCCCGGATCCGGCACCACGGGCTGGACAAGCGCGACGCCGGATTCGCCACCGAGCTCAGCTACGGCGCCCTCCGCGGCCAGGGCACGTACGACGCCATCCTGGCGCGCTGCGTCGACCGGCCGCTGGACCAGCTGGATCCCGCGGTCCTCGACGCCCTGCGGATCGGCGCGCACCAGCTGCTCGCCATGCGCGTGCCCGCCCACGCCGCCCTGGACCAGACTGTGGGGCTGGCCCGCGCGGTGATCGGCGCCGGTCCCTCGGCCCTGATCAATGCGGTGCTGCGCAAAGTCTCCGCCCGCACCCTTGACGAGTGGCTCGAGCTGCTGCTCAGCACCGAGACCGACGCCACCACCATCGCGTCCATCCGCTACGCCCATCCAGAGTGGATCGTGCGTGCGCTCCGGCAGTCGCTCGTGGCCCACGGCCGCCCGGCCGCTGAGATTGACGGGCTCCTCGAAGCCGACAACGCCGCGCCCGTGGTGAACCTCGTGGCGCTGCCGGGCGTGGGCAGCTTGGACGAGGCCTTGGAAATGGGGGCTATCCCGGGTGAACTCGTTGAGGGTTCCGCGCTCTCCAGCGGCGGGGACCTCGGCCGGCTCGCCTCGGTCCGGGACGGAAGCACCCGTGTCCAGGACGTCGGCTCGCAGCTCGTGGCCCGCGCCATGGCCGCCGTCGATCTCGGCACAGGCCCCGGCACAAAAACCAGCGCGGATCCCGACGGGGAAACGGGGACGGACAGCGGGAGTGCGGGGGAGCGCTGGCTGGATCTCTGTGCCGGCCCCGGCGGCAAGGCCGCCCTGCTCGCTGCCCTCGCCCGGCAACGCGGCGCCCACCTGCTGGCCAACGAATCCGCCCCGCACCGTGCCAAACTCGTACGCCAGGCCCTCTCCGCGGTCCCGCGGGACGCCTGGGAGGTCAGGACCGGGGACGGCCGCGACATCGGCGCCGAAGAGCCCGAGTCCTTCGATCGTGTCCTCGTCGATGTCCCGTGCACCGGGCTGGGTGCCCTGCGCCGGCGCCCGGAGTCGCGCTGGCGGCGCACGCCCAAGGACCTCGTGGACCTTGGCCCGCTGCAGCGCCAGCTGCTCAACTCCGCGATCGACGCCGTCAAGCCCGGCGGCGTGGTGGCCTACGTGACATGTTCGCCGCACCCGGCAGAGACGACCGCCGTCGTGAGTGATGTCCTGCGCAAGCGCGAGGATCTCGAGCTCCTCGACGCCGGCGCCGCGCTGGACAGTGTCAGCCTCACCGGCCACCTCGAGGCCGGGCACGAGCTCACCGCCCAGCTCTGGCCGCACGTGCACCAGACGGACGCCATGTTCCTGGCGCTGATTCGCAAGTTGGCCTGAGTTTCACTGATACTGGGGCACTGCCAGCTACATATGAACCAGCTAAGTACGAACGAGAAGGAAATCCATGGCCCAGTGCTGCATCAACCCGAGCATCCTTTCGGCTGACTTCGTCAATCTTGAGGCCGAACTGCGCCGTATCAGCAATGCGGATGCGGTGCACGTGGACGTCATGGACAACCACTTCGTGCCCAACCTGACAATCGGGCTGCCGGTGGTGCAGCGCATCCAGGCCGTCAGCCCGGTGCCGCTGGACGCCCACCTGATGATCGCCGACGCTGACCGCTGGGCACCGGGCTTCGCCGACGCCGGAGTGGCCTCGGTGACGTTCCACGCCGAAGCCTCGATCGCGCCGATCAAACTCGCGCGGGAACTGCGCGCCCGCGGCGCCAAGGCCGGCATGGCGCTGCGTCCGGGGACTGCCGTGGAGCCCTACCTGGATATGCTCCCGGAACTGGATCTGCTGTTGATCATGACGGTGGAGCCAGGATTTGGCGGGCAGTCCTTTTTGGACCTGACGCTGCCCAAGATCCGGCGGGCCCGCGCGGCCATTGACGGCTCCGGCGTCGCAGTGGCGCTGCAAGTCGACGGCGGCATCACCGAGGAGACGATCGTGCGTGCCGCCGAGGCGGGAGCGAACGTCTTTGTGGCAGGGTCAGCCGTCTACGGCGCGGAGGATCCGGCGCAGGCCGTCGAAAGGCTCCGGGCCGCAGGAAGCCGCTGACGCGACGGGCCGGGGCGGTCCCCGCGATGGCTCCCGGCTGCCGCCCGGCCCAGCGCGAAGATGACGCCCGGCGTAACATCGGCATCCCGGGAATAGCCCGGTCAGCCCGGCAGTTGTGTCAGAATAACAACACACATACGTGCTCCGGGGTCGGTGTAAGTCCGAACCGGCGGTGACAGTCCGCGACCCGCGCGCCAGCGCCTTCCCTCGGGAAGGATGCCGGCAAACGGTTGAATCGGTGAAATTCCGGTACCGACAGTTAAAGTCTGGATGAGAGAAGCACGTACAGCTGTTACTGCGGCGCCCAGAAGGCGCCGCATAATTGTGCTGTCGTATACCCCCGGAGCCATCGCGGTTCTTGAGGGAAGGAACGACACACGCATGGACCTCTTGCGATGGCTCTTCGAAGCGCAGATCCCGGTAGGCGGATCTGTCCTGATTCTTCGTGAAGTGCTAGGCAACATCTTTGGCCTCGCCAGCGCCTTCGGCGGCATGCGCCGCCGGGTCTGGGCATGGCCGGTCGGCATCGCCGGCAACCTACTGCTGCTGACGGTCTTCCTGGGCAACGTCTTCGGCTCCGCCACGCCCGCCACGCTGTGGGGCCAGGCCGGACGCCAGATCATGTTCATCGGCGTCGCCCTCTACGGCTGGTACCGCTGGCAGCAGGGCAAGCAGTCCGCCAGCGGCGGGGCAGCCGTCGCGCCGCGCTGGGCCAGCAACAGGACCCGGGTAATTCTGGCCCTCAGCCTCGTGGCCGGGACTGCCGCGCTGACGCCGCTCTTCGACTCGCTGGGCTCCTACCCGCCGGTCTGGGCAGACGCCTGGACGTTCATGGGCTCGCTGCTGGCGACTTACGGCATGGCCCGCGGCTGGACGGAGTTCTGGCTCATCTGGGTGGCGGTGGACATCGTCGGTGTGCCGCTGCTGTTCAGCGCGGGCTACTACGCCAGCGCCGTCATGTACCTCTTCTACGGCTTCTTCACGCTCACCGGATTCTTCGTCTGGTGGCGTGCGTCGAAGCTGGCGAACCGGCCGGTCACTGTCGAGACCGCCTTCCCCGACCCGCTGGTGGTCAAGTGAGTGCCCGCAGCGGCGCCGGCGTGAGCGCCGGATTCAACCCCGCCCCGCTCAATCCGGCCCCGCTCAATCCGGCCCCGCTCAATTCTGCCCCTCTCAAGGCAGCCCCGTTCAGCGCTGCCGAAAACGCTGCAATGCAGGCTGCCCTGGCCGCCGCGGCGCAGGGTCCGCGGGGCGCCAACCCGCTCGTGGGTGCCGTCGTCGTTGGCCCCGACGGAACGGTCCTCGCCACCGGATACCACCGCGGAGCCGGGACTGCCCACGCCGAAGCCGACGCCATCGCCCAGGCGAAGGCGGCGGGACTGGACCTCCGCGGCGCTGCGATCGTGGTCACCCTGGAGCCCTGCAACCACTGCGGGCGCACCGGCCCTTGCGCGCAGGCGATCATCGACGCCGGCATCACCGACGTCATCTACGCCGTCGACGATCCCCATGATCCGGCCGCCGGCGGGGCCGTGACGCTCCGCACCGCGGGTGTCCGGGTCCGCTCCGGACTGGCGGCCGAGGCCGCGCTGGACCTGAACCGGCGCTGGTTCGATGCCGTCGCCGCCAAACGGCCCTTCGTCACGCTGCACATCGCGCAGACCCTCGACAGCCGCATCGCTGCCAGCGACGGCACCAGCCAGTGGATTTCCAGCCCGGAATCGCTCGCGGACAACCACGCCCTGCGGGGACGGATTGATGCCATCCTGGTGGGCACGCAGACGGTGCTGATCGACAACCCCCGGCTCACCGCACGGAACTCCGACGGCGAAGCAGACGGCAAACAGCCGCTGCGCGCCGTCATGGGCTACCGGGGAATTCCCGACGACGCCGCCATCCACGGAGCGGACGGCAACGTCCTGCACCTGGCCACCCGCGATCCGCGCGAGGCCCTGGACCAGCTGTTCGAGAACGGCGTCCGGCACCTCATGGTGGAAGGCGGCTCACGGATACTGAGCGCGTTCCTCGCGGCCGGCCTGGTCGACGAACTCATCGTCTACCTGGCGCCGACACTGCTCGGCTCCGGCACGGCCGCCCTGGAAGGCCTCGGCATCACCACCCTGGCCGATGCCCAACAGTGGGAATGGGACCCGGCATCCGGGGGAGCCGTCCAGGTCCTCGGCCGCGACCTCCGGCTCCACCTTCGCCCGGCCACCACGGCCGATCCGGCTACTCCGGCTACCCCGGCCGATCCGGCCGCCACCCCTACTTCATCCGATACAACCCCGCGCCGCACCGGCGCGGACACCGCCGCAGGAGGCAATTGATGTTTACCGGAATTATCGCCGAGCAGGGGAAGGTGCTGTCCGTTGAGCGCAACGGGGACAGCAGCGCCACTGTTCGGCTCCACGCGCCCGGCACCACTGACGGCCTCGCCCTGGGTGGCTCCATAGCGGTCAACGGCGTCTGCCTCACCGCCACGCAGATCGACGGCAGGGACTTCAGCGTCGACGTCATGGGCGAGACCCTTGTCCGCAGCACCATCGGAGAGCTCACTGCGGGCGATCCGGTCAATCTGGAACGTTGCGTCCCCGCCGGGGGACGGCTGGACGGTCACGTGGTGCAGGGACACGTCGACGGCGTCGGCCAGCTTTTGGAGCGTGAAGGCCTCGGCAACTGGGACCGGCTCCGGTTCGCTGTGCCGGCCGGACTGGCCCGGTACATCGCCGAAAAGGGGTCCATCGCCGTCGACGGCGTCTCCCTTACCGTCACGACGGTCAGCCCGGCCAACGAGCCGGCGCCCTGGTTTGAAGTGGGGCTGATCCCCACCACCTTGGCCGAGACGGGGCTGGGCCAGAAGCCCCTCGGCGGCCATGTAAACCTTGAGGTCGACGTCCTGGCGAAGTACACCGAGCGCCTGCTGTCCTTTGCCGGTGGAACGTCGCCCGCAACGCACAGAGCGCCCGACGGCACCGCCGCAGTATCCGCACCCACGGAAGGGGACGCGAAATGAGCCGCGTCAAAGACCACGTGAAAGACCAAGCCGGCCTGGCAGAGGCGCTCCGCGCCGCCGCTTCCGGCGCCGGCCGGGTAGGCCTCGATCCGATCGAGGACGCCATCAGCGCCATGGCAGCCGGGCGCCCGGTCCTGGTGGTGGACAACGAGGACCGCGAGAACGAAGGCGACATCATCTTCGCCGCCGAGCACGCGACCCCGGCGCTGATGGGCTGGACAGTCCGATACAGCTCCGGAGTGATCTGCGTACCGCTCGACGCCGAGCGCGCCGACGCGCTGGCCCTGCCGCCGATGGTGGCAATCAACGAAGATGCCAAGGGCACCGCCTACACCGTGTCCTGCGACGCCGCGGTGGGTATCAGCACCGGAATTTCCGCCACAGACCGCGCCCTGACGGCCCGGATCCTGGCCGACCCGCAAAGCCAGCCAAATTCCTTGACCCGTCCCGGGCATGTTTTTCCTCTCCGCGCCGTTAAGGGGGGAGTGCGGGAACGTCCCGGCCACACCGAGGCGGCCGTGGACCTGTGCCGGCTGGCCGGCCTGGAGCCCGTGGGAGTGATAGCAGAGCTTGTGTACGACAACGGAGAAATGATGCGGCTGGACGGATTGCGCGGCTTTGCGGTTGAGCATGGCTGCCCGCTGATTTCGATTGCGGATCTGGTGGCGTACCTTGAAGCAGGACAGCACGGCAGCCACGCAACGGACCCCGTCTGATGGAGGAGAAATAATGACGACTTCGGAGACCCGCGAAGAGACGGCCATGGCCCGCCAGCCGCATCCGGTCAGCGCAGGACCCATCGTCCAGCTGCCCACCGCCTTTGGCGATTTCGTGGCACAGGCATGGACCGATCTGGCCACCGGCGCGGAGCACTTGGCGGTCAGTTCACCGATGGCCCCGGCTGATGGCCAGCCCCCGCTGGTCCGCCTCCATTCGGAATGCCTTACCGGCGATGTGTTCGGGTCCTTCCGCTGCGACTGCGGCGAACAGCTGGCCTATGCCCTCGAGCTGATCAACGAACTCGGCGGGACTCTGCTCTACCTGCGTGGCCAGGAGGGTCGCGGAATCGGCCTGGCGAACAAGATGAAGGCCTACGCCCTGCAGGAGGCCGGTTTTGACACCGTCGAGGCCAACGAGCAGCTCGGGCTGCCGGTCGACGCGCGCTGCTACAAGGCCGCCGCCCAGATCCTCGCGGAGATGGGACTTCACGAGATCCGGCTCCTGAGCAACAACCCGGACAAGCAGGACCGGCTCGCCCAGGCAGGCGTCAAGGTAGTGGAGATGGTCCCCACGGAGGTTCCCTCCCGGGAGCAGAACATCCGATACCTGCAGACGAAGAAGGACCGGATGGACCATCGCCTGGTCCTGGACGGTGAACCCGCACCGGCCGCCGGCCTGCCCGGATTCGAACACGACCAAGACTGACCGGGCGGCCCCGCAGGCTGCCCGCAACCGCTTCGCCCCGCTTTACCTGCCAGCCCGTCCGGCCCGTCCTGCTTAGGACAGCCGGCAGGGCGGCCGGTCGGCGGCCCAACCACCAGACTCAACAGCAAGGAATACCCTATGAGCGGCCACGGCGCCCCCCAGATCGATCTCAGCACTTTCAAGCCCGAGGAAACCTCACGGCTCAAGCTGGCCATTGTTGCTGCGAGCTGGCACACCCAGATCATGGACGGACTGCTCGACGGCGCCCTGCGCGCCGCGAAGGACGCCGGGATCAGTGAGCCGACGGTCCTGCGCGTGCCCGGCACGTTTGAGCTTCCTGTCGCTGCGGCCCGGCTGGCACCGCACTTCGACGCCGTCGTGGCGCTCGGCGTCGTCATCCGGGGCGGCACGCCGCACTTCGAATATGTCTGCGAGGCGGCCACCCTGGGCCTGACCGAGGTCAGCGTCCGTACCGGCATCCCCGTGGGCTTCGGCGTGCTGACGTGCGACACCGAGCAGCAGGGGATCGACCGGGCCGGCCTGCCGGGGTCCACCGAGGACAAGGGGCACGAGGCGGTTACCGCTGCCCTGGCCACGGCAGTGACCCTCAAGCAGTTCGGCTGAGTCCCCAAGCTGCAGCCACGGCCGGCGCGGGCGCCACCCTGGCCGCCCGCGCCGGCCGTGGTTGACGTGCTGTGCAATACCTCACATCCTCACCGTCATGCAACGGCCCGGCAGGCGTTCCCGCGCCGGGAGCAAGTAGGCTTGGGGGCGTGAAGAATTTCGAGTCGCTGTTCGCAGAACTGAGTGAAAAGGCAGCCGTCCGCCCGGAGGGCTCCCGCACCGTCGCCGAACTGGATTCCGGAGTCCATGGCATCGGCAAGAAGGTCGTGGAGGAAGCAGCCGAGGTTTGGATGGCTGCCGAATATGAATCCGATGAGGCCGCCGCGGAGGAAATTTCGCAGCTGCTGTACCACCTGCAGGTTCTGATGCTCGCCAAAGGACTCACCCTGGAAGACGTCTACAAGCATCTTTAGCCGCGCCCGCACCGGAAACCGCCATGACTTTGCTGGCGGATCCCGTGCACCGCGTGGCCGATGTGCCCCAACAGATCCTTCCGAATCCAAGAGAGACTTTTCCCATGCTTAGAGTTGCCGTCCCGAACAAGGGATCCCTGTCCGAAGCTGCCGCGGCGATGCTGGCCGAGGCCGGCTACCGCCAGCGCCGCGATACCCGCGAGCTTGTCATGGTGGACCCGGACAACGATATTGAGTTCTTCTTCCTGCGCCCGCGCGACATTGCCGTGTATGTGGGCCAGGGAACGCTCGACGTCGGCATCACCGGCCGCGACCTGCTGCTCGACGCAGAGGTCGAGGCTGAGGAGCTGCTGCCGCTGGGCTTCGCCGCTTCCACCTTCCGCTTCGCCGGCCCGATAGGCGACTTCACCGAGGTCGCCCAGCTCGAGGGCAAGCGCCTGGCCACGAGCTACGACGGACTGTTGCGCGGCTACCTGGCCGAGCGCGGCATCAACGCCAAGGTGGTCCGCCTTGATGGCGCCGTGGAATCCTCCGTCCGCCTCGGCGTCGCGGACGCGATCGCCGACGTCGTCGAGACGGGCACCACGCTCAAGGCCGCCGGCATGGAGATCTTCGGCGAGCCGATCCTGAATTCAGAGTCGGTGCTGATCGGCCGCAAGGGCGAGCAGAATCCGGCCACCGAGGTACTGATCCGCCGGCTCCAGGGCGTCCTCGTGGCCCGGCAGTACGTGATGATGGACTACGACATCCGCAAGGAACTCGTGGAGCAGGCCGCCGGACTCACTCCAGGCCTGGAATCGCCCACCGTCTCGCCGCTGCGCGATTCGGACTGGGTGGCCGTCCGCTCGATGGTCCCCAAGCGGGAAACCAACCGGATCATGGACGAGCTCTACGACCTCGGCGCCCGCGCCATCCTGGTCAGCAGCATCCACGCCTGCCGCATCTAGGCGCCCACCCGCCGGGTCCCACCGCTAAATCCCTGCAGCAATTACCCGCCAGCCATTACCAGGAGAAGTCATGACTGTTGCCGTGCGCGTCATCCCGTGTCTCGACGTCGATGCCGGCCGCGTGGTCAAGGGCATCAACTTTGAGGGGCTCCGCGACGCCGGGGACCCGGTGGAACTGGCGCACCGCTACGACAACAGCGGCGCCGACGAGCTGACGTTCCTTGACGTCACCGCGTCCTCCGGCAACCGGGAGACCACGTTCGACGTCGTCCGCCGCACCGCCGAGGAAGTCTTCATCCCGCTGACGGTCGGCGGCGGCGTCCGCGGCGTGGCTGAGGTTGACAAACTCCTGCGCTGCGGCGCGGATAAGGCTGCCATCAACACCGCGGCCGTGGCCCGGCCGGACGTGATCGACGAGATCACCCGGCACTTCGGTTCCCAGGTCCTGGTGCTCTCCCTCGACGCCAGGCGCACCCGTCCGGGCTCGCAGCCCACGGCGTCAGGCTTCGAGGTCACCACGCACGGCGGACGGCAGGGGACCGGAATCGATGCCATCGCCTGGGCGCGGGAAGCGGCCGACCGCGGGGTGGGTGAAATCCTGCTGAACTCGATCGACGCCGACGGCACCAAGGACGGCTTCGACCTGGAACTGATCCGCCTGGCGCGGGCCGGGGTCAAGGTCCCGCTCATCGCCTCCGGCGGCGCCGGCAAACCGGAGCACTTCCCGCCGGCCGTGGCAGCAGGCGCAGACGCCGTCCTGGCGGCCTCGGTCTTCCACTTCGGCCCGCTGGACATGATCGCGCAGGTCAAGGCAGCGATCCGCGAGGCAGGCTTCGAAGTCCGCTGATTCCGGACTTGAGACTGCGGACAAAAAACGCGGGGCTGGTATCTGGTACCAGCCCCGCGTTTTCGTTTGTATTCTTAGGCTGCAGCGCTGGGTTAAAGTCCAACTTCGGCGGACTGCAGGAGCGCGACGGCGTCCGGCTGGCCTTCGAACGTCACGAGGGCGTGGCGGGTGCGGCCGTGGGCGTGCATGAGGAGCTCGCCCGGCTCGCCGACGATGGCCACCGACACGGGGGCGCGTTTGGCCACATGCCGCGGACCGGAGGGGCTCACCAGCACAATGCCCAGGTCCACGCCGCGGTACAGGATGGCCGCCCGCTTGACGAGCTCATCCCACAGGGCGTCCGAGTAGGCCTGGTCCAGGGCCCGCGGTGCCCAGCGGTCCACAGCGCGGCGGACGTCCTCGGTGTGCACGAAGTACTCGATCAGGTTGGAGCTCTCGTCCAGGGCCTTGATCCGCAACGGAGACAGGGCCGGGGGACCGGCACGGAAGTCGTTGACCAGCTTGGCGTAGTCCTCTGAGGTCTTCAGCGTGCGCGCCAGTTCGGCCGTTGCCTGGTCTGACGCCTTGGAGAGGCGTTTGATCAGCAGGCCCAGTCCGACGGCGATTTTGCGCTCGCGCAGGTACAGGTGCGCGGCAAGATCGCGGGTGAGCCAACCTGTGCAGAGCGTGGCGGCATCAGGGCCGGCCGCCAGCAGGGTTTCGGCCAGGACTTCTCGGGACGGTTCGACGAAATGCATCACTTGTGAAACTAGCACGAGACGGCCGTGCGTGGGCACAGGAATCGCCGCCGCAACCGTCCCTGGCGGCATCATCCGGCGGGGGACCGCGGCGGGCGCCCTGATTGGGCCACAGTGTTAAGCGGCGGGACGGACCCGCAGGCCGACCGCCTGCCCGGAGGCACTAGACTTGATCTGATGTCTGAGCAGCCCGCCCCCGCCCCCAGCCCCGTCAACGGCAGCGCCGTCGATGGCAGCCCCACCAACGGCAGCCCCCTTCCGGCCGGACTGGCGGACGCCCTCAAACGGGACAGTACCGGCCTGGTGGCCGCGATCGTCCAGCAGTTCGATACCCACGAGGTACTGATGCTGGGCTGGATGGACGACGAGGCGCTGCACCGCACCATGACGAGTGGACGCGTGACCTTCTTTTCGCGGTCCCGCCAGGAGTACTGGCGCAAGGGCGACACCTCCGGCCACGTGCAATGGGTCAAGTCGCTCGCCATGGACTGCGACGGCGATGCCCTGCTGGTCCGGGTGGACCAGGTCGGCGCGGCCTGCCACACCGGAACCCGGACCTGCTTCGACGGGCGCGAGCTCGACGCCGTCGTCGGCCACGGAGGCTAAACGCCCCCGGCGAAGGACCCCGGCAAACGCCACAGGCAAAGGAACACCGGCAGAGCGCCCCGGCGCTTCCACAGCTTCACGAACCGGACCCCACACTGGATCCCATCACCGGATCCTGTGACAGGTCCACCTAAAGAACAGGCGGAAAGCACAGCCATGCAGGACCTTGGAATCATCAGCCCCGGCCTCGAAGAGTTCCGCGAACTCGCAGGCCACAGCCGCGTCATCCCTGTCCGGCTCAAGGTGCTGGCTGACGCCGAAACCCCGATCGGGCTCTACCGCAAGCTCGCCCAGGGCCAGCCCGGGACGTTCCTGATGGAATCGGCGGCGGTCGGCGGCGCCTGGTCCCGCTATTCCTTCATCGGCTCCCGCTCCCGGGCCACCCTGACCACCAAGGACGGCAACGCGCACTGGCTGGGCGAGCCCCCGGTCGGTGTGCCGCTGGACGGCAACCCGGTGGACGCCATCCGCGACACCGTCGCAGCGCTGCGCACCGAGCGCTTCGACGGCCTCCCGCCGTTCACGTCCGGCCTGGTCGGATTCCTGGGCTGGGAAACCGTCCGGCACTGGGAGAAACTGACCAGCCCGCCGGAGGACGACCTCCAGCTGCCGGAAATGGCCCTCAACCTCGTCACGGACATGGCGGTCCACGACAACATGGACGGCACCGTCCTGCTGATCGCCAACGCCATCAACTTCGACAACAGCACCGAACGCGTCGACGACGCCTGGTACGACGCCGTCGCCCGCGTCAAAGCCCTGCTGGAAAAGATCAGCCGTCCCGTGGAGCAGCCTGTCTCCGTACTCGAAACAGCCGCCCTGGATTTCGCGTCGAGCGTGCAGGAACGCTGGGACGAATCCGAGTACCTGGCCGCCCTGGACCGCGGCAAGGAGGCGATCGTGGACGGCGAGGTCTTCCAGGTGGTGATCTCCCGCCGCTTCGAAATGGAGTGCGGCGCCGACCCCCTCGACGTCTACCGGGTCCTGCGGAACACCAACCCCAGCCCCTACATGTACCTCTTCAGCTTCGAGGACGCCGCGGGCCGCGAGTACACGATCGTCGGCTCCTCGCCGGAGGCCCTGGTCACCGTGACGGGGGATGAGGTCATCACCCACCCCATCGCCGGCTCACGGCCGCGCGGCAAGACGGTGGAGGCGGACAAGGCCCTGGCCGAGGAACTGCTGGCAGACGAGAAGGAACGCGCCGAGCATCTGATGCTGGTCGATCTGTCCCGCAACGACCTCTCCAAGGTCTGCGTCGCAGGATCTGTCGACGTCACGCAATTCATGGAAGTGGAACGCTTCAGCCACATCATGCACCTGGTGTCCACGGTGGTCGGCGAGCTGGCCCCGGCCGCCAAGGCCTATGACGTTCTCAAGGCCACGTTCCCGGCCGGCACCCTCTCCGGTGCCCCTAAGCCGCGGGCCCTGCGCCTCCTGGACGAACTTGAACCGCACCGGCGCGGCATCTACGGCGGCGTGGTGGGTTACCTGGACTTCGCCGGGGACATGGACATGGCGATCGCTATCCGCTCGGCCCTGCTCCGGGAAGGACGCGCCTACGTCCAGGCCGGCGGCGGGATCGTGGCCGATTCCGTCAACCCCACCGAGGCCCAGGAAACCGTGAACAAGGCCGCCGCGCCGCTCCGCGCCGTGCACACCGCCACTTCGCTGCACAACATCACCGCCGACACGGTGCCCGACGCCGGGGCGGACAACTGATGGAGCAGCCGCACGCCTCTGCCAAGGACACCGCCAAGAACACCGTGAAGACCACCACGCGGCCCGCCGTTCCCGGCTGGGCCCGCAAGTCCACCCTGGTCCTGGTGATCGCTGCCCTGGCGCTGGCCGTGTTCGGGACCACCACCCAGACCTGGCTCACCGTGCACCTTGACCCCACGCAGCTCGGCGCGGCCGTGGCCAGCCAGGACGGCCTGCAGGTCCAGGGCAGCAAGGCCGCGACCACTGTGACGGCCCTGGCGCTTGTTGCCCTGGCCGGCGGCCTGGCGGCCTCCATCGCTGGCCGCGTGGCCCGCTGGGTCATCACGGCGATCATCCTCCTCGCGGCCGCGGGCATCGTCGCCGCGGCAGCGGTCGTGCTGGCGGACCCTCTGTCCGCGGCGCAGGGATCAATCGCGGCCGCCACCGGGATCAGTGGCAGCAGCGTGCACGTGGACGTAACAGTGTTCCCCGTTCTCGCCGTCGTCGCCGGGGCCCTGTTGGGACTCAGCGCCTTGGCGATCGTGCCGGCCGGCCGTTACTGGAAGAGCCGCACCAAATATGACGCGGCAGCCGCCGGGCCCGCCGCCGGCGGGACTGCAGTTGGTGGTACTGCCGCGGCCGCCCCCGCGGACGAGATCGACAGCTGGGACCGGTTGTCCCGCGGCGACGACCCCACCTGAGCCGATGCCGCGGGCGCGGCCAGCGACGCGACTAGCAACGCGGCCAAAACACACAGCCAAAAAATGGCAGAATGTAAGCAGTATTCATCCTGAGGAGATTTCAATGAGCAAAGCCACTGTTTCCGCATCCACGTCCGCTGCGCCGAAGGGCGTCTACGACGACGTCGACCACAGCGAAGCACCGGGTCACGGCAACAGCCCGGCCGCGTGGACTTGCGTGATCGTGATGCTGGTCGGCGCCCTCATTGCGTCCATCGCCTTCGTCATCGCCAACACGCCGATCTTTGTCGCGGGTGCGGCGATCATGGTGATCGGGCTGCTCGCCGGCTGGGCCATGCGCAAGGCCGGCTACGGCGTCGGCGGCAGCAAGCTGAAGAACTCCGGCCACTGAGCGTGAGCGTTCTCGACGACATCAATGCCGGTGTCAGGGAGGATATGCAGGCGCGCCAGCGTCTGGTCACGCTCGCGGAACTGAAGGAGCGCGCCGCCGCGGCGGCGCCCGCCCGTGACGCCTGGGCCGCCCTGGGCGGCACCTCCAGCACCCGGGACCAGCTCAAGGTCATCGCCGAAGTTAAGCGCCGCAGCCCGTCCAAGGGCCGGCTGGCGGACATCGCCGATCCCGCGTCCCTCGCCGCGCAGTACGCCGACGGCGGGGCCGCCGTGATCAGCGTCCTGACCGAGGAGCGCCGCTTCGGCGGCTCCCTCGCCGACCTCGACGCCGTACGGGCCGCAGTGGACATTCCGCTGCTGCGCAAGGACTTCATGGTTGACGAGTACCAGATCTGGGAGGCCCGTGCCCACGGTGCCGACCTGATCCTGCTGATCGTGGCTTCGCTCTCGGACGCCCAGTTGCGCGAATTTACGGCCCTCAGCCGCGAGCTCGGCATGAACGTGCTGGTGGAGACGCATACCGCCGGGGAAATCGAGCGTGCGGTGGCCGCGGAGGCCCGGATCATCGGCGTCAACGTGCGCAACCTCAAGACGCTCGACGTCGACCGTTCCGTCTTCGCGGATCTGGCCGGCAGCATTCCCGCCGGCGCCCTCGTGGTCGCCGAATCCGGTGTGCGCAACGTTGAGGACGTCAAACACTACGCGGCCCGCGGCGCCAACGCGGTCCTGGTCGGCGAGGCGCTGGTCAGTGACGCGACGCCCCGCAAGCGGATCGCCGAGTTCATGGCTGCCGGCGCAACGGCAATCGCCGCCCGCGCCTGAGGCCGGCCGGTCCTGGCGCCTCCGTCCGGACCGTAAGCGGTACCGGGCCCGCCATTTGCCCGGACAATGAGCGGATCTCGTCTGCAGATCCGCAAAGCTAGCAGTGGAACAGGATGGTGAGACTGATGGTCGATGCGCCAGCAGCCGGCTCTGACGAAAGTGCCGTGGACGCGTTCCTGCAGGGCGAACGCCCCCAGGAGCATCCCGCGCAGGGCGAACCGTCCCTGCGGCACGCCCCGGGGCCATACTTCGGGAACTACGGCGGCCGCTGGATGCCCGAGTCGCTCATCGCGGCCCTGGACGAGCTCGAGGACACCTTCGAGAAGGCCAAGGCCGATCCGGAGTTCACAGCCCAGATCGCCGACCTGAACAAGAACTACTCGGGCCGCCCGTCCCTGCTGACCGAGGCCAAGCGCTTCGCCGAGCACGCCGGCGGGGTTCGGATCTTCCTGAAGCGCGAAGACCTCAACCACACCGGCTCGCACAAGATCAACAACGTCCTGGGCCAGGCGCTGCTCGCCAAGCGGATGGGCAAGACCCGCGTCATCGCCGAAACCGGTGCCGGCCAGCACGGTGTTGCCAGCGCCACGGCGGCAGCCCTGCTGGGCCTGGAATGCGTGGTCTACATGGGTGCCGAGGATTGCCGCAGACAGTCCCTCAACGTGGCCCGGATGGAGCTCCTCGGCGCCACGGTCATCCCGGTGACCAACGGATCCCAGACGCTCAAGGACGCCATCAACGAGGCCCTGCGCGACTGGGTTGCGAACGTGGGCAACACGCATTACCTGCTGGGCACTGCCGCCGGCGCACACCCGTTCCCGGCCATGGTCCGCTACTTCCACGAAGTGATCGGCGAGGAAGCCCGGGCCCAGATCCTGGATCAGACGGGCCGGCTTCCGGACGCCGTCTGTGCCTGCATCGGCGGCGGCTCCAACGCGATCGGCATCTTCCACGGCTTCCTCGATGACCCGTCGGTCAAGATCTACGGCTTCGAGGCCGGCGGCGAAGGCGTCGAAACCGGACGCCACGCGGCAACCATTACGCTCGGCAAACCCGGTGTGCTGCACGGCGCGCGTTCCTACCTGATGCAGGACGACGACGGCCAGACCATCGAGTCGCACTCCATCTCGGCGGGCCTGGACTACCCCGGGGTCGGCCCCGAGCACTCCTACCTCGCCGACATCGGCCGGGTCAGCTACGAGCCCATCACGGACAGCGAAGCCATGGAGGCCTTCCGGCTCCTGTGCCGCACCGAGGGCATCATCCCCGCCATCGAGTCCGCCCACGCCCTCGCCGGCGCCATCAAAGTGGGGCAGCGGCTCGCCGCGGACGCGGCCACAGGCAACGCAACAGGCGCGGCCGACAAGATTGTGATCGTGAACCTCTCCGGCCGCGGCGACAAGGACGTGGCCACCGCCGCGGAATGGTTCGACCTGCTGGACAAGGACTCACCTGAAGCAGTAATCGCCAAAGAGGGGGAACAGCTGTGAGCACCAGCCAGGACGGCAACCAGAACGCCGCGCAGCACGCCAGCAAGTCGGCGGCGGCCATTGACCGCGCCCGCGCCCAGGGAAGGGCGGCCCTGATCGGCTACCTGCCGGCCGGCTACCCGAGCGTTGAAGACACCATCGCCGCCGGCATCGCCCTGGCCGAGAACGGCGCCGACCTCATCGAGATCGGCATCCCGTACTCCGACCCGGTCATGGACGGCCAGGTCATCCAGGCGGCCACGACTGAGGCCCTCGCGAAGGGCTTCCACGTCCGGGAGGTCTTCGACGTCGTCCGCGGCATCACGAGCAAGACCGACGCCGCCGTGCTGGTCATGACCTACTGGAACCCCGTAGTCCGGATGGGCGTGGACGAGTTCTCCCGCCGCCTGGCCGAGGCCGGGGGAGCCGGGCTGATCACCCCCGACCTCATCCCGGACGAGGCCGCCGAATGGATGGCCGCCTCCGACAAGTACGGACTGGACCGGGTGTTCCTCGTGGCTCCCTCGTCTTCCCCGGAACGCATGAAACGCACTGTCGATGCGAGCCGCGGCTTCGTGTACGCCGTCTCCATCATGGGCGTCACCGGCGCCCGGACCTCGGTCAGCTCGGCGGCCAGGAACGTAGTCGCCGCCGCGCACGCCGCGGGCGCCGAACGCGTCTGCGTGGGCCTCGGCGTCTCCAACGCAGGCCACGTCCGCGAGATCGCCGAGTATGCGGACGGCGTGATTGTGGGCACCGCCCTCGTCGCGGCTATCCGGGACGGCGGCGTGGATGCGGTAGCGTCCTTGACGAAAGACCTCAGCACCGGCCTTACCAGGGAAGAAGCGTAAGCAATGCAGTCAGTCCTCCACGCGGCGGCGATGATTCCCGCGAGCATTCCGAGCCCCAGCTGGTCCGGATTCGACATCCCGCTGCCGTGGGGGGCCCTGCGCATCCACGCCTACGCCCTGTGCATCCTCGCCGGCATCATTGCCGGCCTGTGGCTCACCTCCGTCCGCTGGGCGCGCCGCGGCGCACCCGAGGGCAGCGTCTGGGACATCGCCATCTGGGCCATCCCGTTCGGCATCATCGGCGGACGGCTTTACCACGTGTTCTCCTCGCCGGATGCCTACTTTGGTCCCGGATTCGATGGCACGGGCGATCTGTCCTTGATTCCGCAGATCCAGCGCGGCGGCCTGGGCATTTGGGGCGCCGTCCTGCTGGGTGCCGTGGGCGCCTGGATCGGGTGCCGGCGTGCCGGGGTGAAGCTGAGCGCCTTCATGGACGCGGCGGCCCCCGGGCTATTGCTGGCCCAGGCGATTGGCCGGTGGGGCAACTACTTCAACCAGGAGCTCTTCGGCGGCCCCACCACGCTTCCGTGGGGGCTGCAGATCGATCCCAACAACCCGAACTTCCCGGCTGGCATGCCGGCAGAGACGCTTTTCCACCCGACGTTCCTCTACGAGTCGTTGTGGAACCTGGCCGGCGTGCTGATCCTGCTGGCCCTGGACCGGAAATTCAACTTCCGCCGTGGCCGGCTCTTCTGCGTCTACGCCATGTACTACACCCTTGGCCGCGTCTGGATCGAGGCCATGCGGATCGACGACGCCGAGCAGATCACCCTCTTCGGGCTCACCACCAGGCTCAACGTCTGGACCAGCATCATTGTCTTTGCCGGAGCCCTGCTCGCCTTCATCATCCTGGGCCTGCGCAAGCCCTCCGAGCCGGACACCCCGTTCCTCCCGGGCCGCGAACCGGCGGAGAGCAAGCCGTTGGAGTCTAAGTCGGCAGAGTCAAAGACGGACACTGAAGCGGCCGACGCCGACCGCACCACCGGCGCGGCGGGCGCTGCCGGACCGGCCGCCGTCTCCGGGGCCAACGCCCGGGCCAATGACGCCGCCGAGGGGGACCGCACCACCGTTCCCGCGGAGGCAACAGTTGTCCGCCATGCGGACTCTGCTGTCTCAGATAGTGAATCCCGTGCTAATCTCCGGAATAATCAAAGCGGACCAGTTCGCGCATCCGAGGATGCGGACAAGGACTCCACCGGCGGCACCGCGCCCGCCAACGGAGCTCCGGCAGCCGGAGTAGTATCCGGCCGCCAGGGATCTGGAACCGCGCCGGAGGCTGAGGGCACCAAGTAGCTCAGCACCGGCAGCTCGGGTTGCGGAGCCACCGCTCGCAAGACCCGACTCCACAGCGTCGTGGCAAGAGGGCTTGCTGCGGACAGCAGATAGACGCTGTCCTTGCAAGCCCGGGCCAGCACCTGCGTAACTGTTAGTACAGGAGGCCGGGCTGGCCTACAATTCCAGTTAGAAAACACTCTGTTGCGCCCGTCACACACCGGCGTTCCGAGTGGGGCCAATGTTGTCCCTCCCATACGCACGATCAGGAGGAAGGACGTCTCCAATGACCCAAACTCTTCACAGCCCCAGCTGGTCCGATCCGGACCCGACCCCGGCTGCCGCGTCACCCTTCAGCCGGTTCGCGGCGATTCCGGCAGCCGCCGGACTCTACAACCCGGAGAACGAAAAGGACGCCTGCGGCCTGGCCATCATCGCCACGCTCCGCGGCGAGCCTGGCTATGACATCGTCGACGCCGCCCTGACCGCCCTGCGCAACCTCGAGCACCGCGGTGCCGTGGGCGCCGATGAAGGTACCGGCGACGGCGCCGGCCTCCTCATGCAGGTGCCGGACGAATTCTTCCGCGCGGTCACGGACTTCGAACTTCCGGCCCCCGGACAGTACGTCGTGGGAACCGCCTTTCTGCCGGCCGAGCAGCGCGAATCGGACGCCGCCCGGTCCGGCATCGAAGGCCTCGCCGCGGACGAGGGCCTGACCGTCCTTGGCTGGCGCGAAGTCCCGATCGTGGCCGACCTGGTCGGGGCCATGGCCCGGGCCTGCATGCCGCACTTCTCGCAGCCCTTCTTCGCTTCCAGCACCGGGGAAACCCTCGAGCGCAACGAGCTCGATTCCCGCGCCTGGCGGATCCGCAAGCGCGCCCAGAACAAGTTCGGCGTGTACTTCCCGTCGCTGTCCTCCCGGACCATCGTCTACAAGGGCATGCTCACCACCGCGCAGCTGGAACCGTTCTACCCGGACCTTTCGGATAAGCGCTTCAAGACCAAGCTCGCGATCGTCCACTCGCGCTTCTCCACCAACACGTTCCCGTCCTGGCCCCTGGCCCAGCCGTTCCGCACCATCGCGCACAACGGCGAGATCAACACGGTCAAGGGCAACCGCAACTGGATGCGGGCACGGCAGTCGCAACTGTCCAGCCCGCTGCTGGGGGACTCACCCGAAGAGCTGTACCCGATCTGCACCCCGGGCGCCTCGGACTCGGCTTCGTTCGATGAGGTGGCGGAACTGCTCTGGCTCTCCGGCCGGCCCATCACGCACTCGATCATGATGATGATCCCGGAGGCGTGGGAAAACCACGCCACCATGGATCCGGCCCGCCGCGCCTTCTACGAGTACCATTCGATGCTCATGGAGCCGTGGGACGGCCCGGCGGCCGTCTCCTTCACGGACGGCAACCTGGTCGGCGCCACGCTGGACCGCAACGGGCTGCGCCCGGGCCGGTACTGGATCACCGAGGACGGCCTCATCATCTTCGCCTCCGAGGTCGGCGTGATCGACGTCGAACCCTCCAAGGTGGTCAAGAAGGGCCGCGTCTCACCGGGCAAGATGTTCCTGGTGGACACCGGGGCCGGCCGGATCATCGACGACGCCGAGGTCAAGGCCGAGGTCGCCGCCGCGAACCCCTGGGCCGAATGGGTCAAGGACAACCTGATCGACCTCAACCACCTGCCCGAGCGCGAGCACGTCGTGCACACCGCCGCCTCGGTCAACATCCGCCAGCGGACCTTCGGCTACACCACCGAGGAACTGAAAATCCTGCTGGGCCCGATGGCCCGCACGGGCGCAGAACCTCTCGGCGCAATGGGCTCCGACACTCCGGTGGCCGTGCTGTCCAAGCGCCCGCGGCTGCTCTTTGACTACTTCGTGCAGTCCTTCGCACAGGTCACCAACCCGCCGCTGGACGCCATCCGTGAAGAACTCGTCACGTCCCTGACGTGCGCGATCGGCCCGAACGGCAACCTGCTGGACACCAAGCAGGTCCGCCAGCCGCAGGTCTCGCTGCCGTTCCCCGTGATCAACAACGACCAGCTCGCCAAGATCGCGAACATCGAGAGTGCCGACGGCGGCAAGGTCGCCATGAAAGTCCGCGGACTGTACCGCCCGGAAGGTGGCGAGAACGCCCTCCGCGCCCGGCTCACCGAAATCTGCGAGCAGGTCTCCGGCGCCATCAACCGCGGCGTCCAGTACGTGGTGCTCTCGGACCGCGACTCGAACGCCCAGTGGGCGCCCATCCCGTCCCTGCTGCTCGTCAGCGCCGTTCACCACCACCTGCTGCGCAGCGCCAACCGCACCAAGACCGCCCTCGTGGTGGAGGCCGGCGACGTCCGCGAGACGCACCACGTCGCCGTCCTCATCGGCTACGGCGCCTCCGCCGTGAACCCGTACCTGGCCATGGAATCCGTGGAACAGCTCATCGCCTCCGGCGACGTCGTGGGGGTCACCCCGCAGGACGGCGTCTACAACCTGATCAAGGGCCTCGGCAAGGGCGTCCTGAAGATCATGTCCAAGATGGGCATCTCCACCGTGGCCTCCTACACCGGTGCCCAGACCTTCGAAGCCCTCGGCCTCGGCCAGGACCTGGTGGACGAGTACTTCTCCGGCACGCATTCCCAGCTCGGCGGCGTCGGCCTCGATGTCATTGCTGCCGAAGTCCTGGCACGGCACCGCATGGCCTACCCCGAGAACGGCATCGAACTGCCGCACCAGCCCCTGCTCGGCGGCGGCGAATACCAGTGGCGCCGCGACGGCGAACCCCACCTGTTCAACCCGGAGACCGTCTTCCGGCTGCAGCACGCGACGCGTGAACGCCGCTACGACATCTTCAAGGCCTACACCCGCGGCGTGGACGACCAGTCCGAGAACCTCATGACCCTGCGCGGACTGCTGAAGTTCAAGGCCGGTCTTCGTCCCGCGGTGCCGCTTGAGGAAGTGGAAGCGGTTTCGAGCATCGTCAAGCGGTTCTCCACCGGTGCCATGAGCTACGGTTCCATCTCCAAGGAAGCCCACGAGACCCTCGCGATCGCCATGAACCGGCTGGGCGGCAAGTCCAACACCGGTGAAGGCGGCGAGGACGTGGACCGCCTGCTCGATCCCGCACGCCGTTCCGCGGTCAAGCAGATCGCCTCCGGCCGCTTTGGCGTCACCAGCCTGTACCTGTCCAACGCGGACGACATCCAGATCAAGATGGCGCAGGGTGCCAAGCCCGGCGAAGGCGGCCAGCTGATGGCGCAGAAGGTCTACCCCTGGGTGGCCCGCACGCGGCACTCCACACCCGGCGTCGGCCTCATTTCGCCGCCCCCGCACCACGACATCTACTCGATCGAGGACCTCGCGCAGCTGATCTACGACGCCAAGCGCGCCAACCCGTCGGCGCGGGTGCACGTCAAGCTCGTCTCCGAGGTCGGGATCGGCACCGTGGCGGCCGGCGTCACCAAGGCGAAGGCCGACGTCGTGCTGGTTTCCGGACACGACGGCGGTACCGGCGCCTCGCCGCTGAACTCGCTCAAGCACGCCGGTGTCCCGTGGGAACTCGGCCTCGCTGAGACCCAGCAGACGCTCATGCTCAATGGCCTGCGCGACCGTGTGGTGGTGCAGGTGGATGGCCAGCTCAAGACCGGCCGCGACGTCGTGATCGCCGCGCTGCTCGGCGGCGAGGAGTTCGGTTTCGCCACCGCTCCGCTGGTGGTCTCCGGCTGCATCATGATGCGTGTCTGCCACCTGGACACCTGCCCGGTCGGCGTCGCGACGCAGAACCCCGAGCTGCGCTCCAGGTTCAACGGCAAGCCCGAGTTCGTGGTGAACTTCTTCGAATTCCTTGCCGAGGAAGTCCGCGAAATCCTCGCGGAACTGGGTTTCCGCAGCATCGAGGAGGCGATCGGCCATGCCGAGATGCTCGACTCCCGCGACGCGATCAACCACTGGAAGGCCGAAGGGCTGGACCTGGATCCGATCCTGCACGGCCTCGAGTTCGACGACGACGCGCCGCTGCGCAATCTCACCGGCCAGAACCACGAACTCGACAAGCACTTCGACCAGCGCCTGATCGCCATGGCGGCCGAAGCCCTCAGTGACCGCACGCCGGTGAAGATCTCCGTGAACGTCATCAACACGGACCGCTCGGTCGGCACAATGCTCGGCCACGTGGTCACGAAGACCTTCAGCACCGACGTCCTGGCCACGGACACCATTGACATCACGCTCAATGGCACCGCCGGCCAGTCGCTCGGGGCGTTCCTGCCGGCCGGCATCACGCTGCGCATGTTCGGCGACTCCAACGACTACGTCGGCAAGGGACTGTCCGGCGGCCGCATCATCGTCCGGCCGGACCGCACCAACGTTTTCCCGGCCGAGCGGAACGTGATCGCGGGCAACGTGATCGGCTACGGCGCCACGAGCGGTGAAATGTTCCTGCGTGGCCAGGTGGGCGAACGCTTCCTGGTCCGCAACTCAGGCGCCACCGCGGTGGCCGAAGGCATCGGCGACCACGGCTGCGAGTACATGACCGGTGGCCAGACGCTCATCATCGGCCGCACCGGCCGCAACTTCGGTGCCGGCATGTCCGGTGGCACGGCCTATGTGCTGGACCTGCAGACCGAACGCGTCAACAAGCAGGCCCTCGAGTCCGGCGAGCTGCAGCTGCTCGAGCTCGACGCCGAGGACCGCGACATCGTCCACGGGCTGCTCGTCAAGCACGTCGAGGAAACCGAATCGCTCCACGCGGCCCGGCTCCTCGAGAACTTCGATGACACTGCAGCCCGCATAACCAAGGTGCTGCCGCGCGACTACGCGGCAGTCCTGCAAACCCGTCTTGACGCCATCGAAGAGGGCCTGGACCCCGACGGCGAAGAAGTTTGGTCTCGAATCCTGGAGGTGACCGGTGGCTGATCCACGCGGATTTCTGAAAGTACGTCAGCGCGAAACCCAGCCCCGCCGTCCCGTTCCGGTCCGCATCATGGACTGGAAAGAGGTCTACGAGGCCCAGGAAAAGGGTGTCCTCAAGAGCCAGGCCGGCCGCTGCATGGACTGCGGTGTCCCCTTCTGCCACCAGGGCTGCCCGCTGGGCAACCTCATTCCGGAATGGAACGACCTCATCTGGCGGGACAAGGGCGAGGAAGCGATGGAACGGCTGCACGCCACCAACAACTTCCCCGAGTTCACGGGCCGGCTGTGCCCGGCCCCCTGCGAGGCGTCCTGCGTGCTGGGCATCAACCAGCCCGCGGTGACCATCAAGCAGGTCGAGGTATCCATCGTGGACCAGGCCTTCGAGAACGGCTGGGTCAACCCCCTGCCGCCGGCGCGACTGACCGGCAAGACGGTCGCCGTCGTCGGTTCCGGCCCCGCCGGGCTCGCCGTCGCCCAGCAGCTGACCCGGGTGGGCCACACCGTGGCCGTTTACGAGCGCGACGACAAGATCGGCGGACTCCTGCGCTACGGGATCCCCGACTTCAAGATGGAAAAAGAGCAGGTGGACCGCCGGCTGGAGCAGATGAAGGCCGAAGGCACCCGGTTCCGCACCGGCGTGGCCGTCGGCACCGACGTGACCTGGGAGCAGCTGCGCCGCCGGTACGACGCCGTCGTGATCGCCACTGGTGCCACCGTCCCGCGTGACCTGCCGATCCCGGGCCGCGAGTTCGAGGGCGTCCACTTCGCCATGGACTACCTTGTGCCGGCCAACCGGGTGGTGGCGGGGGAGACCGTGGAGAACCAGATCAACGCCGCGGGCAAGCACGTCGTCATCCTCGGCGGCGGCGACACCGGAGCCGACTGCCTCGGTACCGCGCACCGGCACCAGGCCGCGTCCGTGACCACCCTCGCGATCGGCAAGCAGCCGCCCGTCGAGCGTGCCGGCCACCAGCCGTGGCCGACGTTCCCCACCCTGTTTGAGGTCGCCAGCGCGCACGAGGAAGGCGGCGAACGCACTTACCTCGCCTCCACCGTTGAGTTCGTGGGGGAAAACGGCAAACTCACGGGCGTCAAGGTGGCGGAGACGGAATTCGTCGACGGCAAACGCCTCCCGACGGCCGGCACCGAGCGGATCATCCCCGCGGACCTCGTGTTCCTGTCCCTGGGCTTCACCGGCCCCGAGCCTGCCGGGATCACGGACCAGGTCCAGGCCGACTTCGACGGCCGCGGCAACGTGGCCCGGGACGGCTACTACATGACCAACACTGAGGGTATCTTCGTCGCCGGCGACGCCGGTCGCGGCCAGTCCCTGATCGTCTGGGCCATCGCCGAAGGGCGCGCCTGCGCGGCCGCGGTGGACAAGTTCCTGATGGGCAGCACCATCCTGCCGGCACCCGTGGCGCCGACCGACCGTGCGATGGCCGTTCTGTAGTCCAACAGGTCACTGATCCAACAGGCCCTCTGGGATTCACACTCGCTTCAACTTCATCCATGCAACAGACCACTAGGGTAGGTATATGAGACGCGCTAAAATCGTGGCCACGTTCGGACCGGCAATCGCAAGCTTTGACAACACGCTTGCCGTGCTGGAAGCCGGCGTCGACGTGGCACGCATGAACATGAGCCACGGCGATTACTCCGTGCACGACAACACCTACGAGAACGTCCGTAAGGCTGCGGGTCAGCTCGGCAAGGCCGTGGCCATCATGGCCGACTTGCAGGGCCCGAAGATCCGCCTGGGACGCTTCGTCGACGGACCGCACCTTTTGGAGGTCGGTGACACGTTCACGATCACCACCGAGGACGTTCCCGGCACCAAGGACATCTGCTCCACGACGCTCAAGAGCCTCACCGAGGACGTCAACCCCGGCGATGCCCTGCTGATCGACGACGGCAAGGTCGCCCTCCGCGCGATCGACGTCGACGACGTCAAGGTGGTTGCCCAGGTGATTGTTGGCGGCTGGGTCTCCAACAACAAGGGCATCAACCTGCCCGGCGTTGCTGTCAACGTGCCGGCGCTGAGCGAAAAGGACGAGGACGATCTGCGCTGGGCCATGCGCCGCGGCGTGGACATGGTTGCCCTGTCCTTCGTGCGGGATGCTTCTGACATCGTCCGCGTGCACGAGATCATGGACGAGGAAGGCCGCCGCGTGCCGGTGATCGCCAAGATCGAGAAGCCGCAGGCCGTCGAGCAGCTGCACGAGATCATCGACGCCTTCGACGCCATCATGGTGGCCCGAGGCGACCTCGGCGTGGAACTTCCCCTCGAGGAAGTGCCGATCGTGCAGAAGCGCGCCATCGAACTGGCACGCCGCTGGGCCAAGCCTGTCATCGTGGCCACCCAGGTCCTGGAGTCCATGATCGAGAACCCGCGCCCGACCCGCGCCGAGGCCTCCGACTGCGCCAACGCCGTGCTCGACGGAGCCGACGCGGTCATGCTCTCCGGCGAAACCAGCGTGGGCAAGTACCCGATCGAGACGGTCAAGGTCATGGCCCGGATCATCGAATCCACCGAAGAGCACGGCCTGGAGCGCGTTCCCCCGCTGGGCACCAAGCCCAAGACCCGCGGCGGTGCCATCACCCGCGCCGCCGTCGAGATCGCCGACCAGCTGGAAGCGAAGTACATCTGTACCTTCACCCAGTCCGGTGACTCGGCACGCCGCCTCTCGCGTCTGCGCCCCATCAAGCCGGTCTTCGCTTTCACCCCGGTGGAGCACGTCTGGAACCAGCTCGCACTGACGTGGGGCATCCAGCCGGTCCTGGTCCCGATGGTTGGCCACACCGACGAGATGACGGCCCAGGTTGACCGCAGCCTGCTGGAGCTGGACGTCGTCGAGGACGGTGACCTGGTGGTCATCGCCGCCGGTTCGCCTCCCGGAAAGGCCGGTTCGACGAACCTGCTGAAGGTCCACAAGGTGGGCGACCTCGCCGACATCGGCGGCCAGGGCGAAGCCGCCGTGGCCAAGGACAAGCTCGGCCCGTGGCCGGAAAAGAAGAAGAAGAACCGGGTCCAGGCCTAGTTCTGAAAGCTTGAATGCAAAAGGGAGGATCCCCGCCGGTTGGCGGGGATCCTCCCTTTTTGGTGCTTTGTGGCTGTGTTGCTTGGTGCTGAGTCGCTTCGAGCCCGGCGCTAGTTGACCTGGTTGATGATGGTTTCGGCGACCTCGCGCATGCTGAGGCGGCGGTCCATCGAGGTCTTCTGGATCCAGCGGAAGGCTTCCGGCTCCGTCAGGCCCATCTTGGTGGTCAGGAGGCTCTTGGCGCGCTCCACGAGCTTGCGGGTGGCGAACTGCTCCTGCAGGTCGGTGACCTCGCTCTCGAGGGCCTTGATTTCCTCGTGGCGGGAGAGCGCGATCTCCAGAGCCGGGATGAGGTCCGCCGGGGTGAACGGCTTGACCACGTACGCCATGGCGCCGGCGTCGCGGGCGCGCTCCACGAGTTCTTTCTGGCTGAAGGCCGTCAGGAGGACCACGGGGGCGATCCGGGCCTTGACGATCTTCTCTGCGGCCGAGATGCCGTCCATGACGGGCATCTTGACGTCCATCAGGACCAGGTCGGGCTTGAGTTCCTCGGCGAGCTGCACGGCCTTCTCGCCGTTGTCCGCCTCGCCGACGACGTCGTAGCCTTCGCCGCGCAGGATCTCGATGATGTCCAGGCGAATGAGAGTCTCATCCTCGGCGACAACAACGCGGCGAGCCGGCTGGGAAGTGGGGGATGACTCCGTCTGTTCTGACACGGGAACTCCTTGGAAAGGTACGGCGGGAACTACACCATCATAGGTTTCGTCCGCCGATGTACTTGGACCGGTTTGGTTCGATGCGGCGTCACTGGCGCGATTCTGGAATTCAGCCTATCTGCATGTAGAGTAATTTCGCGCACTGGAAGCGATCGCGTTGCTCACAGCACTGTGGTTGAGTGATTGTTACACCGGTGTACTCCGCGCCCGAGTGGCGGAATTGGCAGACGCGCCGCACTCAAAATGCGGTATCGAAAGGTGTGTGGGTTCGAGTCCCACCTCGGGCACAGTGTATTCCCTCGTCAGGGGCGATTTTGTTTTGACGTGTGTACAAAGCTTGCGATCGCGTCGTCTGACGGGTTGGGTCGCGGGCTGTGGCCTGGCCGCCGCGGGGCCTATTCAGGTGTGTGGGTGGCGGGTTCAGGACTCTGGCTGGTGGGTCCTCCGCCCGCTCTGGACTGGGGCTATGCGGTTCCTCGCTTCCGGTTTCGTCGGGTAGGCCCGGGGTGGCCTACACCTATTCATGTGCCGGGGGAGCGGGCACTACATGACCGCCGCGATTCTGGTCGTCGGCCTCTGGGCGCGAGATCTCAGCTAGGTAGGAGAGCGTTGCGGCCCTCTTTTTGTCCAGCCAAAGGGGTGTGGACTCTGTACACACTTACGTCTGTTTTATTGCTATGCCTGGGCAGAGACTCGTTGTGCACTGCAACTATTCAACGCATTTCCGCGCGCAGACGCCTTCGGGTACCTGTGATCGAAAGGTGCTCGAGCGCCGCGAAGGGCCTGACCGGTTCGGCGTGTTCGCCCCCCTGGTCAAGGAGACCGTGCAGACCTGCTCGGTCACGCCGCAGCCGGGACAGTCCGCGTCAATGTGACCGCCGTGCTCGACCTTGAACAGGCGGCCGCGGGGCTCGCGACGATCGCCGAGGGAGAGGCTGCCGGCAACATCGTCGTCCAGGTCAGCTGACCTCAACGGGATCGTCAACCCGACGACGCCCCGCGTCGTCGATTGGGGCATGGACGGCGTCTGGGCCCCGAACCGCGGCGGGGGCCAGATCGACCCGTCGGTGCCGACGACGCTCGTGGTGCCGCCCGAGATCGTCGGCCGGGTGGGGGTCGCGTGTCGGCCGTCTTCGACTCGGGTGTGTACGGCCGCGCCGACGCAATAGTCGCGCTTGCCCCCGGCGCGACCGCGGTGGCGATCGGCCGACCGCACTCCTACGGCCTCGCCGTCGCGGGGGAAACCGACGTGCGCGCAATGTGCTGCACAACCGTCTGGCGTAACTGACGTCACGCCGGGGCTCGCGGGATGCACGTCGCTCCACGGGGTGGATCGCGACGTGCTACACACCGTGTGAGGTGACCGTGGCGCTCAGCGGCCATCGCGAGGCGAGCGGTTCGCGCCCTCCTGCCAGACGCCGAACGAGAGTAGGAAGTCCTCGGTGAGCTCGAGGGCGTCTCTCGTCGATGCGACGGCCTTCGGACGCGACACGTGYGTGCGTTGCGCGCTCGTGTCTAGGGCTCGGCTCGTCGTGATCGTGATGAGCAGGTGCTCCGGCTGCACCTCGACGCGCAGCGTGCAGACTCCGAACATCGCCTCGTCTCTCATAGCTGCCTCTCGCGGATGGTGAACCGATGGGGATCAACGCTTCCTCATTAATCTGGCGAGTGAGTCACCAGCACGATGATCACGTCGAGAGGAGCATCGGCGTAAGCGCGGATCGGCAGATGCCCGTACGCACTGTCGAGGGAGATCGTGAAGAGGCCTGCGCGCAGTGCAGCAAGCATGCGGTCCGGTCCTCTGGTCAATGCGACGACGCCCATGGGGTCGAACCCGCGATCGTCGTGCTCCTTCTTTAGGAAGGCGATCGTCTTTTCGCCTGCCTCGCTGCGGTGGTACGCCCATGCCTCGCGCGGAAAGGTCACGGGGCCCATGTCCTCTTCGAGACGAGCGACGAGCTCCTTCAGCTGATGCTCGTCGAGGTCGAGATCGGAACCGATCTCGAGATGGTCCGCTTCCTGCACATAGACCTCGACGTCTTCTGTCGGCGCCTCCGGTGCGGGTGGCACCACCGGGTCGGGGCCACGTCGGACGAAGGCGACCCAGCCGTACGCGGCGGTGTTCAGCTCCGCCTTGTCCGCTTCCTCGGTCGGGAGGAGGACGTCGATCTTCGGCGCGGGCCGCGGTGTGTGCGCTCCCAGCGGGATGCGATCGCGGTGCTGCGCGGCGAGGATCTCCTCGGCGACCTGATCGGCGCGCACACGACGGACGCGCACTTCGACGTTGTTCCCGAACACCCCCGAGACCCGGCGTTCGACGTCTTCCGCATTCTCGTTCAACGGGAGGTAGCCGGCTGGCGGAAGCTCGCCGATTCCGAGATACTCCGAGACGGGGACCGGATCGTTCTTGGCGAGAGGGCTGGTCGAGGCCTGCTCCCAGGCGTTCATGAACCCCTTGAACTCATCCCGGTTGCGCACGCCGTGATCCGATGGCTTGACGTCGTCGATGAACCGCCGCGCGCCTTCGAAGAGTTCCCGCGCCGCACGGAGGGATTCGTAAGCATCGCCGAGATCCAGGACCACCGCGCCCGCCGGCTGCGACCAACCTGCGACGCTGCCAAGGATCTCTGCCTCGAACTGGAGGATCTGCGCGAGGAAGATCGACCACGGGCGCATCGCGAGTCTGCCCTGCCAGGTCGCGTGGGCGGCCGGCCCATCGACGAGCCGTCTTGCCGTCCACTCCTGCAGGCTGTAGCCGCCGCCCGAGCGTTCGGGGATGTACACGACCCCGAGCGGTACGCCTCGCTCGTCGGATGCCGGCGTCCCGTCCGCCCAATCGTGCGCAGCGACGGAAGGCACCGGGATTCCCTGGCCCGACGGGACGAGCCACGGCTGACCGCCGGCGCGTTCGCGCTCGAAGTACGCGGACGAGAGCCAGTTGCCGCGCAAGTCCGGGGCCACCGCGTCGAAGCCCGGCAGCGCGTCGGGCGCAAAGCGGATCTCGACACCCTCGTCGCGCCATTGCCGGATCGTGGCTCCGCCGTCAGCGCAGTTGTCCGTGCAGAGACTCCCGTACACCGGGGCCGACCCGGAGGTGTCCGACGCCCACAGCAGCTCCACCCGCCAGAACCCGTCGACCGGCAGCGCCGGCAGATGGGCGTCGTCGAGTGGGACCGTCACCGCACCTGCGAGCAGGAGCAGCCTGCCGCGCGGGCTGATCGCGAGCCCCGGTGACACCGTCAGTGCGTTCGCGGTCTGCGAGAGCTCGAGCCCGTGCACGATGCCCGTGCCGCTCGCGGTTGCGACGGCGGTGGTGAGTGCGCGCGAATAGTCCTGAATCGCGGCGAGATGCTCGCCCCGCAGGAAGAGCCCGTCCTGCGGGTTGAGCGCACGGAAGCCCCCGAGATCGACCACGCCGGTCTGCGCGGAGCCGGCCGAGGTGGCGGACTTCGCCGGTGCCGCGACATCCCGCGGTACGAAGACCGTCTGGCGTGAGAGTGATGACGCGAGAGCCGTCTTGACCGCCGCGCCGGAGTCGTGGCATCCGCAGTCACTATTCGTCTTCGTCACCGGACTCAGCCTCCTCCTGCTGCGCGGCCTCTTCGTACCGCGGATTCACGTCGGTCAGGATGGCGTCACGCCCCTGGCCGGTGCTGCCGGGGTCATCACCCACGACGCCAGCGAGCGGCACGACCGGGTCGGCCCCGTAGACCGGAGTCAGCCCGGTTCCGACCATGAGCACCCGGATGAGCGGGTTCGCGGGACGATCGGCGAATCGGACGATGACGCGGCCGGATTCGGCGTGGTAGCGCGGCCGCCCGTCGAGGTCCTCGACGACCCAGCCCGAGGGCGACAGCGAACTAACCTGCACGGTGTCGCGCGTCAGCGTCGCGGGGAGGACGTCGGCTGTCATCTGGAAGGAGAGCTCCGCTTCATGCGGCCCCCATTCGATGCTCCCCGGCACCGCCTGCGGTCCCACCCCGACCACCGTGTCGCCGGCGCCGATGAGCCCCGGGGCCAGGGCGCACACGAGATCCTGGATGACCGTGGTGGGCAGCACCGTGCGCCGGCAGCAGTAGTCGATCGTGACATCGACGATCTCGGGGCAGCCCGACTCGTCCCGCATCGTGAAGTGCAGGCAGCCCAGCACGATCCCGGCATCGCCCTCGGCGACGGGGAAGAGCTCGTACTCGCAGGCCTCGCCGAAGGGCACGCGATCGGCCGCATCGCGCGCGGCGAGACAGCGGAACCGTCGCAGCAGCTCGCGGGCCCTCTCGTACGCCGGCGCCGCGAGCACCTCGTTGCGTGCGGCGAGCGCCTCCTTGCCGGAAGTGTCATCGTCGCCGACGAGGTCGAGTCCGAGCAGGACGCGCACCCGGTGGTAGGAGGCGGGACGCCGCGGGTGACCGCGCACGAATCCCAGCCGTGCGCGCTCGACGACGCGGGAGTACTCCTGGCTCTCGCGCGTGACGTCGCAGGGGTCGGCGAGCGCGGGAACCGGACGATCGAGGCACGCGTCGAACCCCAGGACGAGGCACAGCTCGACTTCCCAGGTCTTGCACGCGGGATCGTGGTCGACGTCGAGCAGGTCCTGGAACGAAAGGCACCGCGGGGCGTCGAGGTGCAGCTCGCGTCCGTGACCATCGATCGCGAGCCCGGGCGAGATCTCCAGGTCCCACTCGCCGTGTGGTTCGACGGAGAGCCCCCACACGACGCCGCTGCCGTGCAGCCAGGCGTTGTGGAGCATGTGCGTGGCCCGGGGGTGTCCCAGGAGCACTTCGAAGTCGTCGCTGTCGAGCAGCATCCCTCTCGCCGGTCGCAGCTCGCTCCACGGCCACAGGGGCAGCAGCGCCGATGGGTCGGAGGCTTCGCGGGCGCCACTGGTGCCGGCCACTTCACCGATTTTGGTCATCTCGTCTCCTTGGTGGCTCCCCAGGGAACGGGGTCGAGGCCTTCAGATACTCCCGGCGCACCGCGTCGATCAGGCGGCGCTGCGTGATGGGCTCTCCACTCGTCGCCGCGCTGAAGGCGGCGGCGACAGCCGCATTGCGGATCCAGCCGCCGGGGATGGGATAGATCCGAGCGAGGGCATCGAGATCAAGGTCTGGTCCGCGAACCTCGCCCAGCACCTCGGGCAGCGACCGGCGCCAGAGGGCGAGACGGGCCGAGAGGTCGGGCAGCGGGAAGTCGATGACGAAGTCGAGACGCCGGGTGAACGCGGGATCGATGTTCTGCCGCAGATTGCTCGTCAGCACGATGAGCCCGTCGAACTGCTCCACGCGTTGCAGCAGATACGCCGTCTCGAGGTTGGCGTAGCGATCGTGCGAGTCCGAGATCTCGGTGCGCGTGCCGAAGAGCGCGTCTGCTTCGTCCAGCAGGAGGACCGCCCGCGTGCGCTCGGCGGCCTCGAAGATGGCGGCGAGGTTCTTCTCCGTCTCGCCGAGCCACTTCGACACGAGCCGCGCGACATCGACCACCATGAGGTCGGTGTCGATCGCAGTCGCGAGCGTCGCCGCGGCGAGCGACTTGCCCGTGCCGGGCTGGCCGGAGAAGAGCATGCGGACGCCTCTGGTCGCCTGCGAGTGCTCGCGCATCCGCCAGTCATCGAGCACGGTCGTCTGCTGATCGAGCCGGTCGACAGCGGCATGGAGCTGGTCGAGCACATCGGACGATAGCACGAGCTGCGACCAGCCGACGTCCGGTACGACGAGGCGCGAACCCGCAGGAAGATTCACTCCCGTCCGGCCGCGGACCGCCTTCGACACCTCCCCGGAGTCGGGGTCGTGGCCGGCGGCCGCGAAGTCGAGGGCGAGCTGAGCCGTGATGGCGGGATCGAGGGGATGCCGCGCGGCTACGTCGCCTGCGTCGACGCCAAGCGCGGGCAGCGCGGCCGCCCAGGCGTGACGTACGGACGCGAGCGGCACCGGTCCGGCGTCGACGCGGAGCACGGCACGGCCCGGGGGTGCGAGCAGGATGCCGGGACGCGTGGCGACCAGCACCGCGCCCGGGAAGTCGCCGAGATCGACGGCGCCCGCCCGTTCGGCGCTGTCGGGCAGAGTGATCATCGGAAGACCGCCGCGGGCGACGGCGTGGGCGAGCAGAAGACGGATGCCGCGGCCGTCGTTGGCCGCGATCATCCCCCCGACGACCGTCGTCCCGACCGCGGAGGCGATCGCCTCGCACCGTGCCTGGGCGACCTGCGGGTCGTCGTGCGGCACCGCGACGAGGACGCGCGCCGACCTTCGCACGGCCCCGATGACGGCGCGCACATCGGCGAGCTCGAGCCAGGCATCCATCCCCGCGGGAGGGCCGACGCACGCGACCCGCGCCAGCTCCGCCGGCCAGGCATCGCACCCGTGGAGGGCCTGCCACAGCTCGGCAGCGAGCACGAGCGAGCGTTCGAAGAACGGGGCCGATCCGTCGGCGCACACGAGTCCGTTGCGCACCGCCGAGCCGGAGGACAGCAGTCCGCGCAGGCGCCCGCGCTCGGCCGGACGGCCACCGAGCACGAGCGCCGCGAGCCCTGCCGTCGGTCGTGGCTCGGCGGCGGGATGCAGAGAGCGGAAGGTCGAGGCGAGTCCTTCGTGCTCTTCGGGCAACCCCGCGAGCAGGACGAGGTCGGCTTCGTCGCCGGTGAGGTCGTAGCCGTCGACGAGGCGCTGCAGGGGCGATCCGGCAGGGGGTTGGTCGGGGAAGCCGGCGGCATCCGCCCAGTCGCGCAGGAACGCCACGGCCTGCTCAGCGCCGGACTCGGGGGTGCAGTACTGTTCGATTACGGCGGCCACCCGGGAGGCGAGCAGACCGGCACGGGCCGTGAGGTCGGCGCTCACGATGTCGATGGTCGGCGGGACGATGAACGCGAGCTCACTCATAGCGGAACCTCACGACCTGTCCCAGCCACGCGACCCACCCGGGGTCGAGGTCGAGGCCAGCGCGGCGCACGTCGACATCGACGTCGGCGACCGGCAGGCTGATCTCGACCCAGCCGGGGTCTCGGATGACGAGCGCGTCGCGCCGGAGCACACGGGCGACCAGTTCGGCGTCGTCGCCCTGTGTGCCCGCCGCGCGGAGCCGATCGGCGGTCGCGGTCGTCCAACGCGTGGCGCAGGCGTCGAGCGCCTGCCGTTCCGGCTCGTCCTCGTCTGCTGACGGAGGGGCCGTGAGCCCTGAGAAGGCGAGCAGGGCCGGGTCGTCCGGCTCAGCCGCGGCGAGCCGTACGGCAAGGTGATGCAGCGCCCATCCTGTGTGCCGGGCGAGGAAGGGCGGCTCGGCGATCGATGTCGGGATGCGGGCCTCCGCAGCAGTGTTGAGGAGGAACAGCAGACCGCCCCACGCCGTGAACGAATCMGCGCGCGGGGGTTCGGCGTCCCCTCGAATGTCGTCTCGCGTGGCCTTGCCCGATCCATGCTTCGGTGCGGACGCGCGTCGCGGCGCAGGGACAGCCGCGGTCGCGAGGCCGAGCGTCGGCTGCCGGTCGGCGTGCGGCGCGAGCCGAGCGGCGACGGCACGCACGAGTGCGTGCCGGGTCGCGTCATCCCGGCGCAGGAGAACCGGGTCGAGGTCTGCGATGGCGATGAGCGCCCACGATTCGAGCGTCGCGTCGTCCACGCGCAAGCCCGAGCGGAGCAGGGCCGAGGCGAGGACTCCGGATGCCGCGACCGCCGCCGCGAGACGCTCCACCGCGGCATACTCCGCTGCGGCAGGGCCCGAGGCTTCGCGACCCGCATGCGCTGTTCGACGGGCGCCGCGTTCAACGGAGTCGAGGGCCTCTGCGCGCCGGCCGCCCCCGTCGACGCTCGATGCACGCGGGCCGTCGCCGATGTCGGCTGCCTGCCGCTCGTCGCCGTCGACGCTCGCGAGGGTCGAGCCAGGCGCCCAAGGGATGCCGGCATCCCGAGCCACGATCAGGCCGGCGTGGGCCCAGCCCTCCGACCCGAGCAGACGGTGCAGGGGCGCGGCGCCGACGTCGGCCACGAGCCGTGTCAGAGCGGCGCCGGCGGCGTGGTGCAGCCTCGCGAGCGCCGTGAGGAAGACCGCGCGCGGCTCGGCGGCAGGTTCGGGATCGCCGGGCTCCAGAAGGCGCACCTGACGCCACGCCCATGCGCGATCGTATCGGCGGAGGGTCAACCCTCTAAGAAGGTCGTCCACTGCCTGCTCGGGGCGCTCGTAGCGCACGACGTCGCTGGATCCGTCGCGCAGCGACTGCCTGAGCACCGCGAGGATCCGGTCGGCCCATCGTGTCTCGAGTGCGCTAAGCGGACGCTCGGGATCGAGTTCGAGCGCGATGTCCAGGCGACGCACGCACCACTCGCCGTCGGGCAGGGGGTGCTCGCGCAGCGCGTCTTCGAGGCGGTCTTCGGCGAGATGGCGAAGCATGACGGGCACCTGCCCGTCGTCGGGCCAATCCGCGACGGAGGCGCTCATGCGGCCGATCAGCAGATCGCTCATCCGACTCGCACCCCCCCAAGGCGTGTCTCGCCCACGCGGGACGCGACCGCCGGAGTGCCGACGACCGTGCCGCCTCCGAGCCGCGCGCGTCCGATAATGCCGGTGGCGCGCCCCCGCGGCGGTGCGACGTACGCCGTGAGTCCGAGACGGAGTCTGCCCACCGGCATCCCGCTTCCCAGTTCGCACACGTCGCCGAGCGTGTGCGAGGGCTTCTGAGCGCGGACGAGGTCGCCGACCACCTCACGCTGCTCGTCCGTCAGACAGCCGGGGATGAGCACGGTGAAGCGATGCGCGAGCTTCTCGTACGAGTCGGCGCCGGGCAGAGCGCCGCCGATCGTGAAGTGGCCGAGCATTCCGGCGCTACGGGTCGTGCCGGCGACGGTCGGCGAGTCCAGGCCGCCATCCGGCTCGAACCCGAGGATTCCGCCTCCGAGCCCGCGCAGACGCCACCGTTCGACGATCCGGGCGTCCCTGCCGAGGTAGAGGCGCAGCATCCGTTCGAGCGCCGCCTGCGTGCCTCGGCGCGCGTAGAGCGCGTAGACCTCGGCGAGCAGAGCGCGGCGCGCCTCCTCAGGCCACCGCAGGTCGAGTGCGATCCCTGCGAACGATGCGAGCCAGGGCAGGAATTCGTCGGGGGTCGTCCGCGGATCGACCAGCATGCGCCGTTCGGCCGCGGCCGTGTCGAGATCGTGCAGCATGCCCTCTGCAGGGGTGAGGTAGCCGTGCAGGAAGTCGGCCTGCTCATCGACGCTCGAGAACATCCGCGGCAGGGCATTCAGGAGCGCGTGGCCCGGGTGCTCGATTCGCAGCGCCCGCACGCGGGGCGATGTGCGCTCGGTGCCCGTCAGTTCGAGCTGAAGCCACAGGTATCTTCCGGGAGGGGCCGCTACGCCGGTCTCATAGGTGGTCCATTCGGGGCCGGTCACGATGGGGTCGGCCGCGCCGAGTGCCACGGCGGCGCCGCGACGTACGACGGGCTGCACGTCGGAGTCGTCGAACGCGTCGGCGGGTGGCAGCGGCGGCGTCTGATCGGGATCGCGGACCGCACGCGTGCCGCGCGCGGGCGGTGTTGGGGGACGGGGATCGCCCACCTCGTCTTCGTCGGTCGTGAGTGCGCGGATCGTCAGCCCCGTGCCCGTCGGCAGGCACGCATGGACGAAGATGCGGCCCCAGCGGGTGCGATAGGTGCCGCTGTCGAGGCGATACGTCGTGACGGATCCCTGGCGTACGTGTCGCGTCTTCGGGCCCTGCGTCGTGCGATGGCCGCCGCGAGTCGTGTAGACCACACGGCCGGTCGCGTCTATCGTGACAGCGCCGCCGTCGTAGTCCTCTGCCGCGAGCGGCTCGTCCTCGATGAGCGCGCCGCCTTCTTCGGAGAAGCGGCGGATGACGTCGCCCGGCCCGAGTGCGACGACCAGTCGCCCGGCGGTCGTGCCCTCGATGTCGGTTGCGCCCGGCTCTTCGAGGAGTTCTTTACCCAAAAGGTCCGCGATCACGGCGGTGCCGTCGCCCGACCACAGCACGACGGGGCGGTCGGAGAGCAGGGCGATGCGAGTCGGCCTTAGCTGCGGATGCCCGCAGGGCCGTCGGAGCTTCTCGTTCCGCGTGCAGGCGCCGGCTCCATCGATTCGCAGAACGCGGTGCGGGGAACGGGTGAGGACGTACGCCCCCGCACCTGAGCCGCTGCCGATTCCCGCCTCGGGGCCCGTCGCGGCGGCGGGCGAGACGACGTCGATGGGACGCCCGCTGACGGGCACCCGGTGAAGCACGCGCCCCGACCAGAGGTCGGCGACCATTACCGCGTGGCCCGCGGATTCTGCGACATAGAGGCGGTCGAGGGCGTCGACGGCGACGCCGGTGGGATGCCGGAGCCCTCCGGGGCAGTCCGCCTCCGGGGCATCGCTGCTCGTGGTCACCTCGAGCGATCCGTCGAGCGGCCGCGTGCGCCAGGCGCGGCACCAGCGATCGTAGGCGAGACCGGCGGCACAGCCCGGCTTCTCCTTCTTGAACGGTGTGCAGGAGCCGCACTCGTCGTCCCACGGCGACGGCACCGCGATGGGCTGCCAGTCCAGACCGATCCCTCCGCCGGCGAGCAGCACGGTGCGATCGTGGGCACAGCGGGCCCACTGGTCCTCATGCGCGAGCAGGGCGATCCCCCGGTCGGCGTACATCAGCACACCTCCGGCGGGAGAGGTACGGGCACCTTGGGTGTCGGCGCGGGGCCGCTCGACGTGCCGGGAAACAGCGGGTCGCCGCGCTCGACGTCGATCGCCACGACCGCGGGGAGCTGCCATGCCTGCAGTGCCACGACATCCTGCTCCACGACATACCGGGGAGTCGTCTCGGTCTCGGGCGTGACGACGGCCAGGCGGGCGCCGACCGCATACTCGACCCCCTCGACCTGGACGGCGACGGCCTCGAGCTCAGCAGCGCGCACGGTGCGGCCGAAGGGCCATCCTTGGCCGTCCGGACCGTTCGGTGGCACAGCGGAGAGGTACTGACGCACGATCTTCTCGACCCAGCGGCGCACGGCGTCGACCTGGTAGCCGGTGCGCACCTGAACCCCGATCGACACCGCCACCCGCACATATTCCGGCGGGATCACGTATAGCTCGGCCGTCACGAGGCGCCGCGGTTGGAGGTACCGCGCGACCCGGCGCAGCAGCCCGATGTCGGGCACGGGCGCATCGGGGTCGCGAACGTCTTCGTCGGGGAGGATCAGCACCGACGTGACGCCCGCGGCCTCGATCGTCGGGGTGTCGGGGTGGAAGGTGGGGAGCACCTCGGCGCGGGCGACATCGGTGACTTCGAGTGCGAGTGCGCGATAGTCGTCGGCGGTCACGGCCCGATCGCGACGATGCACTTCACCGGGAATGGCGGCGAGAGCATCGCTCAGCGGCATCGAGTCGGCACCACCCGCGGTGGGGAACGGGTTGCTCACGGTGACAGCGGGGTGCTGCGTGAAGGCGGTGATCGACCCGGGCGGCAGGTTGCCCTTCTGGCCCTCGCTGTAGCGGTATGACGGGACGCGGATGCGTTCGCCGAGCTGCGGCACCCGGGCGCGGCCGAACACGATCGCACCACTCTCGTGATCGACCGTGAAGTGGCGGTCGTCGAGGGTGCTGACGGCGAAGTTCTCCACTTCGAGCCAGTCGGTCCAGCCGTCCGGCTCCTCGACCTGCAGTTTCACGGTCTTGGGGAGCACGGGGGAGTGATTCAGCGGAAAGCGCTGGTCGGCGTCGCCCGTGCCCGATCCGAGCAGTTCCGGGGGCGGGGTGCGCGACTGTTCGGCCGAGACGCAGTTCGCGCCGACCCAGCGGACGCGGTGGATGGCGTCCCCGATGTCGTTGCTCGCCGGTCGGGTCACACGAAGCCAGGCGACGATCCGTCCGCGGATATCGTCGTCGTCGATGATCGGCGGGTTGTCAGCCAGGCCGTCTCCCGGACCGCGCAGCAGGGGAAGCGCAGGGAGCTCGAGTTTGACGACCCCCGTCGTGACCATGCCATGCGTGGTGTCGCCGAGCAGCGGCAGGGGGACGAGCGATGCGTCGGCTCCCGTCCACAGCTCCCAGAGTGTCGCCGGTGGGGCGTCTGTCAGAGCGCCCGACCGAAGGGCGTCGGTCTCGTCGTGGGTCAGCTTCTCGAGCACGGGGGGAGTCTCGAAGCGCTCGTCGAAGACGACGCCGAGGAACAGGGTCCGCCGCGCGAACATGGCGCGGTCGATGGTCGGGGGGGCCAGCAATGCGATCCAGAGCGCCCGGTCGATCTGCTTGCTGACGTCGATGGTCGTCGCGTCGGGCAGGTTCGGGTCGAGCGGTGTGACCACCGTGCGGTAGAATGCGGCATCTTCAGCTGCGATCTTCGCTCGACTGAGCGCATCCGCGCGGCTGTCGCCGGCTCCGGCATCCGTCGCCGTCTTGCCCGCCGCGATCGCGGTGATCGGCCACACATAGAGTTCGTCGGTGGTCTGGAACGAGATAGCCCCCGCCGCCGCCTCGGACTCCTTCAGCACCTGCTCGCCCGCCGGCTGCTCGGTGGTGGCAGACAGCAGCACCTGCGCCGCCTGCGCGGGACGAGGCTGCACGCCGAGYAGGCGCAGGAACTCGATGCGCGTCGTCTCGGGGATCTGGTTGAAGCGGTACAGCAGCGACTCGCCCAGGTGGGCGAAAAGCTCGAGCAGAACGATCCCAGGGTCGCTCTTGTTGTAGTTCGTCCAGTCGGTGGAGTACGCCGGGATGAGGCGCACCAACTCGTCGCGCAGCTGCTCCTGCGTGCGATTGTCGAGGATCGGTCCGATCAGCGCCATCGGAGGATCACCTCAGATAGAAGGGGTAGACGAGATTGTCGGGCCGCAGGTCCGCCCGCCGCACATAGGCTATGTCGACCCACACGAGGTAGGGGTTGTCACCCTCCGTGACCGCCACTTCGGTCAGCTGGATGCGCGGCTCCCAGGTCTCGAGCGACGAGCGGATGTCGGAAGCCATCGCCGTGCGTGTCGTGAGGTTGTTGGGGGCCATGAGATAGCGACGCAGACCGCACCCGAATCCGGGAAGCATGATGCGCTCGCCGGGCTCGGTGTCGAGGATCGTAGTGACCGCCTGGCGGATGAGGTCCATCCCCCCGAGCCACGCGAGGTTGGTGAGGTCGGGTGCGTTCGGCGCGTTCGGCACGTTCGGCTCCCTCGCTTCGGGGAGGAAGGGAAGCCGGATGCCGGTGCCCGTCCACTGATCTACCACGTCCACCATGGGTAGATCGTCGCGGATGGGGCGTCACGGGGGCGTTGCGCGGGAAACGTCGGCGGGACGAAGTACGGGCGAAAACGTTCGTTAGTCACTGAGGCGTCACCAGCGAGCCCGGCGCATTGCGGCTCCGGGCGGGCGAGCCTATCCTACGTGCATGCCCCATGTCGCTCCGCAGGCGCGCCCCCGATCCGAGACTCGTCGCCCTCTTCGACTGGACGACAGTGACGGGAGCGCCGAGCGCGCGGCGGAGGATGCCGCGGTGCACGTCGACGGCGGTGGGCAACTGGCCCGGTCGATCGCCAGCGTCTCCGATCGTGGGCGCGGCGTCGCTCCGGAATCCGTCACCGACGCGTTGCGCGAGCCGGGGCGTCCGCTGGCATCGGCAGACCGGTCGGGGCTCGAAGCTCGTTTCGGCGCCGATCTGGGCTCCGTCCGCGTGCACGACGGAGCTCGCGCCGCACGGTCGGCCAGCGACGTCGACGCGGCGGCGTACTCGTTCGGCAGCCACGTCGTGTTCGGCGGCGGCTCATACGAGCCTTCGTCACCCCGTGGGCGCCATCTGCTTGCGCACGAACTGGCCCACGTGGTCTCCGGCGGGCGCCAGCCTGACGCGGGCTTGGTCGTCAATCGGTATCGGAGCAAGGATTCATTCGCCTTCGGCGAGCGCAACACGAAGTCGCTCGTGGAAGAGTCGTTCGACACGAAGAAGGACAAGGAGAAGAAGCCTTGGATCGAGCTCGTCGAGGTGACGTTCACCGGAACCCAGTCCGACGCCAGCGGCAACGTCTTCTCGACGGGCCAGGCGAAGGTGAGCTATCACGCCAATCCCGTGGCGCTCCCCGGATTCACTTTCTCGATATCCGGTGGATCGGGCCGCATGAAGACGGATGCCGGTTCCTTCACGGTTCACCGCATCGAAGGGTTCGGCTACAACAGCGGGAGCGCGTCGGGCACGCCCGGCGTCGACTTCAAGTGGTCCGATCGTGAAGGGCCGGACAAGCGGTACACGAAGCAGGGCTCGACTGGCTTCCGTGCGGCCAACATGAGCTTCGCCGTTTTCTACAACGCGGGCGAGGCGCTGCACGCCGGCCCGCTCGACTTCACCTCCCACGGCTGCGTGCACGTCGACTGGAACAACGAGGACACGATCAAGCAGCTGAACTACCACAGCGTCATCGGCCTGACGAAGGTGAAGGTCTCTTACCCCAAGGCCCCGTGACGGCGTCGGCTGAGGTTGCCCGGGATACTCGTGCCGTTGGCTGGCAGTGCGGTGCCGGATCAGGGCCGCTGGTCGGGGAGCAGGCAGTCCTCGAGGACCGTGTCGTTCAGGTCGGCTCCGACCAGCACAGTGCCCCGCAGATCGCATCGTCGCAGGGTTGCTCGCGCGAAGGAAGAGCCAGTGAGGTCGGCGTCGGTGAGCCGGCAGTCCTCGAGGAGCGCAGCCTCGAAGGTCCCGCCGCGGCAGGCGACGCGCGCGAACTCGCAGTTGATCAGTGTAGCGCCTCGCAGATTGGCTCGATCGAGGATCGCGTCCTCCAGGAACGACGAGACCAGATCCGCGGCGACGAGGCTCGCGTCGCTCAGGTCGCACCGGCGCAGAGATACCTGATCGAGGCGTGACTCGTCGAATGAAGCGCCGACGAGGATCGCGTCATCGAAGTCGCAATCGATCAGGACCGCGCGCTCCCAACTCGATCGTGCGAGGTCCTGGGACCGCAGATCCACGCCTTCCGCCTGTACAGAGTCCAACCTGCTGTCGGGCATCGCTCGAGCGCGAACCGCGGCCGCTGTCGTAATCACCACGGCCTCGCTGGCAGCAGGGGCACTTGCTGCCGTGAGCGCGGAGTGTCCGCGGAGCACCGCCTCGTCGTCCGACAGTTGGGGCGCGAGGTCCACGCGCACCATTCCTCCGCCGATCTCGTGACTCGTCACCGGTTCGGGCGGCTCCTCCTCGGGAATCAGCTCCGTGGCGTGCGGATGCGACATCCAGGTGCGCCATCCCCATCCGCCGAACTCTTCCCCACCCAAGATCGGCCCTGACAGCGCTGCGAGGTCGAGGAGTCGATGATCGTCACCGGAACCGAGAATCGGCCACGCCCACATCAGGTCGGGGAGCAGGGTGACCGCCAGGCGGTCCCCGATCGCGTCGAGGGTTGCCAGATCAGGCAGTTCGAGGCGCACATGGGTCCGCTCACCCGGCCAGAGCCGGGCTTCGAATGCGCCACCGGCGCCAGTGAGCCGAATGCTGGGGACGGTCGACTCCAGCGCCGCCCGTTCGTCGAACGGCATCGGGCCATCCTCCTCTCGCAGCGTCAGGGTCTGCGGCTGCAGCCCAGCGCTCCGGAGTATTCCCAGGACACCCGACAGGAGTTGCGCACGCGGGGCAGCCCGACCGATGGACAAGAGGGCCCAGCGTCTGGGTCTCACGGCTGCGCCTTGTGGCCGGCTTGCCAGGTGTCGGTCGTCGGGTTGTAGGTGTGGGTGATCGCGCCGTCGTGGAGGTAGTACACAACGCACCCGGGGGCCTGGCCGACCGTCTTGCTCGGCCGGACCTGGGGCAGGCCATCCGCCCCGAGTGGTCGGTCGCTGGAGAGGATGAGCTCGTGCCGCCCCTTGCCTTCCCGTTGTACCATCTCACGCTGGGCGCGAAGCTGGAGGCTGTCGTGAAGGACGTCGCCCTCGGGGCTGGTCATATGCTTGTGCTCGATGACGTCGAACCCGCCGTCAGGACGTGGCCGCACGCCGTCGGGGCGGGTCGTGATCTCTGTGAAGTCCGCGGCATTGCTCGGCCGCCGACCGCCGGTTATTCCTGTGCGGATGACCTTGCCCTGCTTGTCCACCCACTCTCCGTAAGTGTACGACTTCTGTCCGCCGACTCCGAGAGCTTCGTTGTTGAGGAAGCCTCCGGTCTGCTCGATCGCCGTGCGCTCGAAGGGCGACGACGCGTCCCTGTTGACGTTGGCTCGGAAGCCCGCCTCCGCCCACTTTGCGAACTGGTCGCTTGTCCGCGGTCCCATGCGATCAACGTACCGTTTCCAGCGCCACAGGATCCGCGGCTCCGAGGTCGGCTCGGCCGTGCGTGAGAGCTTCATGACCTCTCCGACGCTCAGCCCGGTCTGGGCTTTGAGCTCGGCGCCGGAGAACTCGTCGGCATTGGTGATGCCCCACTCGGCGCGGTGTCGATCGACGGGCGTCTGGGCTGCCATCATCCGGGCACGTCCGCTGCGCTCGTCGGCAAGCGCACGTGCGGCAGCGGCGCCGAGCGTGACCCTCGACCCCGCCGCCTCGGGTGAGAGATCCGCCCGCACGAGATCCCGGTAGCCGTGTGGCTTCTGCAGAGTCGCGACGATGGCGTCGTCTGTGACACCGCCGTTGCGCAGCCGTTGGTAGGTGCCGACGCTGACCAGTTGGGCGAAGCTGTCCAGTTGGCCCAGCTTGTCGAGATCCCTGACGAAGTCGCGGGCTTCGGCCGGATCTGCCCCCCGACGCAGCAGTGCATCTCGGACCGTGGCGCGGGAGTCGACGGCCGCGACGAACCCTCGGCCCGCCTGCAGAGATCCGAGGTCACGGGAATGGAGTTCGATCTGCGACTCGATGGACCGCAGCTGGGCATCCGCCTCCGCCCGTTCCGCGGCCGAGAGCGGTCGGTCGACCTGACTTGCCCTGCCCTCGATCCAGTCGCGTCGCGCCTTGAGATCCTCGGCGATGAGGGCGAGCTTCGCGATCTCCTGCTCAGCCTCTCGACCCCGGGTGCCCCGTGCCCGACGTCCCGCCAGCAGGTCCGTGTAGCCTTCCAGCGTGGCCCGGACCTTGCCGAGCGTTCCCGTGAAGCGGGCCTGATCGCGGGCGGTGCCCAGATGCTGCTCGACCTCCGCCCGCGTTGCATCCGGCCCGACGCGGATCTGCACTTCGTTGGCGAGCGGGACCGAATGGACGGTGTTTCCCGACAGCAGCGGGTCCTGCACGACCCGGACCCGAGCCCGCAGGTCGGCGGGCACGGCGTCTCGAAGCGGGGCTATCTCGGCATCGGTGCGCAACCGGAACGACGCCAGGGGTCCCGTCGTCAGATCGACGGCCTTGGATGGCTGGATGACGCTGTCCCGCGCCGTCTCGATCTCTGCCCGGGGTGATGTCGTCTGGGTCACCTCGACCTGCATGGCTTCGAGCAGCCGGTACTCGGGTGTGTTGTGCTTGCCCGCCCGTCCGAGCTCGGTCAGCTGCGCGTTGATCTCGGCAAGCATGGGCTCCTTCGCGCCCTTGGTGCGCGCGACCTCGCCCATGGCGGCGACGAGACTTCGAGGGGATGCGGCGGGACCCTGCGTGATGCGGGTGATCGCCGCGTGCGCCGTCTTTGTCGCGGCGCGGCTCACGACCTCGTCCATCAGGCTGAGCAGGTCGGCGACGGCCGCCTGTGAGGCGAACGCGTAGGCGCGCGCGTGCCGGAAGTCCGTCACCTTGGCGACTTGGTGCATCCACATCGCGAGGCCGACGACTGCCGCCAGCGGAGAGCAGTTGTTCGACTGGAGATACCCGCTGATTCCCGCATTGACGACCTTGCCCAGCGGCCCGAGGTTGTCCAGGATCGCGGTTCCGAAGGTGATGCCGGTGGCGTAGGCCGAGACCTCGAAGAAGTGCCCGGCAGATGTGCCCTCGTCGAGCGTCCGCTTGATCCCGTGTTCAGCCTGGGCGATCACCAGGACGGCCGCCACCCGGAACGCCGTATCGGACTTGGCCCGGAGGAACTCGTCGAGATAGTCGGTGAGTTCCCGCACCAGATCGCCGGGCTGCGGTTGAGCAGCCCGCTTCGCAGTGGCGAGATGGTCGGCGGCCTTCTTGACCTCGGGGGAGACCACAGCCGGCTCCCCCTTCGCCGTCGCGGCGTTCACCGCCGTGGCCGCGACCAGGCCTTGGGTTCGGACTGCGGCCTCTCCGACTGCTGCACCGGACTGCGCTCCCGAACCGGTGGGGAGCCGTGGGACTGTGCTCGCGCCCTGCAGCGCGTTGAGTTGACGTTGCGCGAGCAGGTATCGCGCGACCTCGGGTGATATAGTTCGCTGCTCGCGGGCGACGATCTCGGGTTCCGATCGACCGTGAGCGCGCGCCGTCGACTCGTCCTCCCAGACGTCGACGAGGTATGTCCAACCCTCGTCGGCCGTGACTGCGCGAATGCCCACCAAAGCCGCATCGGGGTTCTTCAGTTTTCCCGCTTCGGGCCCGATCAGCCGGACCAGGTCCTTCTGGTTGGCTCCTGGGCCCTGGGTGGGGTTCTTGGCGACATCGGTGAAGCGGCCGGAGCTGGTCTCGGAGCCGTGGCGCGCCGTGGTGGGCGGGCTGGCGATCTTCGCGCCGGCGGGCGTGCTGATCTCGAATCCAGTGGTGCGTCGCGCGGAAGGGCTGGTTGCGCTGCCCGTGACCTTGATCGGATCAACCCGAGCGGGAGGGAGGCTGCCGGTGAACTCTGTCGTCGCGTCTCCCATCGCTTCCGCAAGGCGATCGACGAAGATCCACATCATGAATGCCCGTGCTCCCGCCCCGCTGATCGAACTGATGCCAGACGGAATCCCGGTCAGCTCATAGGGCGTTCGCACCTTCTCCAGCTGCTTCTGCCGTTCTTCAGGGTCTTTGGACATCCCACCAGTGGCGTCGAGCATGGC
>NZ_JBFTZV010000026.1:0-54806 GCF_056406615.1 Arthrobacter sp. P1_B3 | reverse complement strand
CGCCAGGGCCGCGGGAGGGCTTCCCGCGGGCGCCGGCGATTGGCCAAGAAAATTACGTTTCGGTAACATTGATGTTTTGGAAACTGGCCGGAAGGGATATTTGTGTCGAGCGAGCGAACCATCGTCACCCCGCCAAGGGCAGACGCAGGTTCTCCGTCGAGCCGAAAAGCAAGCTACCGCCCCGAAGTCCAGGGCCTTCGCGCCCTCGCGGTCCTCATGGTGGTCACCTACCATGTGTGGCTGGGGCGGGTCTCCGGCGGCGTAGACATCTTCCTTCTGATTTCGGCATTCCTGATGACGCTCAGCTTCACGCGGAAGGTCGAAAGCGGCGCGCCACTCCGGCTGCTGAGCCACTGGATGCATCTGCTCAAGCGCCTGCTGCCCGCCGTCGTCGTCGTGATTCTCGGCGTCCTCGCCGGCACCTGGGCCATCCTGCCGCAAAGCCGCTGGCCCGAGGTCCTTGAGCAGGCCTGGGCCTCCCTGTTGTACCGGCAGAACTGGCTTCTGGCGGACAGCGCCGTGGACTACTACGCCCAGGACCATTCGGGCGCGAGCCCGCTCCAGCACTTCTGGTCACTCTCGATCCAGGGCCAGGTGTTCGTGCTCTGGCCTCTCGTCTTTGCCGGCACGGCACTTCTTTCCCGCCTGCTCCGGCGCGTGTACAGCCGCCGGAACGGACAGGACCACGTGCTGCTGCGCTACCGGCCCCTGCTGGCAGCGGCCTTCGGCGCCATCTTCGCCGTGTCTCTCGCGTACTCGATTCAACAGACCGCAACGAACCAGGCCCACGCGTACTTCGATACCGGCGCCCGGCTCTGGGAGTTCGCCCTCGGCTCGCTCCTGGCCCTCGCCCTGCCGTACGTCAAGCCGGGCAAGATCCTGCGGATCGTACTGGGCTGGGCCGGCCTGRTGGCCATGCTCTCCTGCGGGCTGCTGCTGACCGTGGACCGTTCCTTCCCCGGATTCATCGCGCTGTGGCCCACGCTCGCCGCCGCCGCGATCATCACCGCCGGTCAAAGCGGCAGCCGCTTCGGCGTCGACCGCTTCCTGACCTGGAAACCCCTGGTGGCGCTGGGAGACAACTCCTACGCGCTCTACCTCTGGCACTGGCCGCTGCTGGTCCTGGCCCTCGCCGGGGCGGGCATCACGGCGCCGAACCTGTTTCAGGGGCTGTGCATCGTTGCCGGGTCCGTCGTTCTGGCCGTGCTCACCACCCGCTTCGTCGAGAAGCCGCTGCGCGAATGGCACTGGCCCAAGCGCCGCGCCTGGCGTACCGCCGTCGTGATTGCCGCCTGTGGTGCGCTGCTGGCCGGTCCCGTGGCCGTCTGGCAGAGCCAGCTCGTCGCCGACGAGGCCGAGGCGGCATCCCAGCCCAAGGAGCTGACCCCCGGCGCGGCCGCCCTGGCACCGGAAAACGCCGGCAAACCCACGCCGGAGGCGAGAATCATCCCCGCACCGGCAGCGATGAAGAACGAGTGGGCCGACATTGACGGGCTGTGCACGGACGGAAACGTCCCCAGTGACCCCTTGCTGCAGGGCTGCCTGCAGAACAACAGGCCGGAGAAGGTCACCAAGCGGATCGTGGTGCTCGGTGACTCGCATGCCCAGCAGTACATGGCGGCGCTGGGCCCCATCGCGAAGAGCCACGGCTGGGAAGTGGTCACCCTCCTAAAGGGCAACTGCCGCTTCGGCGGGGAATCCCCGGAGCGGGACGCGGACTGCAACGCCTTCAACAGGGCCAGCGCGCAGTACGTCCTGGACCACCACCCCGACGCCGTTTTCACGGTTGCGTCCCTGACCCACAAGGAAGCACCGTTCGAGACCGAAGTGCCCCAGTACCTGGAGGGCATCAAACCCTTCACCGACGCCGGCATGGACGTGGTGGGCATCCGCGACAACCCCCGCTTTAACATCAACATGCCCGAGTGCGTCCAGAAGAACGGCGAGGACGCGGCGGAATGCAACGTGCCGGAGCAGGAATCGCTCGCAGGGTCCTCACCGCTCGACGCGTACCGCGGCCGGGTGCCCGGGCTGCACCTGATGGACATGAGCGATTTCATCTGCGCCAACGGAACCTGCCCCGCTGTGGTGGGCAACGTGTACGTCTACAAGGACGACAACCATCTGACCAAGACCTACGTCCAGACCATGATCCCCATGTTCGAAAAGCGGCTGCTCGCCGCCACCGGCTGGAAATAGACCGGCCTTCCCCGGCGGGTGCGGCCGATCCCGGCTGGGGCGGCCGCAGGGCCGGTTTGGGCGGTCGGGGAGACGTGCGGGCATGGGACGGCTCACATTGAGCCGCACATTACTGCCCCGGAATATGGCTATCGCCGCCAAGGTTCTACTATTTATTCAGGACTTCTGCACAACCTGCTGCACAACCTTCTGCACAGACCAGACCCGTAATGACGGGCTGGTCATCTGTTGCAACCCCTACCCGTGAACCCCGTAACCCAAGGTAAGAGGCGCACTCATGACCCAGCCCGAACACAATCCCTTCGGCTTCATCGGCCTGACGTACGACGACGTCCTGCTCCTGCCCGGCCACACCGACGTGATCCCCTCGGAAGCGGACACGTCCTCCCGGATCTCCAAGCGCATCACGGTCCAGACCCCGCTGCTCTCCGCCGCGATGGACACCGTCACGGAGTCCCGCATGGCCATCGCCATGGCGCGCCAGGGCGGCCTCGGCGTCGTCCACCGCAACCTTTCCATCGCTGACCAGGCCGACCAGGTGGACCGGGTCAAGCGCAGCGAATCCGGCATGATCACCAACCCCCTGACCATCGGCCCCGAGGCCACGCTGGCCGAGCTGGACGACATCTGTGCACGCTACCGCGTCTCCGGTCTCCCGGTGGTGGACGAGGGCAACAGGCTGCTGGGCATCGTCACGAACCGCGACACGCGCTTCGTGCCCGAATCCGACTTCCCGCTGCGGCTGGTCAGCGACGTCATGACCAAGATGCCGCTCGTCACCGGGCACGTCGGCATCAGCCGCGAGGAAGCCTCGCACAAGCTGGCCACGAACAAGATCGAGAAGCTGCCGCTCGTTGACGAGCAGGGCCGGCTCAAGGGCCTGATCACCACCAAGGACTTCACCAAGGCCGAGCAGTACCCGCTCGCCACCAAGGACGACGAAGGCCGCCTGCGCGTCGGCGCGGCGATCGGCTTCTTCGGCGACGGCTGGGAACGCGCCATGACACTCGTGGACGCCGGCGTGGATGCCCTCTTCGTGGACACCGCTAACGGCCACTCCCAGGGTGTGCTGGAGATGATCCGCCGGCTCAAGTCCGATCCCGTTGCGGCGCACGTGGACATCATCGGCGGCCAGGCAGCCACCCGCGAAGGTGCCCAGGCACTGATCGACGCCGGTGCCGACGGCATCAAGGTCGGCGTCGGTCCCGGGTCCATCTGCACCACCCGCGTGGTGGCCGGTGTGGGCGTCCCGCAGATCACGGCCATCTACGAGTCGGCGAAGGCTGCCATCCCGGCCGGCGTCCCGCTGATCGCCGACGGCGGCCTGCAGTACTCCGGTGACATCGGCAAGGCGCTCGTCGCCGGCGCCGACACCGTGATGCTCGGCTCCCTGCTGGCCGGTTGCGACGAATCCCCGGGTGACCTGATTTTCGTCAACGGTAAGCAGTTCAAGAGCTACCGCGGCATGGGCTCCCTTGGGGCCATGCAGACCCGCGGGAAGAACACCTCTTACTCCAAGGACCGCTATTTCCAGGCGGACGTCTCCGGCGACGACAAGCTCATCCCGGAAGGCATCGAGGGCCGGGTCGCGTACCGCGGTCCGTTGTCGTCGGTGGCGTACCAGCTGGTCGGCGGCCTCCGCCAGACCATGTTCTACACGGGCGCACCGACCGTGGCCGAGCTGAAGGCGCGCGGCAAGTTCGTCCGCATCACCCCGGCCGGGCTCAAGGAATCGCACCCGCACGACATCCAGATGACGGTCGAAGCCCCGAACTACGGGTCGCGCTAAGACCCTTCGCCAGAACGGGTGAGCCCGCCGAAACCACAGTTTCGGCGGGCTCACCCGCTTAAGGGGCAGGCTCACCCTTCTTAGGGCGGCTTACGGCGGCCCGTTTCCAGCGGCGGTGCCGCTCACGCCGGCTCCGGGCCACGGAACTAGGCTGGAGGCATGTCCGAACTCCTGCCGGCACGTGCGCCCAAACGCAAGCTCGCGCTCAAGCCCTACGCCCGCGCCGTGGCGCAGGTGCTGCGGGTCAGCTTCCGGGCCTCGCCCGCCGCCGTCGTCATGAAGGTCCTCGGCTCGCTGATCTCGGCGCTCCTGCCGCTGGTCACGACGTACTTTGCGGCCCTGACCACCACGGCGCTGGCCGCCGCCTACGCGGGCGACGCCGACGCCGGCGGCCAGGCCGTCGTCTACGTCATCATCACCGCGGCACTCGGGCTCTTCTGGGGATCGTTCAGCAGCGTGGACCGCTACATCCAACAGCTCATGAGCTTCCGGGTCGGCGCGATAGTCGGGGATCTCATGTACGAGCGCTTCCTGACCCTGGACTTCTGGCGCTACGACGACAAAGAGACTGTGGACCTGTACGACCGCGCCAAGCGCTTCTCCGATTCCTATGCCCGCGTCCTGGACCGGATCGCCGCCATCTTCACCCAGCTCGTCTCCGTGCTCCTGGCCATCGGCGCGCTGTTGCTGGTCAGCTGGTGGATCGCCGTGATCGTCCTGATCGCGATCGTCCCCAGCGTCTACCTGCAGTTCAAGCTCTCCCGCGAGCAGATCGCGCACTGGAACACCCAGGTCGATTCCCGCAGGCAGCGCAGGATGATTGAAACCAACCTCCTGCGCCCGCAGCACATCGCCGAGATGCGGCTCTACGGGATCGTCGGCTACCTCATGGGGCTGCGCTCCCGGCTGCGGGACGCCGACGAAAAGCGCCGGCTGGACTTCCAGAAACGCTACATTCCCAAACAGCTCGCGGCCGATGCCCTGCAGTACGGCGCCGAGGTCGTCTCCCTGATCTGGGTGGTGGGCCAGATCATCGCCCGCGCCCAGCCGGTGGGGCAGTTCCTCTATGTCCAGCAGATTGTCAGCCGCGCCCTGTCCACCGCCAACAACCTCGTCTCCTCGCTCAGCTCGATCGACGAGGACCTGGCGAACCTCAAGGACTACGAGCTCTTCATGGCGCTGCCGGTGCAGTCCGGCCAAGCCCCGCCCCTGCTGCAGGCGCCGAAAACGGTGGACCTGCGGGACATCCGCTTCACCTACACCGGCAGCGAACTGGAAGTGATCCGCGGCATTTCGCTGACCATCAGGCAGGGCCAGCACATCGCGATCGTGGGGGAGAACGGCGCCGGCAAGTCCACCCTGATCCGCATCCTGGCCGGGTTGTACCGTCCCGATTCCGGGCAGGTGATGCTCGACGGCGTGGACCTCGCCGCCGTCGACGTCACGTCCTGGCACCGGCACCTGGCGGTGCTCAGCCAGGAGTTCCTCAAATACGAATTCGCCACCGCGGCGGAAAACATCTTCTTCGGCGACGTCGATTCGCCCCGCGATGACGGTCGGGTCCGTCGCTCCGCCGCGGATGCCGAAGCCCTCGAGTTCATCAACAAACTGCCCAACGGCCTGGACAACCATGTCAGCAACTGGATGGAGGACCCGCGCGGTCGGAAGGGTTCCGGCCTTTCCGGCGGGCAGTGGCAGCGCCTGGCGATGGCGCGGAACTTCTACCGCAACGCCTCGTTCATGGTGATGGACGAGCCGACGTCGGCCATCGACGCGCTGGCCGAGCACCGGATCTTCACGAGGCTCTTCGCTGACCGCGCCAGTACCATCATCGCCATCAGCCACCGCCTCGCCACGATCGAGAAGGCTGACGTGGTCTACATGCTCGAGGACGGCAGCATCGTCGAACAGGGCACCCACAAGGAACTCGTGGCGCTCCGCGGCCGCTACTTCCGGATGTTCGAATCCCAGCTGACCGTCCCGGATACCGAGAACGTCAGCGGCGAGTGAGGGGAGGGCCTTCGATGGTGGTCCGCACGCGGGCCAGGCTGGGTCGCGGCGGGACACTGCTGAAACCGAAGCCGACGGCGGGCCGGACGGCGGCGAACGGGGACTGCGCCCACAGCCCCACCACCGCGCGCAGGCCCGAGCCCGTGCCGATCCCGGCAATGTGCCCGTCGAAAATCCACCGCTGCCCGTGGTGCCAAAGCATGACGGACACAGTACGCCGAAGCGGCGCCCCGCGTCGGCTGGGATAACCTAGAGCAGTGACTTACGAGATTGAGATTGGCCGAGGCAAGCGTGGGCGTCGTGCCTACTCCCTGGATGACATTGCGATCGTCCCCAACCGGCGCACACGTGACCCCAAGGACGTCTCCGTCTCCTGGCAGATCGATGCCTACAAGTTCGACATGCCGGTCATCGCGGCGCCGATGGATTCGGCCATGTCGCCGGAAACCGTCATCGCCCTGGGCCGCCTCGGCGGACTCGGCGTGCTCGACCTCGAAGGCCTGTGGACCAGGTACGAGAACCCGCAGTCCGTGCTGGACGAGATCGGGGGCCTCGCGGACGAGACCAACAGTCCCGCCGTCACCCGGCGCATGCAGGAGCTCTACCAGGCGCCGATCCAGCCCGAGCTGATCACCTCGCGCCTCGCCGAGATCCGCGCCGCCGGTGTTACGGTGGCCGGCTCCCTGACCCCGCAGCGGACGCAGGAGCACTATAAGACCGTGGTGGCCGCCGGCGTCGACATCTTCGTCATCCGCGGAACCACCGTCTCGGCAGAGCACGTCTCCAAGGACCACGAGCCGCTGAACCTCAAGCAGTTCATCTACGAGCTCGACGTCCCCGTAATCGTCGGCGGGGCGGCCGGCTACACCCCGGCCCTGCACCTGATGCGCACCGGTGCCGCCGGCGTGCTGGTCGGCTTCGGCGGCGGAGCCACCACCACCACCCGCCGCGCCCTGGGCATCCACTCGCCGATGGCCTCGGCCATCTCCGATGTCGCGGCCGCCCGCCGCGATTACATGGACGAGTCCGGCGGACGCTACGTCCATGTGATCGCCGACGGCGGCATGGGATCCTCCGGTGACATCGTCAAGGCCATCGCCATGGGCGCCGACGCCGTGATGCTGGGCAGCGCCTTGGCCCGCACCGACGAAGCCCCCGGCAAGGGCTGGCACTGGGGCCAGGAAGCCCACCACGTCGAACTGCCCCGCGGCGACAGGGTCAACGTCGGGACAGTGGGGCCGCTCGAAGAGGTCCTGTTTGGGCCGGGCCACCACACCAACGGCACCTCCAACCTCATCGGGGCGCTGCGCCGTTCCATGGCGACCACCGGCTACTCGGACCTGAAGGAATTCCAGCGCGTCGACGTCGTCGTCTCGCCGTACGCCGGAAACTGAACGCCACACCGGCCTTTGTTTGGCCCTGCCCATCCGGGAAACTTGGACGTAGTCTGGTGCCCTACGAGGTTTGACCCGGATGGAGGCGTGACATGAACAGTTTTGCCGGCGGTTCTGCCGTGGCCGGAGGTGCCCTTGGGCCTGCGGAACGCGAGGCTTCAATCACTGTGCTCAGGGGCAGCACCGCCCCCGGCAAAGAGCTCGACATCCTGATCGTGGGCGGAGGCATCGTGGGCGCCGGCGCCGCCCTCGACGCCGTCACCCGCGGGCTCACCGTAGGCATCGTAGAGGCGAATGACTGGGCCGCGGGGACGTCGTCGCGTTCCTCGAAGCTTATCCATGGTGGCCTCCGGTACCTCGAAATGCTCGACTTCGGCCTGGTCAAGGAGGCACTGCACGAACGCGGCCTCATTCTCTCCGTGCTGGCACCGCACCTGGCCCGGCCGGTCCCGTTCCTGTACCCGCTCCACAAGCCGTTCCTGGAACGGCCCTACGTCGGCGCCGGAATCGCCCTGTACGACGCGATGTCCATCACCGGCGGGCACAGCCGCGGCGTCCCCTTCCACAAACACCTGACCCGGCGCGGAACCCTGCGCGCCGCCCCCAGCCTCAAGGACGACGCCTTCGTCGGGTCCATCCGCTACTACGACGGGCAAGTCGACGACGCCAAGTACGTCGCCAACCTCGTGCGCACCGCGGCGCACTACGGCGCCCACGCGGTCAACCAGATGTCGGTGGTGGACTTCGTGCGCGAAGGCGAGCGCGTGGTCGGCGCCAAGGTGGTCAACCACGAGGACGGCTCCAGCTTCAACATCCGGGCCAAGCAGGTCATCAACGCCACCGGAGTCTGGACCGACGAAACGCAGGCCATGGTGACAGACCGCGGGCAGCTCAAGGTGCGGGCCTCCAAAGGCATCCACCTGGTAGTGCCTCGCGACCGGATCCAGTCCACGGTAGGGCTGATCCTGCGGACCGAGAAATCCGTCCTGTTCGTGATCCCCTGGGGCAGGCACTGGATCATCGGGACCACGGATACCGACTGGCACCTCGACAAGGCCCACCCGGCGGCCTCCTCCAAGGACATCGACTACCTGCTGGAGCACGTCAACAAGGTCCTCAAGCGCCCGCTGACCCGCGAGGACGTCGAGGGCGTCTACGCGGGGCTGCGCCCGCTGCTGGCCGGGGAAAGCGATTCCACCGCGAAGCTCTCCCGGGAACACGTGGTGGCCCACCCCGTGCCGGGTCTCGTGGTGGTGGCAGGCGGCAAATGGACCACCTACCGGGTGATGGCCAAGGATGCCGTCGACGAGGCAACGCGCAGCATGGACGAGCGCGTCCCGCCCAGCTGCACGGAGTCCATCCCCCTGCTGGGAGCGAGCGGCTTCAAGGCCGCATGGAACCAGCGGAACCGGATGGCGGAGGAGACCGGCGTCCACGTGGCCCGGATCGAACACCTGCTCAACCGCTACGGTGCCATGGCTCCGGAGGTGCTGGCGATCATCGCCGACAGCCCGGAACTGGCCGAGCCCCTGCCGGGCGCGGACGACTATCTGGCCGCCGAAGCCGTCTACGCGGCCACTCACGAGGGCGCCCGGCATGTCCAGGACGTCCTGACCCGCCGCACCCGGATTTCGATTGAGGCGTGGGACCGCGGTGTGTCCGCCGCCCCGGTAGTCGCTAAACTAATGGGAGACGTTCTCGGCTGGAGTGATGCGCAGCGCGAGGGCGAAATCAAGCACTATCTGGCCCGGGTTGATGCCGAGCGCCTGAGCCAGCAGCAGCCGGACGACGAATCCGCCGACGCCGCACGGCTGGGCGTGGAGGACATCGTGCCCCTGCGCTGAGACGCAGCACCGGCCGGCAGTGGAGATTACAACGCTAGTCATTGGACTGCCGGCCGGCGTGCACTGACGCCACTTCGAAGGGACATCTCTTGGCGGAACCACTGGACCGGTACGACGCCGAGCTCACCACGCCCGAGATGGTGATCCTCGAAATGGATGCCACGGACAAGCTCGACGCCACTTCCCAGCTCGCCGAACGCATGCATGCGGCCGGACGAATTTCCGATCTCGAGGGATTCCTCCAACAGGTCAATGCCAGGGAGCACCAGCTCGCCACCGGCCTGCCCGGCGGCGTGGGGCTGCCGCATGCCCGCAGCGAGCTGGTCTCCCAGACCTCCATCGCTGTCGGCATCACGAAGTACGGCAGGGCACTGGACTTCGGGGCGGCGGACGGCCCGGCCACTGTGATTCTGCTCATCGCCACTCCGGCGAGTTCCTTTTCCGATCACCTCGAAGTGCTCGCGACACTGGCACGCTCACTGTCGAAGGAGTCCTTCCGCGAGTCGCTGCGCCGCGCCTACGACGCCGAAGTGATCGCCGAACTCATCAATTCCAGCCTGGTGTTCTTCGACCACTGAGAGTGGGGCAGGCCCTTTCGTGTCGACTCCGTCGCCACGCAGGGACCCGGCTGCCCCACTCTGGTCAGGCCCAACTGCTGCCCCGTTTCGCTGTTCTACACAGGGACGAAGTACGGTTAAGAGGTGCTGAAAACTGCCCTCAAACCCCGCTGGATCGCAGGACTCGTGTTCGCGATCGCCATTTCCGGGGTCTTTGTGCTGCTCAGCCAGTGGCAGTTTGGCCGTTCAACGCAGGCGGAAGCCCCAGTCTCCACCACAACAGAGGAGACGCGCCCGCTCACCTCGGTCCTGCAACCCGGGGGGTTCTTCCCCGGATCGGTGGCTGACCAGATGGTCTCCGCCACCGGCAGCTACGACCCCCAGAAGCAGGTCTTGGTCCCGGGACGGCTCAACGACGGGGCGAAGGGCTACTGGATCGTTTCCGCTTTCGCCGTCAAGGATGCCCCGGCCCTGTTGGGCCGCGGGGCCACGCCGCAGACCTGGATTCCGGTCGCGCGCGGCTGGGTCGCGGATCCCGCGGACGCCGTGGCGCCGCCGCCGGGCACCATCGAACTGACCGGACGGCTCCTTCCGTCCGAGTCCCCGCTGCCGCAAACCGATCCCGGGCCCGGCCGCGCCAGCGCCGTCTCAGTCGCCGAACTCATCAACGACTGGAACATCAGCAGCTACCCGGGCTTTGTCGCGGCGAGCACCGAACTGGCCGGCGGCACCGACGTCGGGGCCTCAGCCACCGGCGACGTCAAACCCCTCCGGATCGGCCCGCAGCCGCCCGTGCAGCAGGTCAACTGGCTAAACCTCTTCTATTCCGTGGAATGGGTGGTCTTCGCCGGCTTCGCGTTGTTCATCTGGTGGCGGCTCGTCAAGGACGACTACCGCCGGGACCTCGAAGACGAGCTCGACGAGGAACTCGCCGGGGACGAACCACCGGCCCAACACCCCACGGCCCAACACACGGCCGAACAGGCCACCGACCCGCATCCCACAGCCCCCCACCCCACAGACCCGAGAGTGCAATCATGATCGAGCCCCAGCCCGCCATCCAGCCGCAGACAACCAACGGCACGGGGAAAACCGGCAAGAAGCGCCGCTTCGGCGGCACCGAGGCCCAAATCCGGTCCGCCCTGAAGTTCTACAAGGTGCTCGCCTACCTGACAGGTTCGATGCTGCTGCTGCTGTGTGCCGAACTGGTCGCCCGGTACGGCTTCGGGCAGTACCTCTACGCCGGCGGCACCAACGCCATCACCGGCCAGCCGTTCGGCCTCGGATTTGCCGACGCCGAGCCGCCAGGGGTGATCGGGGGCGTCAACCTCTCCGTCGCGGTCCTGATCGTGCACGGCTGGATGTACGTCGTGTACCTCATTTCCAACTTCCGGCTGTGGTCCCTCATGCGCTGGCCGTTCACCAAGCTGGTGGTTATGGCCTTGGGCGGCGTGGTGCCGTTCCTGTCCTTCTTCGTTGAGAAGAAGTTCCACGCGGAGGTCGAGGCCGAACTCGCCGCCAACCCGCAGGCACCCCAGCGGTACTGAACCCCGGCGGCTCTAAACAGCGTCACGACGCCGGCAGCCGCCGTCGGGCGTGTGAGTTCGCTTACCTCCGCCCTCGATTCGGGGCCCGCGCCGGCTTCTCAATGTGCGGGCGGGCAGCGGCGCAAAGTAGGCTAGTGGGGTGACTACTCCCTCTGCATCCCAGACGTCCCACAGGCCCGTTCTGGTCGTTGACTACGGTGCCCAGTACGCGCAGCTGATTGCCCGCCGCGTCCGGGAAGCGAATGTGTATTCGGAAGTGGTTCCGCATACCTACAGCACCGAGCAGCTGCTGGCTAAGAACCCCTCCGCGATCATCCTCTCGGGCGGCCCCTCGAGCGTCTACGCCGACGGCGCGCCCAGCGTCGGCGCTGACCTCTTCGAGGCCGGTGTCCCGGTCTTCGGCATCTGCTACGGCTTCCAGGCCATGGCCAACGCCCTCGGCGGCAAGGTGGCCCAGACGGGGCTCCGCGAATACGGCGCCACCGAGACCACCACCCTGGGGGAGGGCCGCTCCATCCTGGCCGGCATGCCCCAGCAGCAGAGCACCTGGATGAGCCACGGCGACTCCGTCCATGAAGCCCCCGAGGGCTTTGAGGTCCTCGCGACGACGGCGGGCGCCGACGTCGCCGCGTTCGCCAACGAGGACAAGCGCCTTTACGGTGTCCAGTGGCACCCCGAGGTCAAGCACTCGGCCTACGGCCAGCAGGTCCTGGAAAACTTCCTCTTCAGGGGCGCCGGGCTGGAACCGAACTGGACCACCGGCAATATTCTGGAAGAACAGGTCCAGCGCATCCGCGAACAGATCGGCGACTCCAAGGTTATCTGCGGCCTTTCCGGCGGCGTCGACTCGGCAGTGGCCGCGGCCCTGGTCCAGCGTGCAGTCGGCGACCAGCTGACCTGCGTTTTCGTAGACCACGGGCTGTTGCGCGAGGGCGAGGCCGAACAGGTCGAACGTGACTTCGTGGCCGCCACCGGCGTCAAGCTCTATGTCGCCAACGAGCAGGAGCGCTTCCTGAGCGCACTTGCCGGCGTCAGCGATCCCGAGACCAAGCGCAAGATCATCGGCCGCGAATTCATCCGCGCCTTCGAGGAAGCCGAACTGGCGATCATCGCCGAAGCCGCGGCGCACGGTGAAAAGATCAAGTTCCTCGTCCAGGGCACCCTGTACCCCGACGTCGTCGAATCCGGCGGCGGCGAAGGTGCGGCCAACATCAAGAGCCACCACAACGTGGGCGGGCTGCCCGAGGACCTGCAGTTTGAACTCGTTGAACCGCTGCGCGCCCTGTTCAAGGACGAGGTCCGCGCGGTCGGTGCGCAGCTCGGCCTGCCGCAGGAAATCGTCGGACGCCAGCCCTTCCCCGGACCGGGCCTCGGCATCAGGATCGTCGGCGACGTCACCAAGGAACGCCTGGACCTGCTCCGCAAGGCCGACGCGATCGCCCGCGCCGAGCTGACCGCCGCCGGACTGGATGACGAAGTGTGGCAGATGCCCGTGGTGCTGCTGGCGGACGTCCGCAGCGTCGGCGTCCAGGGCGACGGCCGCACCTACGGACACCCGATTGTCCTGCGCCCCGTGTCTTCCGAGGACGCCATGACCGCCGACTGGTCGCGGCTGCCCTACGATCTCCTGGCCCGGATTTCCAACCGGATCACGAACGAGGTGGACGGCGTCAACCGCGTGGTGCTGGATGTGACCAGCAAGCCGCCGGGAACCATCGAGTGGGAATAGCAATGTGAATGGCCGGCCTTTCGAGGCCGGCCATTTCATTTTGTTCCTGACAATTCGAGCCGAATTTCGCACCGCCCAGTGTTGCGGCCCCGCACGTGCCGGGGATTCGGGCTACCCTCGAAAGCATGCCGGTATGGTCCAAGGCGTCCCGCGCCAGCCAGACAACCGCGAGCACCCACAACGCGGCCAGGGAAAGCGCGGACGCAACACAGACGAGCGTTGATACGTCGAACGCGCTAGAGTCGAGCCCGCCACGGTCCGGCGCAGAGAAATCGAGCACAGAAAAGAAGGCAGCAGTGTCAGTTGGTCAAGGCCACCCCGAGGGCTCCGAGGAGTTCAGGAAATGGCTGTCGGAGCTCAAGCCCGTCACCGGAGCAGATACCATGCTGCGCTTCACCAAAACGCCTGAAGGCTCGATCGACCTGACCCATGCCCATCCGTCCGGGCTTGCCCAGCTGATGGCAGGCCGGCGCACCCGGCTCTCGACGTTGATCCGCGACCGCCAGCAGTATGTTGTTGCGGCCAGGGCATCGCGGAACCTGCGCTCCAAGATTTTCGAACTCGCCAATGACCGCGGCATCGACGCGGGGTATTTCTCCGCCGGCACGGTCGTCTGGACGTCCGCCGTCGGGGGTAAGCCGCAACGGATCTCGGCCCCGGTCATGCTCACCGCCATTTCCCTCACGGTGCGCCCCGGCGAGGACGACTACGAACTTCAACTCACCGAACAGGCGCAGATCAACCCGGCGCTGGTTCGGCACCTCAAGTCAGTCCACGGGATCGTCTTTGACGTCAACGCGGTCACGCGGATGGCGTACAGCACGGCCCGTTATGACCCCCAGCCGGTTCTGGACCGTCTTGGCACCCTGGTCCAGCCGATCCACGGCGCGGAAGTCGAGCACAACCTGCTCGTCTCCACCTTTGCGGACCTCTCCGGCAACCTGGATGATCCGTGGATCAACCAGAACAACCCCCTTGTCACCGCGCTGGCACGGTCCGGTTCCGGCGAACGGGTCGACGTGCCCGCGCTTGAGCCCGGCCGCTTCCCCAGTACGGATGAGCGGGACCCGGCCGAGGAGCTTTTGCTGCTCGACGCCGACACGGACCAGCAGTATGTCATCGACGCCGTCCGGGCGGGTGACTCGTTGGTGGTCAGCAGCCCGCCGGGCACCGGCCAGACCCAAACCGTCATCAACACCATCGGCGCCCTCGTGGACGAGGGCAAGTCCGTCCTGGTGGTGGGTGACCGGCGTGCCAGCCTCGCCGAGATCTCCGCGCAGCTGGACGGCCTTGGCTTGGATTCGGTGCTCTTGCAGCTCACCGGCAACGCCAGCCCGCTGCAGCTCAAGGGCCAGCTGGTCCGGGCGATCGTCCGCAACGAGAAGTCTCTCCAGCCGCAGCTGAGCAACCTGCACGCCACGCTGACCGGGCACCGCCACGCCCTGATGGACCACGTCGCATCCCTGCACAATGTCCGGGCCCGCTGGGGCTGCTCGCCGTACGAGGCCATGCAGTCGCTGGCAGAACTGACCTCCATCCAGCCGGCGCCGGCCACGACGGTCCGGCTCAAGCGCAGCGTACTGGACAACATCCGGGACCGCGAGGAACTCGCCGGCCGGCTCCGCCGAGCCGCCGAGCTCGGCAGCTTCAGCCGCGCGTCCACCACCAGCCCCTGGCACGGCGCGCGTCTGCTCACCCGCAAGGAAACGCAGGAAGCGCAGAACGTTGCCCAGTCCGTGGCGGAGAAACTGCCGTTGCTGCGCGGGCGCATGGACGCCGTGGCGGAACACGCAGAGATCCGGCTCGGCGGGACGTTCGCCGAATGGGGCGAGCAGATCGAACTTCTCGTGGCCGTCCGCGAAAGCCTGGACAAGTTCACTCCCGACATCTTTGACCGGCCGGTCCATGACCTGATCTCCGCCACGGCGTCCTCCGCCTGGCGCCGGGAACGCGGGATCGAGATGCCGTCCATGCAGCGCTCGCGCCTGCGCCGGGTGGCCAAGGAATACGTCCGGCCCGGCGTGCACATCGCGGACCTGCACAGTTCCCTGGTCCTCGTGCAGGAGCAGCGCGCCGCCTGGTCCGGCTACGCCACCACGCAGCGGCACCCGGCCGTGCCGTCCGGGCTGGGCGAAATCACGGGCCTGTACCGGGAGCTCGCAGCGGAACTGGCTGAACTCGGCCAGGCGGTCAAGCAGACCGCCGCCGGCGGCGATGTGGATCGCGCGCCGTACGATGAACTCCTGCCCCGGGTGCGGCGGCTCGTCGCCGACACCGCGACCCTGGAAACCCTGCCCGAGCGCACCCTGCTGGTCGAAAGCATGCGTGAGCACGGCCTCGGCGAGCTCCTCGCTGACCTTGCAGAGCGCGAGGTTCCGGAGGGGTCGGTGACCGCCGAGCTGGAGCTGGCCTGGTGGCAGTCGGCCCTGGAAGCCATGATCAGCGGCGATGACTACCTCGCCATGTCCGACGGCGACGCCCTGCGCCAGCTTGAGGCGGAGTACCGGCTCGCGGACAATGCCCATATCGCCAGTGGTGCTGCCCGGCTGCGGTGGAACCTGTCCGAGCGGTGGCGTACGGCAATCGCGGCGTACCCCCGCCAGGCCGAGCTGTTGCGCAGCCTGCTCAAGGACGGCCGGGTGACCCTGGCAGCCCTGAGCGGCCAGGCGCAGGAGCTGCTGCCCACCCTTGTCCCGGTATGGTCCGTCAGCCCCTATCTCCTGACGGGCCTCCTGCCGATCGAGCAGACCTTCGACGCCGTCGTGATCCTCGACGCGGAGACGACTTCGCTGCAGGCAGTCCTTCCGGCCATCGCCCGGTCCCGGCAGGTCATCGCCTTCGGCGACGAACAGGTCGCCAGCCCCCGGACCTTTACCGTGGGCGTCGAACGGCTCGCGGCCGGGGAGAGCTCCTCCCAAAGCGTTGAGAGCTCGTACCGGGCACTCTCCGCTGTGCTTCCGGTCTGGAACCTGAGGACCGTGTACCGTGCGGTCGATGAAGACCTGGTGCGCCAGCTCAGCAAGGGTTTCTACGCCGGGGAACTTTCCCGGCTCCCTGAGGGGCAATCCGCCACGGGCCTTGACCGTACCCTCAGCGTGGAGTACCTGCCCGACGGCACGGGGCTGCCCAGCGCTGACCACGACGGCGTTGAATCGGTTGTTGCCGAGGTGAACCGTGCGGTGGAGCTCGTCTTCGAGCACGCCCGGCTCCGGCCGCGGACCTCGCTGGCCGTGGTGACCGGCAGCCTTCGCCACGCCGCCCGAATCGGCGAGGCCATCAGGGCGCAGCTGCCCAACTACCCTATGCTCGGCAGCTTCTTCACGGCGGGGGACGAGTCCTTCCGCGTGGTGGATCTGGAACGGGCCCAGGGCCTGGTCCGCGACCACGTCATTTTTTCCCCGGGCTATGGCCGCACCCCGCATGGGCGCACCCTCCACAGCCTCGGGCCGCTCTCCGCCGACGGCGGCCGGGCCAAATTCGCGCTGGCGATGACGCGAGCCCGCCGGTCCCTGCACGTGCTCAGTTGCTTCCGCCCCGAAGACCTCGATGTCAGCCGCCTCAGCCACGGCGCCGTGGACTTCTATGAACTGCTGGACCGTGAGATCGCGGGCAATACAGATCTTGGCAGCCCCGCGTCCCGGGCCGCGGCCAGCGAGCAGGCGCTCGGCGCCGATCCGCTCGTGGCCGACCTGGGCGACCGGCTCCGGGCACGTGGGGCACGGGTATGGCACCAGTACGACGGCGTCCTGAACATGGTGGCGGCCGCCGATCCGATGACCACGATCGGCCAAGACGATGCTGATATTCCCCGTCCGGTAGCAATCGAGTCAGATGGCACCGGCCACTACCGGCGGATGAGCGTCCGGGAACGCAGCAGGCTCCGGCCGCAGCTCCTGGAGCGGCTTGGCTGGCGCTACATGCCACTATGGACCATAGAGGTCTTCACAGATCCCTCGGCCTGTGCCGATCGGATTGGCGGCTACCTCGGGTTGGAGAAACCTGCCGTGTCCGGCCGGCTCCGGACATCGCACGGGTTCTTCGATGACGACATCGACCACCTGGCGATTGACCAGGCGCGGGCCGCTGAGTACCACGTGGCGGACGAACCCGCGGGGCAGGTATTTCGAGGCCGCGGAACTGCGGGCCAGGACTACCGCCGGCAGGAACCAGCAACAGGAATGACAGGCAATTCAGGCAGTAAGGAGGCCGGCGGCATGAGTGCGGACGGCGACATCCGAGACAACACCGGCGCCAAGAGGGACGACGCGACCAGCGCCACTGAGCCCAAGACCGCTGAGCCCAAGACCGCTGAGCCGAAGTCCGGCGAGTTGACCGGTGACGGGCCGGACCAGGAAACGGCGAAGGAGCCGTCCCGCCGTTCGGAGGCGCCGGCCACGGTCCCCGAAGGCGTGCTGCCGAACAAGGCGGCGGAAGATGACCCCCGGCGCTGGGGTGACCAGCCTGACAATTACGATCACGACGCATGGCTCCAGGAGCAGAAGCCACCGCACTGGGGCTGACGTTGTGTGGCCGGCACCGCGGAGCCTGCGGTGCCGGCATCACCCGGCGGACGGGCTGCCCGGGGCCCAGCGCGGCGCGCTGCCCAGGCCTAGCCCGGCGCGGCCGCCACAAGGACGAAGAACAGCTTGCCTTGGGTAGAGGCGCCCGCCAGTCTGCGTGCCTGGTCGGCCGCCGCTGCCACGACTATCAGCCCGTCCGTCTCCGCGGTGGCGGGCCACGGCGAAGCATTGCCGCCCTGCACTGACGTCCAGAGCACCGGAACGGCTTCGGCCAGGATTTGGCTTTCGCCGGGTTGGTCAAAGCCGTTGCCGCCGGTGAGCACCACGTTGACGAGCTGCCCGGGGGAGACCAGCTGGATGGAGGCCGGATCCGCCATCCTGAGCGGCACGGCCGCAGAGCCGGGCGGGCTTCCCGCGAGCAGGCCCGGGCCAAGGATCTGGGCATCGGTGAGGAGTTGGCCCTGGCGCAGCGGTGCGGCCAGTTGTTTTCCCTCGAACGCGGTCTCGCTGCCGGGGTTGCCGGCAGGCACGAGGCCCGGCGGGACACTGATGCTGCTGACATCGCCGGGTTCCAGGGTCTTTCCGGCGGGAAGATCCGCCGCTGCGGCGAAAGCAACCACCGTGGCAGTGGGCGCGGGAGCTAGCTGCTGAACCGTGAGGCCGGCCGGGATGCAGAACAGGAGGGCCGCGATAAGTCGCCGGTTCCCGTTCATCCAGCCGCGCAGGCGGCGCCGTGACGGACGGCGGCCGGGAGGCCGTTGCCGGCGGGTCTTCGCCGGGCCCCGGCTCCGGAACGGGCGGCCCGCCGCGGACAACGTGGCGGCGGGAAGGTTGGCGGCGCGGATCCCGGCGCGTGCCCAGCGGCCGGAGCCTTCGACGGGCGTGGGGAGGGACGGCAGGGACGACGCCGTGAAGGGTGCCCCGGACGAAGGGGTGGATGACGTCCAGGGCCAAGGCGGGGAAACCGCGCTGAGTGAAAGGGCCATGCCGTCACGCTACGGACCCGGGCGCATCGACGGGAGCCGCAGAACCGCCTATGTGGACAATGGCCACCGGCCCAAGGATTACGCTGACTCAGCCAGCAGAGGCCCACCTGACGGGCCGGCGCCGAACAGGCCGGCGTCTGACGGGCCCGCCCTAAGCAGGCGGGTGTCCTGCTAGAGCGCGGGGGCGGGTGCGGGGGTGGCCGCAGGAGCTGCAGGAGCCGGGGAAACCGTGCTGCCCTTGGCGTCGCGGGAATCGGTCCGGTAGAAGCCGGAGCCCTTGAACACTACGCCGACGCTGTTGAACTTCTTGCGCAGCGTGCCCTGGCACTCGGGGCAGGACGTCAGGGAGTTGTCGCTGAACGACTGCACGATCTCGAAGGCATGGCTGCAGTCCTTGCAGGCGTATGCATACGTGGGCACTGGAAATCCTCACTCTGGGGCAAACGAGCAGGTCCCGTGCTGCCGAGCCGGAATCACTGCCGATATGCCTATCGACCGGTTCCGCCCTTAGCAGTCGCAGGGCCTGAGTGCCAATTCTATCACCTTGGCAGGAACCCACATCAGCCGGGGCGGCATCAGCCGAGCCGGATGATCCCGCCCGGGGTCAGCGCCACGTCGACCTTCCGGTCGAACGACTCGGCGGGAATGCTGCCCGCGGGCAGCACCTCCGTGTCATAGACGACGGCCGCAGTCGGCAACGCGACAGCGTCGGACGCTGCGCCGGACGCGGGGGACATGGCGGCCAGGGCGGCAAGGAACTTGTCGTAGTAGCCGCCGCCTTGTCCGATGCGGTTGCCCGAGAAATCCACGGCGGTGGCCGGGAGGATGACTGCCGTGGCGTCGCGCATTACGGCGGTGCTGTGGCGTTCTCCGACAGGCTCCTGGATGGGGGCGTATCGGCTGCGTACAAACCCGGACTGCGGAGTCCAATACACCCAGCTGAGCGAGATATCGGGTTCGCACACCGGAAGCAGCACCCGGTGCCCGGCAACGGTCATGGCCGTCAACAGCGGCAGCGTGGGCGGTTCGGCGCCCACACCGAGGTACACCGCGAAGATGCCTTGGCGGCCGCGGGCCTGCCCGGAGGCCCACTCGAGCCCGTGGCGGGCGATGCCCGCCGCGGCAGCATCCTGTGCGGCCGGCGGGAGTGCGGAACGCTTCGCCCTGTGGCTGGAGCGTATTTCCTCTTTAGACGCCAAGCTGGCCTGTCCTCTGCCTCTTCCGGCCGCCAGGTGTCGGGAGGGCCTGCCGGGCGGTTCGAATAAAAATTACGCAATGATTGGTCCCTCCGTTAGATTAGTCGAGTGAATACACTGAACGCTTCCGTCCGTAAGGCCGTCATCCCCGCCGCGGGCCTTGGTACCAGGTTTCTTCCGGCCACGAAGGCCATGCCCAAGGAAATGCTGCCTGTAGTTGACAAGCCGGCCATCCAGTACGTCGTTGAGGAGGCCGTGAATGTTGGCCTGAACGACATCCTGATGATCACGGGCCGCAACAAGCGGGCGTTGGAGGACCACTTCGACCGCGTCCCGGCGCTGGAGTCCACCCTCAAGGCGAAGGGTGACACGGCGAAGCTCGAGTCCATCCAGGCCGCCAGCAACCTAGGGGACATTCACTATGTCCGCCAGGGCGATCCCATGGGCCTTGGCCACGCCGTCCTCCGGGCCAAGCAGCACGTCGGGCAGGAGCCGTTCGCCGTCCTCCTGGGCGATGACCTCATCGATGCCCGCGATGAGCTGCTCAGCACCATGATCGAAGTCCAGGCCAAGACCGGCGGGTCGGTGATCGCCCTGATCGAGGTGGATCCGTCCCAGATCAGTGCCTACGGCTGCGCCGACGTTGAGGCAATCGTTGGTGAGGACTACGTCCGCGTCAATCAGCTCGTGGAGAAGCCCGACGTCGAGGACGCCCCGTCCAACCTCGCCGTGATTGGCCGCTACGTGTTGCACCCGGCCGTCTTTGAAGTGCTTGAGCGCACCGCGCCCGGCCGTGGCGGAGAAATCCAGCTCACGGACGCGCTGCAGGAGCTCTCGGCCGGCACCGGCGAGGGCTACGGCGTGTACGGCGTCGTCTTCCGCGGCCGCCGCTACGACACCGGCGACAAGCTCAGCTACCTCAAGGCCTGCGTACAGCTCGCCTGCGACAGTGAGGACCTCGGCCCGGGTCTGCGCGAATGGCTGCCCGGCTTCGCGTCCAGCCTGGCCCCCAGCCTCGCAAAGTAACTCCCGTGGGGGGCAGCTTCACCTGGCCGGTGACCCTGGAGAGTGGCGAGATCGTGTTGCGCCCGATCCGGTACCGGGACCGCAAGGAGTGGACAGCACTCCGGTCCCGTAACTGCGAGTGGCTGGCCCCCTGGGAGGCGTCAAACCCGGTCCCCGGCGGCGGCCTGCCGGACTACCGGCAGATGGTGCGTTCGCTCAAGGCCCAGGCCGCGCAGGCCACTGCCCTGCCCTTCGTGATCGCGGAATGGACGCCCGGCCACCAGGCACCGGTGATCGTGGGGCAGTTGACTGTGTCCTCGATCGTGTGGGGATCGGCCATGATGGCGACGCTTGGCTATTGGGTCGACAAGGAACGGGCCGGGCGGGGAATCGCCCCGACCGCCGTGGCCATGGCAACGGACTATTGCTTTGGCACCCTTGGGCTGCACCGCATGGAGATCAACATCAGGCCGGAGAACGCGCCGAGCCTGCGGGTGGTGGAGAAACTTGGGTTTCGCGACGAGGGATTCCGGCCCAGGTTCCTGCACATCAACGGCGAATGGGCGGACCACCGGACCTTCGCGCTCACGGCTGAGGAAGTGCCGGAAGGCCTCCTCGCACGGTGGCTGAGGACGCGCCAGGCCTGAACCTGTGACGCCGCCTGACCATCCACGGTGCCCCGGCGCCGGCCACTGGCCGGCGCGCGCGACACACCCCTGACAATGCGGGGCAGCACCCCATATACCTCATACGGTTTTGAGTGTGGACTTCCCTCTTAGCAGCTCTGTGATCCTTGTCATTGCTGTTGCGCTCTGGATCGTGTGGGTGGCGCCTTACGTTCTCCGGAACGGGCGCCACCAGCTGCAGCCTGCAGGCGAATTCCTGGCGGACGTCATGGACATGGAACCAGCAGATCCACATGCGGGGAAGGTTATGAAAATGACAGCGCAGCAGGAGAAACCCATGACCAGCACCCAGCGCGCAGTACCGGCCGGCGGCACCGCAGGCCATGGTCCAAGCAGCGGGGCGGCGGCCGGAAGGAACCCGAATTCTGCAGCGACCTCCCCGGCGTTCCGGATTCGGTGGGGACGGCTGGTGCTGGCGGTAGCCGGCCTCCTGGCCCTCCTCACAGGAGTGGTATCCGCGGCCCTTCGACTTTTCGGTATTGGTTCCGGCTGGCTCCCCGTGACGGCCCTGCTGGGCGCCGTCGCCGCCGTGGCGCTGCTCCGCCGCCTCGCTGTCCGCGACCGCCGGCGGAAGATGAACGCCGCATTCCGTGCCGCCATGGGCAGCCCGGAACGCACTACTGCGCGGCCTTCCGCGCCCGAACAGGTCCCCACCCTTCCTGCCGGCCGTCCCGCTGCCCGGCCGGAAAGCCCGCTCTTCGACGCCGAGGCGGACCGGGTCACTCCCAAGCCTGCACCGAAGCCGTTGACCGCACTGGAGCTCCGCCAGGCCGCCCTCGCCGAAGCGGCAGCCTCGGGGGATACCTCGGCGGCTTTGGCAGCCGAAACTGCGGCGGCCGCGGAGGGCTCCAGCTGGGAGCCCGTCGATGTTCCCAAGCCCACCTACGTCGAAGCGGCGAAGGCCGAACGCGCTGCTCCCATGCCGCTCGACCTGCCTGAAGCGCCGAAAGCCGTCGGGAAGCCGTCTCTCAAGCAGGGCGCGCGGCCGGCCGCATCCGATCCGCGGGCCGCGGACGATTCCGAGTCAAAGCAGCTCAGCAAGGCCCAGAGTGCTTTGAGCAACCTGGACGATGTCCTCCAGCGGCGACGCGCCTGATCCGCTCCGTTCCTCCGGAGATTTCGCCCCGGGCAGCCAGCGATGGCTGCCCGGGGTTTTCATTTCCCCGGGGCGTCGCGGGTGGGCTTCGTTGCGGTAGCCTCGGGTCATGACAAGGATCTGTGTCGCCGGCGGAACCGGCCAAGTAGGCCGTGAAGTGGTGCGCAGGGCTGTCGATGCCGGGCACTCGGTGGCCGTCCTCAGCCGCAACCAGCCGGCGGCCGGCACTGCCGCCAACATCAGCGGCGCGGAATACTTCCGCGCGGACGTGACGACGGGAGAAGGTGTCGCGGCCGCCCTGGCCGGTGCCGACGTCGTGATCGATTGCCTGGAGGGACGCTCCGGGACGGCGCGCAAGAACTTCGCCGACGGCGGCGCGCGTCTTCTGGCCGCCGCTCGGGATGGGGGTACGGCGAGGGCCGTCATGCTGTCCATCGTGAACTGTGGTCGCAGTAAGGCAGCCTTCTACCGGTCGAAGGCTGCCAAAGAACACGTCTACGAGCTGTCCGGACTGGAGACAGTGGTGGTCCGGGCCACCCAGTTTCATTCGTTGCTGGCAATGATGTTCGGCGCCGGCTCGAGAGTGCGGATCATCCCCGTGGTGCGAGGCGCCCGGTTCCAGCCGGTGTCGCCGGCCGACGCGGCCGCGGTGCTCCTGGAAACCGCACTGGAACGGGGGCCGGTTCCAGCTGCGGGACCGCGGCACCGGGTGCTGAACCTCGGCGGCCCGGAATCCAAGGACATGGCCGACTTTGCCCGGGAGTGGCAGCGGGCCACGGGCGTCAAGGGCCAACTGGTGCGCCTACCGCTGCCCGGCGCGACGGGCCGCTATTTGCGCGAGGGGCTAAACCTGGTGCCGGAGGCGCGACACGGCAACGAGACATTCCGGGGCTGGCTGGAAAACAGCGCAGATAGTTTGTAGCCTAGGGACACCGGCAACGCCGTTCCCTCAGGACCGGCGTTGCTTCGGGGCTATAGCTCAGTTGGTAGAGCGCTTCGTTCGCATCGAAGAGGTCAGGAGTTCGAATCTCCTTAGCTCCACAGTTTGCAGGGGTTTTTGAACCCTTGAATGATGAAATAAACACTTTGCCAGGTGAAATCACTAAGAGCGCCTCGCCGAAAGGTGCGGTGCCGTCACCGGAACCGAATACGTCAACAAGATATTGTCAAGGAAGCCGCCCCGGGTCGATTTCGCGTGCTAGGTTAGCGGCAAAGCCGCGGCGATTGCCAGCAGCTTCCGTACTCTTGGGGGAGAGTGACGATGATCCCGAACAACAGGCAGCTCATCAATCTCATGGCCGGCGCCGATCCGGTTTTTCTTGCCAGCCGATTCGCTACCGATTTTTCGGCAGCCCTCGGTCTGGAGGGGGAGCGGGGCACTTTCCGGTACTTCGGGGGAGGCTATTGGGACATCAGGATTGACGGAGGCCCTGCGTTCCAGTTGACCCCTCACGGATCGAGAGTCGTCCGGGCCAACGGGTCGGCCGAAGATGGCCCGGTCATGACGAGCCCGCGGCTCCGACCGCCGTGGTCCCTGGTGCTGCCCTGTCATTCGACATCGACCGGACCGAACCCACGGATGAGGACCTGGCGGAGCTGGAATCTTTGAAATCCAGTGTCCAGAACTTTCCCGGAACGACCTGAGCCGGAAGATAAGGGATCGTCATGACGGAAACATCCGCCGAGAACCCCACCACCGCCCGGCGAACGTCGCGACGGACAGGCCCAAACCGACGCATGATTAACGCATGAGAGGGTCAATGATCGACCCGCTCCGGACCGGACTCCGCAGCCCGCATTTCTCTTGGGGGACAACTTGAATTCACGCATCACCGGCCTGCTGTTCACCGCGGCACTGACGGGGGTCCTGCTCACTGCCGCGGCGTGCGCCGTCCCGCAGGCGAGCACGGAGCCGAACGCCACGCCTCTGAGCGCGCCGGCCACTACTGTGGAGCCCTCGCCCAGTGCCGCAGCCACAACAGCGGCAACCCTCACCCCGGCAGTCAGTGAGACGGCGGCGGCGCCTGCTCCGGAGACCCGACAGTCTGCACCGATGCAGACGTTCACGTTTCCGGACGGCCACATTTCCTTCACCCACCCGGCGGGCTGGACCGTCACGGTCAAGCCCGGTCCGGTAAACAACGCTGAAGAGCAGAAGATCTCCTTCGAGGCGACCATCTCGGACGAGTCGGGCGCAGAATTGGCCCGCGTTTACAGCGGTAAGTACGGCGACGGCGCCGCGGGTCCGGCCAAGCGGACCGTTCTGGACCACAGCCCCGTATCAGGAATCACGGACAAGTCAGGGGAAACCGCGCAGTTCGGCTTCGCCTACGATGAGGACCTGGCGGGCGGTCTCCACTACTTCATGGATGTCCGGGAAGCTCACGAGTTCCTGGCACATGACGGCAGCTCCGGGTCCAACCAGATCGCGCTGCCCGACAGGATCATGAACGCTTACGTCGTCCTCACTGATTCACCGTCCACACTGGCCTTCACTTCGCCGGCCGCCGCGAAAGCCTGGATGGAATCCGGACGGTACGCCCAGCTCAAAACGATGCTGCTCAGCCTGAAATACGCGTAGCCGGATAAGATCCCGGCGTTCCGACCTGGCACCGCCGGACCGTCCTGCAAGCCCAGGCGACGCCATGGTGCGTGACTACCCCGTGAAGAGGACCAATATGACAGCTACAGCGATCAGCACCCGGACGGCGTCGGACGTCAATCTGCACGTCGGCGCACCGGGACCCGCCGTGGCCACCGAAGCGGCAGCGCTCCTCAACGAATCCCTCGGCTCTGGATTCATCCGCCCTTCCGAGCTGGCTGAACTCACGGCAGGCCACGGGGGAGTCCTCATCCGCGCCCGCAACCGGCCCGGCCAGCTCTTCGGCGCGGCCACGGCCCGCCTCCTGGGCCGGGAAGACGTCAATGCGCTGCAGGACCTCCTGAGCCGTGCCGGCGTCGAGGCCGGCCTGGACGGGCACCGGATCGGTGAGCTGAAGTCCATTGTCGTCTCGCCCGCAGCCCGGGGGATGGGCCTCGGCACCACCATGCTTGCGGCCAGTCTCGATTTTCTGAAGGCCTGCGGTTGCCGCTATGTTGTGTCCGCGTCGTGGGTCTCGGCCGATCCACAGCAATCTTCTCTCGGGATGCTGGAACGGGCCGGATTCGCGCAGAAGGCGGGCGGTTACCTGTGCCCCGAGTGCGGCGCCGAGTGCGTCTGCGCGGCCATCATCCTCGTGCTGCCACTCGAGGATTGGCCGGTGGGCCCCGGCGGCACGTGACCTAACTCGTGGGGGCTGCCGTGGCGACTGGTTGTCAAGGCCTGCTGGATGATCTGTTGGTCGGCCGTCAGAGCCTCGGGCGGCCGGGCGCCAACGCCGAACAGGGCCGGCGGCCGCTAGAGCTCTTCCTTGGCGAGGGCCGTGGTGCCGGGAGGTGTCGGCCGTCCGAGGCGCATGTCGAGTCTGGCGCGCAGCCTTGCGGCGGTGACCTGAACCCGGTGCTGCGGGACGGGCGCATTGTGGGAAGCCTTCGCGGAAACGAGCGGCCCGCCGTCCGTTATTTCCGCAAGCCCGTTCACGGACTTCCACGCGATGTCCAGGAGTTCAAGCTCTTCGTTCCGTGCCAACTCGCTGCCGGCGAGCACATCCAGCGCTGCCAGCCCTAGGGCTTTGATGTCCTCGTCCTCGTCCAGGGCACGTTCCAGTGCCCATTGTGTCCGTTTCCACCACTCGGCCCGGTCGTCGGAGATGGCCTTCTGGCGCAGTGTCTGCCAGGCCATAAACGCTCCAACTGCCGCCGCTATGAGTACCGCAACAGGGGCAAGCGCGGCAACGATCTGCCACCACTCGGCCGGACTTGAGTGGAGAAGGACTTCAACTGGAACTGGAGTCGGGGCAGGCGTTGGCGGCATGCGATCAGCCTAAGCCGCAGCCCGGACAGTGTCAGGCGACGAGGCGGGCGCGGCGTGGTTTCGGCGCTCGCGCGCCATCACCGCTGCCACCGGTGTCCGGCCACCGGTGTCCGTGGTCTCCCGGTGGGCGCCCCGGCGTGGATGCCGCCCTTGACGGTCCGCTCACCGGCTCTTCCAACCGGCAGCTTGCCCACCGGCTGTTGCCGGAGGAGCCGTTCTGAATATCCCCTCGGGCGGCGCGGAACGTCCCGTCGGCGACGCCCTTCTGGTGCTTCCCACCCGTAAGGATGAACAGGACAGCACGGACAAGTAGCCGCGGTACCCTCCGGTCACAGCGAAGCGTAGAGCCGGCCGAGTGATGTCAGCTGGCCGTTGGTTTTGTAGAGGGCTGACGGGCCCATGGCAGGGTCGCTGGGTTCCCTGGATTTCCACGCAAACCGTTCGACGAAGGGCATCACACGCATGCCGGCTACCGCAACCTGCATGAAGTATGCGATTTCGCGGGTCGTGTATTTGGACGGATGTGCCGGGGTTGCCGACCAGTCCGCAACCGCAAATTCGGTAACCCAGACCGGCCTTCCGTACCTGTGATGCAAGTACCAAACTTTTGCGAGGAAGCTCTCTGGGTTCGGCGAACCGTAGGAATGCATCGTCATGAAATCGACCCGGAGATTCGCCTTCCGCGCCCTGGCCATGAACTGGTCCAACCATGGGCTCCTGACACCGACAGTGGCCGGAGATCCCAGCCGCAGGCCGGTGGACTGAAGGTGGGGCCACAACCGGATGGCCTCATCGACAGACATGCTGGCTTGGCCAGGGTGGTCCGGCTCGTTGAAAGCGAGGAGGTGTCTGGTCCTCGTCTGGGGAAGTTGCCTGGCCACGTCGCCAAGGGCGTCCTTTCGGAGCAAAGCATTCGCGCTCCACACCATCGGGACAAAGGCCGGGTTGGTCGTGACGGTATACGCGGATCCCCAGGAGTAGTACCAGTTGGCGTTGAGGCTCCGGATTTGTCTCAATGCCAACGCATCGTCTCCGCCGTGGGCTGCGCCTTTAAGAGCCCTTGGGGCAGAGATGGCCGTCCGGGCAAGGGATGGTGCGGACGGGGCCGGAACCGGCCCTGGGGGTGGTGTGGCGGCGAAACTGGCCCCGGCCGCAGCCGGGGCAGCCAGCATTGCAGTGAGAAATGTCCGGCGATCCATGGATTCCTTCTTCCGAAGCGAAGCGGGCCGATACCAATCCTCAACCGGATGTGACCAAGATCACGCTACGCCACTCTCTCGGCATTTGGAACAGCCGCAACGTGTCGCAATACCGGCGGCTTCGCGTGCGGGGCAAAAGAGTTTTCATGAGATGGTGTGAACATGCGTGATCGGCGCCGTGGCCGCGCCGGCGCTGCCATCTGCGCGGCGGAACCCAAAACGCAAATCAACGGCAAACCAGCCGAAATCCACTGCAGACATCCACGGCAGAATCCCACAGCAGAATCCCAGTGCAGAAACACAGTGCAGACGAGGCCACCAACCATGAAGAACATGATCGTGATTGCGATTGCCCTGCTGACGCTTCTGCTGACCGCAGCCTGCTCCGCCTCGCCGAATCCCGAGCCGTCCGCCGGGAGCGCGTCCGCGGGCCTGCCGGCGTCGCTTCCCAAACCGGACGCGGCCGAGCAGGAAGCCCTCCTGGCCTCGCTCGCCGCGATTGACCCCCGGCTGCCAAGCGATACGGCAGTCGATAAGGCCCGCAGGCTCTGCGGCCGCCTTCTGGGGCAGTCGCCGGAAGACCAGCTCATCGCCGCCGCAAAAGCGGAGTTCACCGGCGGCGACGTCCCGGCCGTCTCGGACGAGGACGCGCAGCGGGTACTCTCGGCGATCGGGGCCAACGGGTTCTGCCGCTAGCCTTGTTAATAACACGAGGAGAACTATGACCACCCTGAAAGAACGCCTGCACGCCGACGTCGTGAGCCACATGAAGGACCGCAACAAGGTTGCCCTCACCACTGTGCGCAACGTCCTGGGCGAGATCGAAACCCGCGAGAAATCGGGTAAGACGCCAATCGTGCTGGACGACGCACAGGTGACCGCCCTCCTGCAGAAGGAAGCCGCCAAGCGCCGCGACACTGCCCGCATCTACACCGAAGCCGGCGAAGCCGAGCGTGCCGCTGCCGAGATCGCCGAGGCCGAGGTGATCGAAGCCTACCTGCCCAAGCCACTCACCGCAGCCGAAGTCGAGACGATCGTGGACGAGACCATCGCGGCGCTCAAGGCCGACGGGGTCGAGCTGTCCCTGCGTCAGCTGGGAGCAGTGATGAAGCCCGTCACCGCCACGGTGGCCGGACGTTTTGACGGCAAAGCCGTCAGCGAAATCGTCCGCAACCGTCTCGCGCAGCAATGAGCCTGATCCGGCTGCACGACGTCGGCGTCCGTTTCGACAACACACAGATCCTTCGCGAGGCGTTCTTCCGCTTGGAACCCGGGGACCGGGTGGGCCTGATCGGCAAAAACGGCTCGGGGAAGACCTCCATACTCAAGCTCATCCTGGACCAGGTGTCCCCGGACACCGGAACGGTCACCGTGGAGCAGGGAACCAGGGTGGGGTATTTCTCCCAGTTTTCCGAGCTGGACGGCGAGGCGACCATCCTCGAGGTCCTTGACGGACTGTTCGTCCAGATCAAGGCTGCCGAGGCCGAGCTGGCAGGCATCGACGCCGCCATTGCGGCAGACCCCGCCGAAGCAGAGCTGGACCGGCTGATCCGGCGCCAGGCCGAGCTGTTCGAGGACATGGACCGTCTCGACGGATGGGACTACAAGCGGCGCATCGACACCGTCCTGACCACGCTGGGGTTCAGCGAGGCGCACCGCACGTGCGCGATTGACGAACTCTCCGGCGGGTGGCGCAACCGCGCTGCTTTGGCGAAGATCCTGTTGGAGGGTCCGGACGTATTGCTGCTGGATGAACCCACCAACTACCTCGACGTGGCCGGCGTCGAATGGCTGGAAAGCTGGTTCCGCGACTACCGGGGTGCCGCGATCATCGTCTCGCACGACCGGAAGTTCCTCGATGCGGTGGTCAACCGGATTATCGAGGTGGAGAACTTCCATCTGCACGAATACCCGGGAAACTTCGCCGAGTACGTTGTCCAGAAGCAGTTCCGGCTCAAAACACTCGAGGCGCAGTTCGTCCACGAGTCCGAGCTCCTCGCCTTTGAAGCGGAGGGCATCGCCGACCGCCGCGAGGCCGCCAAGGCAGCCAGCCGCGGGCTGGGGAACCAGTTGGCCAAGATCAAGAAGGCGCGCACACCCCGGCCCGTCGACCAGATCGTCACCGAGATCTACGGCGGGCTGCACGTGAAGGATGTCCTCTGCCGGGTCGAGGGGCTGGGCAAATCCTATGGCGACAAAGTGTTGTTCGAGGACCTCAGCTTTGAGATCCGCCGTGGCAACAGGATTGTGGTCCTGGGCTCCAACGGCAGTGGCAAGTCCACGCTGCTGAAAGTGCTGACCGGGGAGGAACCGACTGATTCCGGTGATGTGGTCTGGGCCAAGGGGCCCGGTTTTGTTTCGTACAACAAAATGCTGGAACAGCTCGACGACGCCGACACCGTCTCGCACGCGGTCAACGCGCTGCCGGACAGCCTCGCCTTCAGCGCCACGAAGAAGTCCGTGAACAGGTTCCTCGCGATGTTCCAGTTCTCCGAGGCCGACCTCAAACAGAAGATCGGCAACCTATCCGGCGGACAGAAAGCCCGCGTCGCCATGGCTCAGTGCCTGTTGTCCGGTGCCTCGGTGCTGCTCCTGGACGAGCCCACCAACCACCTGGACATGTCCAGCACCCAGGTGATGGAACGGGCACTGCTCCACTTCCCCGGGGCGGTCGTCGTGGTCAGCCACGACCGGTTCTTCACCGAGAAAATCGCCACTCGTCGGCTGGTCTTCGGCAGCGACGGCGCGGAACCCGGCGAGGTCGACGTGCGCGCGGCCTAGCAAACGCAAGATGAACCTTTGCTCAGCGTTGGCTCAGCATTGGCTCAGGTTGTGGCAGAAGCGCGTGAACGGCCGAAACGTGCTGGGTTCTGTCCGGTAACGTGGCGCTGGCTGCCGATGGGGGACCGGCAGCGGTCTCACTCGCCGCGTTGAAAGGTATCTCTCTCATGGCAGGAATCTTCGGCTGGCTTGGTGCGTTGGGCACCACCGGCAAAGCAGTAGTTGTTGCGTCCGTCGTCGTCACCGGCGGCGCAGGCGCCGCAGCCGCTACCGTGACCCCAGATCTTCCGGCTGACCCGACGTCGACCACGACGTCGACCGGCACCGCGACGGCTCAGCCTGAGACGCCGGGAGCGGACGACCAGGAGTCCGCCGAGTCGGGCGGTCCGGCTGGGGCCGAAACTCCCGAAGCCGACGACGAGGAAGCCGATGATCGAGAGTCCGCCGAGTCGGGCGATCCGGCCGGGCCGGAGACTCCCGAAGCCGACGGCCAGGACGCGGACGATCAGGGCACGGACCAGGACTCCGACGGCCAGGACGCGGACGATCAGGGCACGGACGAGGACTCCGACGAGAATGGACCTGCTGCCCCCGCCCCCGCCGCTCCCGAGTCTCCAGCACCCGCCGCTCCGGAGTCTCCGGCACCGGCCGAAGATGATGAGCAGGACTCGGCCGATGCGCTGGAATCCGACGGCTCGCACCAGTGGAATGGCAACAGCGGATGGGCGCACCAGAATGCCAACGAGCACCGCGCCGCTGGCCAGGCCAACGCCTCCGAACACCGCGGCGACGCTGAGGACCGCGGAAGCGATCACTCCGGCAAGTCCAAGGAGCACGGCGGCTCCGGCGAACACCGCCACAACAAGTAGCGCGAACAGCTCTGAAACGGCGGCCCGGACCATTGGTCCGGGCCGCCGTCGCTGTGACGGCGCGAAAATGGGATGCCGCGAATAACGTCACGGCCGGCCGCCTTCAGGGGCGCGACGGTCCGGTCCGCGAGATAATAAGAACATGACCAACCAGGAGCAGGACCGCGACCCGTGGGAGGAGTTCGACCAGCTCAAGCCCGCAGGCCCGGACAGGGTCGCCGGCTACCCCGGCGGGGAACCGCAGGGCTTCGGCTTCCGCACGGGCGTCCGCAGCGCCAAGGTTGCCCTCGGATTTGCCGTCTACTCCCTAGCGCTTGGCAGCATTCTGGTTCTCATCGGGGCCATCGTATTCATTGGCAGCGGGAAGTGGCTGCTGCTCGGGCTCATGGTACTGGCCGAGGTCGTCTTTATCCTGGCGTTCCGGCGGCTTATGGTCCAGGTCCGGGACCGCCGCGCTTCCGGCTAGAGCCAGCCCTTCTTCTTGAAGATGGTGTACATCAGCGCCGCCGTGGCGGCCATGAGCGCGACTGCCATCGGGTAGCCGAACGTCCAGTGCAGTTCCGGCATGTGGTCGAAGTTCATGCCGTACAGTCCGGCCACAAATGTCGGTGCGAAGAGGATCGCGGCCCACGACGAGATCTTCTTGACCTGCTCGTTTTGTTCCGCGCTGGCCTCGTTCTGGCGGTTGGCGGTCAGGGTCCCGTCCAGGGTGAGCGCGTTCTGCAGCAGGTCACGGAAGGAATCGGCGCGGGAGATCAGCCGCTCCACGTGGTCCTCGACGTCGCGGAGGCTGTGCTGCAGTTCCGTGTCCACCCGGTACTTCTCGAAGCCCCGCCGGAGCTGTTGCATCATTGCAGGGAGCGGGTGGATGGCGCGCTGGAAATGGATGACTTCCCGGGCGAGTTCGTAGATCCGCCGGGACACCAGCGGGTCGCCGCTGAAGAGCTGGTCCTCTATCTCGTCGATGTCGTTTTCGAGCCCGGCCACCACGGGCCCGTAGTCATCCACCACCTGGTCCATGAGTGCGTACAGGACGGCCTCGGGGCCGTGGCGCAGCAGGTCGGGTCGGTCCTCCAGCCGGCGCCGGACCTGGCCCACGACTTTCGTCTCGGCGTGCCGGACGGTGACCACGAAGTTCCTGCCCGTGAAGATGTGCAGTTCGCCGAACTCCACGGTCTCGGTCTCGTCCAGGTACCGGGCAGGCCGGAGAACAGTGAACAGGTTGTCGTCGTAGCGTTCCAGTTTGGGGCGCTGATGGGCAGAAATTGCATCCTCGACCGCCAGCCCGTGCAGGCCGAATTCCGCCGCCACAGCCGCCATTTCACCGGGCGTGGGCCGGTAGAGCCCGATCCAGGCCATGCCCCCGCGCTCGGTCAGGGTCTCGAAAGTCTGCTCGAGGTTCCGCGGCTCGGCGCTGCGTATTCCGTCCACGTAGACGGCGTTGTCGATGATAGTCACCGGGACATTATCCTTTGTTCATCTGGGGTTCGGCGGGATCGGCCCGCCGCGGCGCGGACCGGCCGGGGGTCAGCGCGTTGCCCTGGGCGAGCCGGCTGATCAAAGGTTCGGTCCGGTAGGGGATATGGGTGTGCAGCGCCAGTACGGTCTCGGTGCGGATGACGCCCTTGATCCGAAGGATCGACCGGAGGGCCGCCTGGAGGTTGTGCGTATCCGTTGCCACCACCCGGCACCAGACGTCGCCGCGCCCGGAGATCTCATGGACTTCCAGGACTTGGGCGATCAGCCGCAGGGCCCCGACGACGCCGTCGAGTTCCCGGTGGTTGACCTCGATCGTCACGAAGGCGACGACGTCGTACCCCACCGCTTCCAGGTCGATTTCGCGGCCGCCGTCGTGCAACACGCCCGAGCGCAGCATGCGCCGCACGCGCGACTGGGCGGTGTTCCGGGCGATGCCCAGGGCATCACTGAGGTCGCCGATCTGGATCCGCGGATCCCGGATCAGCTCCAGCAGAATTTTGAGGTCGGTGGGGTCCAGACTGTTCAAATCATCACTCCAGTTCACTTCAACAGCCAGAGAATGACTGTTTTGCTCAATTTTGACACAGAATTTGGCCATGTAGATCATTGGTATTGCATTCTGTAGGTACCAATCTTTCAACCAGGCCGGGTGTTTCCCCCACAACAGGGAAAGCCCGGCCTGCACTTTGCAAGGGCACGGCCATGACAGTCTTCAGCGAACTTCGCATGCGCCCGGCCACAGCTGACCGCTGGGGCTGGGACGCTTCCACCACCGCACGGCTCGTAATGGCCGGCGTCGTGATCTTTACGCTGCTCGTCGGCGCGAATCTGGCGACTCCGCTGTACCCCTTGCTGCAGGCAAAACTGGGAATTACGGCGCTCGACGTCACGGTGGCGTTCTCGGCCTACGTCCTGGCGCTCGTGGCCACCCTGGTCCTGGCCGGTCACTGGTCCGACCACATCGGACGCCGCGCCGCCCTCGTGCTGGCGGTACTGGTGGGCCTGACCGGCGGCTTTGTCTTCGCCACCGCGGACAGCCTCGTGGCGCTCTGCGCCGGGCGCGCGCTGCAGGGCGTCGCCGTGGCGCTCGCCACCGGCGCCAGCTCGGCTGCCCTGCGCGAACTCCTGCCCAGCCGTCCGGAGTGGGCCTCCCGGTTCACGCTCCTGGCCTCGGCCGGGGGCGTCGCGGCCGGTCCCGCGATCGGCGGATTGCTTTCACTCCTGCCGGGCCCGACGACGACCCCGTACTACCTGCACTCCGTCGTCCTCGCGGCCRTGCTGGTGCCCCTCTACCTGCTCAAGGCGCGGCCCGCCATCAGCCTGCATGCCGGACCCCAGCCGCTGCGTGTCCTGGCGCCGCGGCGGCCTTCGGTCTCCAGCGACGCGCGCGGCGCCTTCTGGCTGGCGTCCTCCGTGGGCTTTCTGAGCTTTACGGTCTTCGGCTTCTGCCTCTCGCTCGCGCCTGGCTATTTCGCCCAGATTGTCCACGCCGACTCACGGCCGCTGATCGGCCTGCTGGCCGGGCTGACGCTGGGTTCCTCGGCCCTGAGCCAGCTGCTGGCCGTCCGGGGCCGGTTTGCCGTGTCCGCCGGTCTGGCTGTCTTGGGCGTCTCCGTCCTGCTGATCGCTGCGGCCGCTGCCTGGAGCAGCCCGTGGCTGCTGATATTGGCCAGCATCACTGCCGGCGTGGGGCAGGGCGTGGCCTTCCGGACCGTCTTCAACGACGTCGCCGGCAAGGTGGAGGCCGCCCGGCACGCCCAGATCATCAGCACCGTCTATGTCATCACGTACCTTGGCAGCGCCTTCCCCGTGATCGGACTGGGGCTCGCGGCCGGTATGGTCGGGCTGCAGGCCGCCGTCGCCGGTTTCGTCACGCTGTGCGCCGCCGCCGCGCTGACGCTGGCGGCCGTAACGCTGCGGACCGCCCTGCGCCAGCCGGTCTATGTGCGCCAGCCGGTCCATGTGCGCCAGCAGGTCTAGTGCGCCGGCAAGTGCGCGGTCGGCAACGGGCGCGCCGTCGCCCCGGTTACGGCAACGGGCCGTGGTTGCCCTGGATGTGGTCAAAGACCAGCGTGGTTTCGGTGTGGCCCACTACGGGGTCGGTGGCCAGGTTGTCCAGCACCCAGTCCCGAAGGTCCTCGGTGGTGGCCACGGCGATGTGCAGCAGATAGTCCACCGACCCGGACGTGTGGAAGGTCGAGAGCACTGCCGGGAGCTTGGGCACCCGGGCTGTGAACCGGTCGATCTGCTCGCGGTCGTGGGCCCGGAGCCGGACCGCAATGAGGGCCTGGACCGAGCGTCCGATCGCGGACAGGCTCAGATTGGCCTCGAAGCCCTCGATGATGCCGCGCTCCGACAGGGCGCGGGTGCGCATCAGCGCGGTCGACGGCGCGATCCCCACGAGCTCTGCCAGCTGCTTGTTCGAGATGCGGGCGTCCGCGACGAGGGCAGCGAGCAGGCGCTCGTCGATCGCGTCCAGCGGCTCGCTGGCTCCCGGCCGAACATTCTTCGCACTGCTGCTCACGGATCCTCCTCGTAGTGTGGTCTATTCATCATAAACGGCACTATCCGACAGTTCCATTCACATGCCCTACAAAAGCTCGAATTATTGCCAGATACTTGCGGAATTCAATGGCGAATATTCGTAAGGAGTAAGGGTGCTCTCTCAAGATTCATTGGCGGTCCACGCAGGCCGGAACGGGCTCACGGAACTGGGCGTCCATGCGGTGCCCATCGATTTGTCCACGACGGCACCCCTGCCGTCCGTGCACGACGGAGGCCTTGCCTACGAGCACATGGCCACGGGCGGGTCGCATGTGGAGGGGCAAAGTACCGTGTACCAGCGGCTGTGGAACCCCACGGTGGCACGCTTCGAAGATGGCGTCGCCGTCCTGGAAGGGACCCCCGAGTCTGTCGCCTTCGCCACCGGCATGGCGGCGCTGAGCGCGGTGCTCCTCGCAGTTGTGGCGGCAGGCAAGAAGCACGTTGTCGCCGTGCGGCCTCTTTACGGCGGCAGCGACTACCTGCTCGCCTCCGGCGTCCTCGGCAACGAGGTCACCTTTACGACGCCGGAAGGCGTCCGCGCCGCCCTGCGGCCGGACACCGGCCTGGTGATCCTGGAGACGCCGGCGAACCCGACCCTCGAGCTGGTGGACATCGCCCGCGTGGCTGACGCCGCCGACGGCGTGCCGCTCCTGGTGGACAACACCTTCGCCAGCCCGGTGCTGCAGCAGCCCTTCATGCGCGGTGCCGCCATGGTGCTGCACAGCGCCACGAAGTTCCTCGGCGGCCACGGTGACGCCATGGGCGGCGTAGTGGCCGCCGGCTCTGAATGGGCGGTGCGCCTGCGCCAGATCCGGGCCGTGACCGGCGGAATCCTGACACCGTGGCCGGCCTACCTGCTGCACCGCGGGTTGGCGACGCTGCCTGTGCGTGTCCGCGCCCAGCAGGCCAGCGCTGAAAAGGTCGCGGTTGCCCTGGCCGGGCACGGGCTTGTGAAGCAGGTCTACTACCCGGGACTGGCTGAATGCGACCCGCAGGGCCTTGTGGGCACGCAGATGTCCGGGCCGGGGTCGCTGATGGCCTTCGAGCTCGCCAGCGCCGAGCACGCCGAGCGGATCCCGGCCGCCGTCGGCATGATCACGCACGCCGTCTCCCTCGGCGGGATCGATACCCTCATCCAGCACCCGGCCGGCCTGACCCACCGGCCGGTCGAAGCCGCGGCCAAGCCGCACGCGAGCCTGCTGCGGATCTCGGTGGGGCTGGAGGACCCGGCCGACATCGTCGCCGACCTCGTGCAGGCGATCGAGGCAACCCGGTAGCCGGCGGACCCGGCGCCTAGCCGGAAAGGGCATCTAGCCGGTTACTGTGGCTCCGCCGCCGGCGGCCTTGCTGCCGGCGGCTTCGGTTCCGCGCGCCGCTCCGGTTGCGGACGCGGGCGCGGGATGCGCGACGGCGGTGATTGCCGCCGTCGCGCCGGCCAGTCCGATGACCGTCAGGGCAAGGGCCGTCCAGCCGAACCGCTGGAAGATCAGGCCGCCGGCCCAGCCAAGCACGCTGGAGCCGAGGTAGTAGGCGAGGTTGTACAGCGAGGCTGCCTGCGCCCGGCCCGTCGTGGCGATCAGTCCGGTCCAGCCGGAACCGATGCTGTGGGCCGCGAAGAAGCCGCCCGTGAACAGCAGCAATCCCACCAGGATCGGGACCAGCAGCTCCGTGAGCGTCAGCGCCAGGCCGCCCGCCATCAGTACGGTGCCGGCGATCAGGACGGTGCGCCGGCCGAACCGTGACGTCAGCCCCGCTGCCCAGCGCGCCGAGACGGTTCCGGAGAGGTAGGCCAGGAAGATCAGGCTGATCGCGGTGGCCGGCAGGCTGAACGGTTCCCCGGACAGCCGGAATCCCAGATAGTTGTAGACGGCCACGAAGCCGCCCATGAGCAGGAAGGCCTGGACGTAAAGGGCCAGCAGCCGGGGATTGCGGGCATGGCCGGCCAGCGTGCACCAGGCCCCGCGGATGCCGCCCGCGGCCGCGGCGGTGAACCCCTGGGCCCGCGGCACGAGGACGAGGAACAGGACAGCGGCTCCGGTGGCCAAAACGGAGACGGCCAGGGCCGCGGCCCGCCATCCCCACAGTTCCCCGACCGGTCCGGCGACCAGCCGGCCGGCAAGGCCGCCCAGGGTGGTCCCGGCGACATAACTTCCGGCGGCAAGGGCAGCATGGGCCTTGTTGACCTCTTCGTTGAGGTAGGCAATCGCGATGGCGGGGATGCCGCCGAGGGCCATTCCCTCGAGCATCCGCAGACTGAGCAGCACGGGGAAGCTCGGGGCCAGGGGGACCAGCAGTCCCAGGATGGTGGCCGCGGAGATGCCCCACATCATTGCCCGGACGCGGCCGATCCGGTCGGCCAGGAAGGACCACGGGAGCACCGTCAGGGCGAGCCCCACCGTCGCCAGGGAAATCGTCAGCGCGGCCTCGGCGGCCGAGATGTGGAGATCCGCCGCCAGGAGGGGGAGCACCGCCTGGGTGGAGTAAAGCTGGGCGAAGGTCGCGACGCCGGCAAAGGCAAGCCCGGCGAGGATCCGGCGGTAGGCCGCGGAGCCCTTCGGATGGCCAGCCCAGGCAGCAGCGTTAGCTGCAGGATCAGCTGCAGGATTGGACACTGGACTGGGACCGGCGCCGGAGGGTGCGGAAAAGCGTGGCATGCCCTCAGGCTAAAGCCTGCCCGGGGCATGCTTCCAATGCATGATTTCCATAGAATAGATAGCAAATATGGAACAGTGCACGGAGGAAGGGCCCATGGACGTCGAACACAGGCAGCTCGTGCAGCTGCTGCCCCTCCTGCCGCTGCTGGCGGAACTCGGGCGGACGGAGCACATTACCGAGACGGCTGAGCTCCTGGGCCTGCCGCAGTCGACGGTGAGCCGTGCAATAGCGCGCGCCAGCGCCATCGTGGGGACTGAGCTGTTGATCCGGGACGGCCGCGGCGTGCGGCTGACGCCCGCGGCGAAGACGCTCCTGCCCCACATCGAGGCCGCTCTCGACGAATTCCAGACGGGGCTGGATCGTGTCCGGCACGAATCGGAAGTGGTCCGCGGCCGGATTGCTGTGTCGTTCCAGCACACCTTCGGCGAGGCGATGCTGCCGCTGCTCATCAGTGCGTTCCGGAGCCGGCACCCGCAGACCGCCTTTGACCTCAGCCAGGGCGCACGGGACGGCTGCCTCGCGGAACTGGCCGAGGGCTCCGCCGACGTGGCGCTCACCGCACCCGTGGCCGCGCCAAGCAAGAGAATCGGTTCGGCTGCGCTGTACCGGGAACCGCTGCGCCTGGTGGTGCACCACCGGCATCCCCTGGCCGGCCGCCGTCGGGTCCGGGTCGCCGAAATCCGGCAGGAGCCGTTCGTGGCGATGGGGTCCGGCTACGGCATGCGCTCGCTGACCGATGCGCTGTTCCGGGAGGCGGGGTTCCGCCCCCGGATTGCCTTCGAGAGCCAGGACTCGCACACCGTCCGCGGACTTGTCTCGGCCGGGCTCGGCGTCAGCATCCTGCCGCCGGGCGGTTCCGCGCCGGGGCGGCAGCTCCCGTCGCCGGGGGCCGGCGCCGATGACGGCGGGCCCGGGTGGGTGGAGATTCCCCTGGATTCGGCCCTGGCGTTCCGCGAGATCGGCCTCGCGTGGCGGGAGCCGGTTTCGCGGAATGCCGGGGCCGATGCCGAACCTGATCCCGTGCGCTTGTTCCGCGAACTCGTGCTGCGCGACGGGCCCGCACTCCTGGTTGGTTTCGTGCGCGAACGCTCGGGAGGCTGAGCCGGGCCGACGGGCGCGCCGAGGTCGCCGGTTGGCCGCGAGATCGCCGTAAGAGGACCGCGGTTTCGCACGTTTCCGGCGATCTCGGGGTTCAGGGGCCCGCGAGGTTCTGGGGGCCTGCGGCGGTCAGCGGCCGGCGAGCAGCCCGTGCACGACGTCGGCGACGGGTCCGGCCTGCGCTTGGCGCCAACCCGTGCCCGCCCACAGGTTCAGGCGCTCCGCGTCGCCGGCTGCTGCCGCCGCGGCCCGGAGGGGAGCCGTCAGGTGGTGGACCGCCGGGTAGGCCTCAGGTGCCTCGGGGTGGTCGCGGACAAATTCGTTCTCCAAGGCCCGGGCCTGCCGGCCGGTGAAGGCGCGCGTCAGCCGGGTACGCGTGAAATGCGGATCCGCCAGGGCATCCTTGTGCAGCTGCCTGGCGCCGCTTTGGTCCGTACGGAGAAACGCGGTGCCCAGCTGGGCAGCAACAGCCCCGGCGCGCAGCACGGCGTCGAGCCCGGCCGCATCCATAATGCCCCCCGCGGCCACCAGCGGGACGCCGACGACGGACCGCACCTCCGCGAGCAGCTCCGCCGTCGTGCCGCCCGGCACTGCCCCGCCCGGCACTGCCCCCGAGGCCGGAAGGAACGCCGCGCTGTGTCCGCCGGCGCTCGTGTGCTGCACCACCAGGGCATCCACGCCCTGCTCTGCCGCCTGAACGGCCTCGGCCGCGGTGGTGACAGTGGCAAGCACCGCCGATCCCGCCCGCTGCAGAGCGCGGACGACGTCGAGGCCGGGTAGCCCGAAGGCGAAACTGACCAGCTCCACGGGGTCCGCCAGCAGGGCATCGATCTTTGCCTGCCACTCGTCGTCGTCATCCAGCCGCAACTGCGGGAGCTCCACGCCGTATCGCCGGGCATCGGCCCGCAACTGCAGCCGGTAGTCCTCGAGCTCCGCCAACACCGCCGCGGACGGCGGCAGTTGGGCCGGATCCGGGACGAACACATTCATGCCGAAGCGGGCGCCGGACTCCCGGATGGTGCGGACTTCCGCCTGCATGGCCGCCACGCTCTTGTACCCGGCGGCCAGGAAGCCAAGCCCGCCGGCGCGGTGCACGGCCTCGACGAAGGCCGGCGTTGAGGTTCCTCCGGCCATGGGCGCCGCGATGACGGGTGTGCCGAAAAGATCCTGGGGCATTGCGGGCTCCTTGCAGGGGTTCAGTAACCTGTTCCAGTGACTAACACTGACTTCCCGCCGGCGGCGGACTCCGTTCCATCTTCCACCACGCCATCCACCCCGGCAGCGACGACGGGCGCTGTGATCGGCCTGGACATCGGCGGCACCAAAACCAGAGGCGTCCGGTTCGAAGGAGGCACGCCCGTGGCCGACGAATCGGTGGGCAGCTCCAACGTCCAGAACGTCAGCCCTGAGGAAGCCGCCCGCAACCTGGCGGAACTCTTCGGCAGGATCGGCGGGGGAGAAGTGGCCCAGGTCTACGCGGGGGCCGGCGGCATCGACACCGACGACGACGCCGCGGCGCTCGCGGCACTGATCGCCCCCCACGTACCCGGCGCACGGATCACAGTGGTCCATGACTCCCGGCTGCTGCTCGCCGCAGGCGGCGCCAGCACCGGCGTCGCCGTGATCGCCGGCACTGGCTCGGCCGCGTGGGGCAGGAACGGCCGTGGTGAGGAAGCCCGGGCCGGGGGCTGGGGCTACTTGCTCGGCGACGAGGGCAGCGGCTACTGGCTGGGCCGGGAGGCCGTCCGCCACAGCCTGCGGCGGATGAACCAGGGGCTGGAACCGGACGAACTCACCCGGGCCCTGCTGGCCTCCTGCGGGGCGGATGACCCGAACAAGCTGATCGCCATGTTCCACTCGCCCGCGACCGGACGCCGCTTCTGGGCCCAGCAGGCCCGGCTCGTGGTGGAAGCCGCAGACGCCGGCCACGCGCCGAGCCAGGCCCTCATTGATCAGGCTGGGCGCGACCTCGCCGACCTGGCCGCGCAGTCCGTCAGGCAGCTCGGCATCGAGGGTCCCGTCATCCTGGGCAGCGGTCTGGGCATGAACGTGCCGCGGTTGCAGGAGTCCTTCCGCGCGGCACTGGCCGTCGCGGGGATCACCGATGTCCGGGTCCTGGCGCAGGAGCCCGTCTTCGGGGTGCTCCAGCTGGTGGCGGAACAGGACTAGCGGGGGGCAATCCTCCGGCCACTACGCTGGAGGCATGAGCATGCAATTCGACACCCGGCCCGCCGCCTACGCCGTCATCATCCGCGACGCCGAGATCCTCCTGGCGTACTGGAAGCAGGACGGCCGCGAGGGATGGACGCTGCCCGGCGGCGGCCTGGACCTCGCCGAACACCCTGTTGACGGTTGCCGCCGCGAAATCCACGAGGAAACCGGCTACGACGCCGAGGTTGGCGCCATGCTGGGGATCGACGTCGGGCACTGGCCGTCCGAAGTCCGGCTCGACGGCGGCGAGCGGGACTTCCAGTCGCTCCGGCTGGTCTACGAGGCGGCGATCACGGGCGGGGACCTGCGCCACGAAGTGAACGGGAGCACCACCCACGCGGCCTGGATTCCGCTGCATGCGGTGGCGGAGCTGAACCGGGTCTCGCTGGTGGACGCCGGACTGCGCCTGTACCGCGAGAGGCCGCTGAACGGAAAACTTTCCGGCTAAATCGCTAGCCAGGCGCAGGCGCCATGGCTATTCTGTAGAAACCGCAGCGCAAGTAGACGACACAGCGCAGTAGACGGGATCAGCCAGGAGCCGGCCGCAGCAAGCCGGCCGACGATGGGGAGGTGGAAGCAATGAATGCGATATTTCTGAGCGCGCAGCGCACCGATACAAGCCAAATCATTACTCCTGCCCCGTCCCACGGCGCAGCCTAGCCATCCAGCGCTAGTCTCCACGCGCGCGGCGTCCCTTGCCGCCGCAGCGCACCTGCACCGCACCACGGGCCCCATCAAAGGGTTTTCGTTGACCACTCATGCTGCATCGCCCGGCGCCCGTGGCGCCCTCTTCACCGATTCATCTGTTGCCAGTTCATCCGTCCCTACTGCAGCCATCCCCAATTCAGCCACCACTAATTCAGCCACCACTAATTCAGCCCTGCACTCCAATGCGGCTGGCCCCGAGGGGCCGGTCCACTACGGTTACACGGCGGGCATCGCGGAGCGTTTCGCGGCACATCCCGTGCCAGGAGGCCACCGCCGGGGCCGAGTCATCCGGGTGGACCGCAACCTCGTCCTGGTGGCCGACGGCGACGGGGCCGCCCACCTGCCCTACCCCCGCGGCGGGGAGCTTCCCGTCACCGGGGACTGGGTCTGGCTGGGCTCGAACGCGGCGGGGGAGCCCGCCATCGCGGGCATACTGCCGCGCCACTCGGAGCTGAGCCGCAAGCGTGCCTTCGAAGCCTCCTCTGAAGCACAGGTCCTTGGCGCCAACATGGACGTCGTGGGAATCGTCGTTCCGGTGGACCGCCCGCTCACGCACAACCGGCTCGAACGGACGCTGGTCGCGGCTTGGGACTCCGGCGCCACTCCGCTCGTGATCATCACGAAGGCGGACATCGCGGATCTCGCGGACGACGTCGTGGGGACGGTCGTGCGCCAATCGGCCGGCGTCGACGTCGTCACCACCTCTGCCGAGAACGGCGACGGCCTCGACGAACTGCTGGGCCATCTGCCACCCGGCGGCACGCTGGTGCTGCTGGGGCCCTCGGGCGCCGGCAAATCCACGCTCATCAATGCCCTCGCCGGCGTCGCGGCCCAGGAGATCGGGACCGTTCGCGCCGGTGACGGGAAGGGCAGGCACACCACCACGTCCCGCGCGCTCGTTCCCCTGCCCGGCGGCGCCGTCCTGATGGACACGCCCGGGGTGCGCGGCTTCGGGATCTTCGACGCCGACGAAGGAATGGAGGAGATGTTCGGCGACCTAGAAGAGCTCTTCGAGCACTGCCGCTTCTCGGACTGCGCGCATGGCCGGGAGCCCGGCTGCGCCGTGCAGGCCGCGCTCGCCGACGGCGGACTCGACGACCGCCGCTGGGCCAGTTACCTGAAGCTGCAGCGCGAACTCGCCGCCCTGGCCCGCCGCCACGACGCGGCCGCGCGGCGGGCCTACCAGCGCGAATGGCACCAGAAGATCGCGGTGGCGGGCAAGAGCCAGCGGTCGGCCGAACGTGACAACCATGAGAACGCGCGCGACCGGGGCGGCAAAGCCAGCGGCGCCAAGGGCGGCCGGCGGCGGCCCCGCTGAGGCGCACCGCGCGGTGACTCAACGGTCCCGGTGGCGCGCCGGGAGCTCTTCCGGCGCGCCACCCATCCAAAATCGTTGTGCTTCCGAAGCCTTACGGGAGCCGCGCGCCGCTGACATAGGCCGGGGCGCTGGTTAGTCTATGAGCTAACTGCTTTATGGCCAGTACACTGATGAGCAGTTGGCTGGTCCCTGTCGATGTTGCCGCCAACAGTTAGGTAAGCCCGGAAATGGCCGAAGCCATGATCGAGTTCCAGAACGTCACGAAGCAGTACCAGGGTGGCCAGCCCGCCGTTGACGGACTGACCATGTCCATCGGCAAAGGCGCCATCACGGTCTTCGTCGGACCTTCCGGCTGCGGAAAGACCACCTCCCTGCGGATGATCAACCGCATGGTGGAACCCACGTCCGGCATCATCACCGTCGGCGGGGCCGACGTCACGTCAGTGCCCGCCGCGCAGCTGCGCCGGTCCATGGGCTACGTCATGCAGTCCTCCGGTTTGATGCCGCACCGCTCCGTGCTGGACAACATCGCCACCGTTCCCCGGCTTAATGGGGTGTCCAAAGGGGACGCCCGCAAGCGCGCGCAGGAACTGCTCGACGTCGTCGGGCTGGCCTCCTCCCTCGGCAAGCGTTACCCCTCCCAGCTTTCGGGCGGCCAGCAGCAGCGCGTCGGCGTGGCCCGGGCGCTCGCGGCCGATCCGCCCGTGCTGCTCATGGACGAGCCCTTCAGTGCCGTGGACCCCGTGGTCCGCGATGAACTCCAGAGGGAGTTGCTGCGGCTCCAGCGAGACCTGGCCAAGACGATCGTCTTCGTCACCCATGACATCGATGAGGCCACTGTCCTGGGCGACAAAGTGGCCGTGTTCGGCATCGGCGGCAAACTGGCGCAGTACGCCGCCCCTGCCGAGATCCTGCGGGCCCCGGCCAACGAGTTCGTGGCGTCCTTCGTGGGCCGCGACCGCGGGTTCCGGCACCTTGCGTTCAGCCCCTCCGACGGCGTCACCATCCACCCCGTCCCCACCATCACGCTCGAACAGCTCCAGGCGGAGGGCAGCTCCGACGACTGGCAGCTGGTGGTCGACGGCGCGCTGCGTCCGCTGGGCTGGGCCGGGCCCGGCAGCGCCAGCGGAGCCGGCGCGGAAATGGTTCCCGGAGGCTCCCTCTTCCGCAAGGGGGACACCCTCCGCCGGGCACTGGACGCGGCCCTGTCCTCGCCGTCAGGGCTTGGCGTCACCGTGGACGACGACGGCCGGGCAGCGGGGGTCATTGTCGCCGCCGAGGTTCTCGAAGTGATCGAATCGGACCGCAACGTCCGTCACGGGGTCCTCTAATGGAGTGGTTCCTGGCCAACAAGGAGCAGGTCTTCACGCTCGCCGGCCAGCATCTTGTCCTCGCCGTCCTGCCGATGATCTTAGGCCTGCTGATCGCCATCCCGCTGGCTCAAGTTGCCCGGCAGAGCCGTGCCCGGCGCTCCGTGGTGCTCACCGGGTCCTCGCTGCTGTACACGATCCCCTCGCTGGCGCTCTTCATCATTCTGCCGACCGTCCTCGGTACCCGGATCCTGGATCCCGTCAACGTGGTGGTCGCCCTGACCATTTACGCGGTGGCACTGCTGGTCCGCGCCGCCCTGGATGCCTTCGATTCGGTGGACGAGGACCTCCGCCAGGCCGCCGTCGCCATGGGCTTCAAACCATTTGCCAGGTTCCTCCAGATTGACCTGCCGCTTTCCCTGCCGGTGATGTTCGCCGGGCTGCGCGTGGTCTCCGTCAGCAACATCTCGCTGGTCAGCGTCGCGGCCCTGCTCGGGATCGGCAACCTCGGGATGCTGTTCACCTCGGGACTGCAGCGGGACTTCGTCACCGAGGTCGTGGTGGGCATCATCGCGATCCTGATCCTCGCGCTCTTCATGGACGCCGTCCTGGTGCTGATGGAACGGCTGCTGACCCCTTGGACCCGCGCCTCGGCGGCCACGGGCGGCAGCACCGATTCAGGCGCCGGCCCGGACAAGACCGGCCCCGCTGCCGCGGCGATGCGGCTTTCGCGTCCCAAGACCGGAGGGGGAAACGCATGAGCAACGTCGTCACGGACACCGCCGACTGGCTCACCGATCCGGCGAACTGGAGCGGCAGCAGCGGAATCCCGGTGCGGCTTCTCGAGCACCTGGCCTACACCGGGCTCGTCATGCTGATCGCCATGGCCATCGCCATTCCGGTGGGACTGTATGTGGGCCACACCGGCCGCGGGCGGGTTGCCGTCGTGGCACTCGCCGGCGCCCTGCGGGCCCTGCCCACCCTCGGCCTGCTGACCCTGTTCGTCCTGATCGCCGGCATCGGGCTGATGCCGCCGATCTGGGCGCTCGTGATCCTGACCGTCCCGCCCCTGCTGGCCGGCACCTACGCCGGGATCTCCAGCGTTGACCGCAACGTGGTGGACGCCGCCCGCGCCATGGGCATGACCGAGTGGCAGGTCCTGTTCCGGGCGGAATTCCCCAACGGACTGCACGTCATGTACGGCGGGTTCCGGACCGGGGTGCTGCAGGTGATCGCCACCGTCTCGGTGGTCGCGTACATCAACCTGGGCGGTCTGGGCCGCTACCTGTTCGACGGGCTGGTGCTTTCCGATTTCCCGCAGATGCTGGGCGGTTCGCTGCTGATCGCGGGCCTCGCGATCAGCGTCGACCTTGTCCTGGCCCTTATTCAGAGGCTGTTCCTGTCACGGGGTGCCTCGTTCCAGCCGAACCGCAGCCAGAAGGCTGCGGTTGATCTCACAGACTCCGTATACACGGAGACTGCTGTTCAAGGAGGTACGTCATGAACGAATCCCGCCAACGAGCGCTCGGCAGGCGCGCATTCGGCGGCCTGGCCGCCGGCGTGGGCCTGGCCCTGGCACTGTCCGCCTGTGGAGGCTCATCCAACCCGCTGAGCTCGGCACCGGCCAGCAGCGGCGGCGCCTCCGGTTCCGGCGGCGCCCTGGTGATCGGCTCCGCTGATTTCCCCGAGAGCCAGATCCTGGCCGAGGTCTATGCCGGCGCCCTGAACGCCGCGGGCGTTACGGCCAGCACCAAGCCGAACATCGGCTCGCGCGAGGTCTACTTCAAAGCCGTCCAGGACGGCTCGGTGGACGTCGTTCCCGACTACAGCGGCAACCTGCTGCTGTACGTAAACAAGGACGCCACCGAGGTCTCGGCCGATGACATCGCGAAGGCGCTCCCGACCAAGCTCCCGCAGGGCCTGGCCGTGYTGGATGCCTCCAAGGCCGAGAACAAGGACGCCATGGTGGTCACCAAGGCCACTGCCGAGAAGCACCAGCTGAAGTCCATCGAAGACATGGCGAAGGTCTGCAGCGAGCTTGTAATCGGCGCCCCGGCGACCTTCGCCGAACGCGCGTACGGCCTGCCCGGCCTGGCGAAGAACTACAACTGCGTGCCCAAAAAGCTGGAGCCGTTCAGCGACGGCGGCGGCGCCGTCACGCTCAAGGCACTGCTCTCGGACCAGGTCCAGGTCGCGGACATCTACACCACCACCCCGTCCATCCCGGACAACGACCTCGTGGTGCTGGAGGATCCGAAGAACAACTTCATCGCCCAGCAGGTGCTGCCGCTGTACAACTCGGCCAAGATGACGGACAAGGCGAAGGAAGCCCTCAACTCCGTGTCCAAGGTCCTCACCACCGAAGACCTCATCAACCTCAACCGTGCCGTCAGCGGCAGCCAGAAGCAGAACCCGAAGGACGCCGCGGACGCGTGGCTGAAGGAAAAGGGCATCGTCAAGCAGTAGCCGGCAGGGCGGGGGAGCGCGGCGGCTACATGCCGCGGCGAACCCCGCCGGCCAGTGACCACGGCTGACCTGCCGTCGACGCCGGTGCCCGGGCTTGCAGCCCGGGCACCGGCGTCGTTGTTGTTACTGCCGCGTCCGCGTGTGAGTCATGTCTCAGCGGAAGTACATCCTCCATATGGCATATTTGATGAATGGCAGAATTCAAGCAGTCCACCAAGCTTCATAATGTCCTTTACGACATCCGTGGACCGATTCTTCAGGCCGCCCAGCAGATGGAGGCGGAGGGTCATCGCATCCTCAAACTGAACATCGGAAACCCGGCCCCGTTCGGGTTTGAAGCGCCGGACGCGATCCTGGTGGACATGATCCGCCACCTGCCGCATGCCCAGGGCTACAGCGACTCGCGCGGCATTTTCTCGGCCCGCACCGCCGTCTCGCAGTACTACCAGACCCGCGGGATCCAGAACATCCACGTGGATGACATCTATCTCGGCAACGGCGTCAGCGAGCTGATCACGATGTCGCTCATGGCCCTGCTCGACGACGGCGACGAGGTCCTCATCCCCACCCCGGACTACCCCCTGTGGACCGCCTCGGTTGCCCTGGCCGGCGGGAAGCCCGTGCACTACCTCTGCGATGAGGAAACCGGCTGGCAGCCCGACCTCGAGGACATGGAAGCGAAGATCACTCCGCGCACCAAGGGGATCGTGGTCATCAACCCGAACAACCCCACGGGTGCGGTGTACCCCAAAGCGACGCTGAAAAAGATCGTCGCCCTCGCCGAGAAGCACGGCCTCGTGCTCTTCGCCGACGAAATCTACGAGAAGATCCTCTACGAAGATGCGGTGCACGTAAACCTCGCCTCGCTCACCGGCGACGACGTCCTGTGCCTGACCTTCAGCGGGCTCTCCAAGGCCTACCGGGTCTGCGGTTTTCGGGCCGGCTGGATGGCCATCTCCGGGCCGAAAAAAGACGCCGCGGACTACCTCGAGGGCATCAACCTGCTCGCCAACATGCGCCTCTGCGCCAATGTTCCTGCCCAGCACGCCATCCAGACTGCCCTCGGCGGCTACCAGAGCATCAACGACCTGATCCTGCCCGGGGGACGTCTCCTGGAGCAGCGGAACAAGGCCTACGACATGCTCAACGCCATCCCGGGCGTAAGCACGCAGCAGGCCCGCGGGGCGATGTATCTGTTCCCGAAGCTGGACCCCGAGGTCTATCACATCCGCGACGACGAGAAATTCGTCTTGGACCTGCTCCGCGAGCAGAAGATCCTCCTGTCCCACGGCAGGGCGTTCAACTGGGTTCGGCCGGACCACTTCCGGATGGTGACGCTGCCAAACGTCAAAGACCTCGAGGAAGCGATCAACCGCATGGCGGACTTCCTGAGCCGGTACAAGGGGAACTAGGCTTCGGTCAGCGGCGCAACGGGGCTCCTGCTCCGCCTACTGCGGCTGCGTCAACCGGAAAGAGGCATTGATGGCAGACTCTGCGACGTTCGATGACCAACCCTCGAAACTCCTCAAGGTAGGGAAGGGCTTCAGCCTGGAATCGCTGGACCCGGGCTCGACGCCGGGCTACGACGGCGGCAAGGCCGACGGCGAGCAGCTGCTCGGCGAACTCGACGGCAAGCTCACGCAGCTGCAGGAGCAGCTGTTCGCCGAGTCCAGGACCGGCGGCAAGAAACGCGTGCTGCTGGTCCTGCAGGCCATGGACACTGCGGGCAAGGGCGGCATCGTCAACCACGTGATGGGCCAGATGAATCCGCAGGGCGTGCAGCTGAAGTCGTTCAAGGCGCCCACGCCCGAGGAACAGTCCTACGACTTCCTATGGCGGATCGAAAAGGAAGTGCCAGCGGCCGGCATGGTTGGGGTCTTCGACCGTTCCCACTATGAGGACGTCCTGATCCACCGGGTGCACCACTGGGCGGACGCCGAGGAACTGGAGCGCCGCTACCGGGCCATCAATGAATTCGAGGCCCGGCAGGCGGCCGCCGGAACGAAGATCGTCAAGGTCATGCTGCACATCAGCCGCGATGAGCAAAAGAACCGGCTGCTGGCCCGTCTGGAGGACCCCGCCAAACAATGGAAGTACAGCAGTGGGGACCTTAAGGAACGGGCCTTCTGGGCCGACTATATGGACGCTTACCAGACGGCCCTGGACAAGACCAGCACGGAGCTGGCGCCGTGGCATGTCGTGCCGGCCAACAAGAAGTGGTACGCCCGCATCGTGGTGCAGCAGCTCCTACTGGAGGCCCTCGAAGGCCTGAATCTCAAATGGCCGGTTCCGGACTTGGACATGGACATGGAACGCGAACTGGTGCAGCGGTCCTGACCGGCGGTCTTTGAAAAGCAGGTGTTTAGTTCTTGTCCGCAGCCTGGTCCCGGGCGGCGGCGAGCCGCTTGCGGGCGCCTTCCAGCCACTGTTCGCAGCGCTTGGCCAGTGCCTCGCCGCGCTCCCACAGCGCGAGTGATTCTTCCAGGCTGGCGCCGCCGGCCTCCAGCTTGCCCACCACCGCGACCAGCTGCTCGCGGGCGTCCTCGTAGCTGAGGGCCTCGATGTCGGCGTTCGGGCTGGATTCTGCTGCCATGTGGATGCTCCTTGGTTGATGCGGTTACTGCGTCCGCGGTGTCTGTTGCGTGCCGTCTGGTGCTGTTGTTTGGTCCGGGCGGGTTATTCCTCGGCCGGCTCCTGGCCGCCGGTGGACTGGGCGGTGAACCGGCCGCCGGCCACCCGTACCGTAAGGTCCGTGCCGGCGGGCGCCTGCGTGGGGTGCCGAACCACGTCCCGGTGCGTCGCGGCGGACGCTCCGGAGCCGGCGAGCTGGACCACCGCGTAGCCGCGGTCCAGCGTTTTTTGCGGTGAGAGCGCGCGCACCTGCGCCTTGAGGTGGACCAGCTGGTCCGCTGCCCGTACGACGGCGGCGCTGATGGCGGAGTGCGAGCGGACTTTGAGCCGTTCGACGTCGTCGTGGCGCTGGGTGATCATGACGTCGGGGGAGAGCAGCACGGGGCGGGAGCGCAGGGACGCCAGCCGGTCGCCCTCGCGTTCAACGAGTCGGGTGACCCCGCGACGGAGCTGGTCCCGTGCCTGCCGGACCCGGACGAGCTCTTCCGCGACATCCGGAACGATCCTCTTCGCCGCGTCTGTGGGCGTTGAAGCCCTGAGGTCTGCGACGTCGTCGAGGATGGGCCGGTCCGCTTCGTGCCCGATCGCGCTCACCACGGGGGTGGACGCGTCCGCGACAGCCCGGATGAGCTCCTCGCTGCTGAACGGCAACAGGTCCTCGAGGGCGCCTCCGCCGCGGGCGATGACGATGACGTCGACCCCGGGGTGGGCGTCGAGCTCCCGCAATGCCGCGATCATCTGGGCTACGGCGGTGTTGCCCTGGACCGCTACTTCGCGGATCTCGAATTCGACGGCCGGCCAGCGCAGGGCAGCGTTGCGCAGCACATCCTTCTTGGCGTCAGAGTCGCGGCCGGTGATCAGGCCGATCCGGTGCGGGAGCAGGGGGAGGCGTTTTTTGCGGGAATCGGCAAAGAGCCCTTCGGCGGCGAGGGCGTGGCGCAGCCGCTCAATCCTGGCGAGGAGGTCGCCGAGCCCCACGGGCCGGATGTCCTTCACGGACATGTTCAGCCGGCCCGTCTTGAGCCAAAATTCGGCCTTGATCAGGGCAACAACCCGGGAGCCGCGTTCCAGCGGAGCGTCCTGGCGGTCCAGCACGGTGGTCCAGACCGACGCCGGCAGCGAGATTTCGGCGTCGATGTCCCGGAGCGTCAAGTAGGCGTTGCTGCCACGCCGGTTGAGCTCGATCACCTGTCCCTCAACCCATGCCGAGGGCGCGCGGTCGATGTGCATCTTGAGCTTCTGGGACAGCAACTGCAGAGGCCAGGGGTTGTCCGGGCTGGTTTGAGCCGCGGTGGCCGGTAGCGTGGTGGCCGCCGCCGCGTCCTCAGGCATGCGTGGGCTCCATGGCCGAGAGTGCCCTGTGGAGTGCCTTATGCATATGCGTGCGTGTCCTTTTGCCCGAGGGGACTGCCGGCGGCCCGCACCCCGGCGGGTGGGCCGGCCGGCAGCCGGAAGTTGTCTCTGTCAACTCTATCCATAGCTCTACCACCGGGGCCCGACTTTTATGGCCGCGCCCGGCCCCGCCCTAGGATGGGAGGGACGCCATCAACCTCCTAGGAATCCCTTGCGCACTTTTGTCTCCTCCGCCGCCGTCCTTATCGGGCTTCTGATGGCAGCCGTCGCCGTTCCAGCCATGTGGGTTGACCGCAACATCGTCCAGGAAGACGGCTTCGTAGCCCTGACCGCACCGCTGGGCAAGGACCCGGCGTTCCAGCAACGGCTCGCCACGGCCGCCGTCGATGGCGTGGCTTCCAGCGCCGGCATCCCTGCGGCCCTCACGGAGCTTGCCCGGCCGGTCATGGACAACGCGGCACAATCGCTCACGGGGCTGCCCGGCTACTCCGAGGCGTGGGCCGAAACCCTTCGCAAGAGCCACCGCCTCACGTTCGCCGACCCCAGCACGCTGCCGCCGGAAATTGACGGCACCTCGTCGCTCACCCTGGATGTCGCACCGCTTGCCGGGCTGGTGGCCAAACAGGTAAGCGAGGCGACCACCCTTCCGCTGGAGGCGCCCGGCCAGGTGCTGATCCATATCGGGCAGTCCAACCAGCGCCAGCTGATCGAACGCGTCACCGTCTACGCCCCAATGGGCTACGCCGTTGCCGTCGGCGCGGGCATCGCCTTCGTGCTGGCGTTCGTGGCGGCCCGACGCCGGTGGACCGTCCTGGTCGGCATGGGCGTCGGCGCGCTGGTGGTCGCCGGTGTGTGGAAGCTGGCCAGCGATGCCGCCAGCACCGCCGTCGCCGGGACCTCGAGCGGCAACGATGTGGCGGAGCTCTTCAAGAACGAGTTCGTCGCGGCGTGCTCTGCCAGCTTCGGCCAGTGGATCGTCGCTGCCGCTGTTGCGGGAGCAGCACTGCTGGCCACAGGCGTGGCTGTCCGCGTCGCCGGGGGCCGCAAACGGGGCAAGATTGAACACCGGTAGCATGGGAGCATGACCTCCACCGCTGTTTCCGTTCCGATGCCATCTGTTCCGCGCCGACGGCGTTCACCGGAAGACGTTCTGGCGGCCGCCCCTGTCGCCGGTCCCAAAAAAGTCCTGCTGGCAGCCCCGCGCGGCTACTGCGCCGGCGTTGACCGTGCGGTCATCGCGGTGGAAAAAGCCCTGGAGCACTACGGCCCGCCGGTCTACGTCCGCAAGCAGATCGTGCACAACGTCCACGTGGTCAGCTCCCTGGAGGAGAAAGGCGCCATCTTCGTCGATGAGACCGACGAGGTCCCGGAAGGTGCCCTCGTGATCTTTTCCGCGCACGGAGTTTCACCCGCCGTCGTCCAGTCCGCCGAGGACCGCGGACTGCGCACCATTGACGCGACCTGCCCGCTGGTCACCAAGGTGCACCGCGAAGCCGTCCGGTTCGCCAAGGATGACTTCGACATCCTGTTGATCGGCCACGACGGCCATGAGGAAGTGGAAGGCACCGCCGGCGAGGCTCCCGAGCACATCCAGATCATCAACGGCCCGCACGAGGTCGACAAGGTCACGGTCCGCGACCCGGAGAAGGTCATCTGGCTCTCGCAGACCACACTCAGCGTGGACGAAACCATGGAGACTGTGCGCCTGCTCAAGGAGCGGTTCCCCACCCTGCAGGATCCGCCCAGCGACGACATCTGCTACGCCACCACCAACCGCCAGGTGGCCATCAAGAAGATCTCGCCCCAGGCGGAACTCGTGATCGTGGTGGGCTCCGCCAACTCCTCGAACTCCGTCCGCCTCGTGGAGGTGGCACTGGAATACGGCGCCAAGGCCTCCTACCGGGTCGACTTCGCGAACGAGGTTGACGAGACCTGGTTCGAGGGCGTCGCCACGGTAGGTGTGACATCGGGGGCCTCCGTCCCTGAAGTCCTCGTCAAGGACGTGCTCCGGCTCCTGGCCGACTACGGCTACGGATCGGTCGAGGAAGTCGTCACGGCCGAGGAAGACCTCCTGTTCTCCCTGCCCAAGGAGCTCCGGGCCACCCTGAAGCAGGCCGGCGACGTCACCCGCGCCCTCGGCGGCCGCGGCACCCGCCCCGAACAGTCCTAGGAACTGGACCGTCCCAGGAGCTGCACAGCCCTGGGAACTGGACCCTCCCAGGAGCTGCACAGCCCTGGGAGCCGCACAGTCCGAGGAACTGGACAGTCCCGGGCACTCAGCCGTCGGAACTGACCCGTCTTAGGCCGCGGACTCTTCGGACTCGTCCCGGGGCTGCAGTTCCGGGGCTGCGACTGCGCGCGGCGCGACCTCGACGGCGGGCGGAGTGGCCAGACCGGCGGATTCCAGGGCGTTCAGCTTCCTGGCGGTGGGCAGGACCCGGGCCTCAAGGGTCCCGACCATGGAGTTGTACCTTTCCACCGAGGTCTTCAGCGAGGACCCCAGCTTGGTGACGTTCTCGCCCAGCGTGCCCATCCGGTCATAGAGCTGCCGCGCGAGCTCGAAGAGTTCCCGGGCGCTGTCCGTCAAGACGTCCTGGCGCCACGTGAACGCCACCGACTTCAGCACCGCCAGCAAGGTCCCGGGGGAGGCCAGGACCACGTTCTTGGACAGGGCATAGTCCAGCAGGGCCGGGTCCGCCGAGAGCGCGGCGGCCAGAATGGACTCCGCCGGCAGGAAACACACCACCAGCTCCGGAGAGTTGCCGGGGATGTCCCAGTACTTCTTGCTGCCCAGCGCGTCCACGTGGGCCTTGAGGGCCTTGGCATGGGCGGCGAGGTGCGCCTGCTGGCTGCCGGGCAGCTGCGAGGACTGCTGGCCTGTCTGGGAGGCGCCGAGGTCCTGGGCGGCGAGATACGACGCCAGCGGGACCTTTGCGTCGACTACGAGCTGCTTGGCGCCGGGCAGTTGCACCACGAGGTCGGGCCGGAGGCTGCCGTCCGGGCCGGAGCCGTGGGCCTGCCCGCTGTGGACCTGTTCGTGGAAATCCACGTGCCGCAGCATGCCTGCTGCCTCGACCACACGGCGCAGCTGGACCTCGCCCCACTGGCCGCGGGCGCTGTTGGAGCGCAGGGCAGACTCGAGCGCATGTGTGGAGCGCAGCAGCTGCTCATCGGACAGGCGGGCCTCCTGCAGTTGCTGGGCAAGCTGGCCGTACTGCTCCAGCCGGTCGCGTTCGAGCAGGGACACCTGCTGCTGCACGGCAGTGAGCTTCTCCGCCACCGGCGCCAGCGCACGGAGAACACTGCCGTCCTGGTTCCGGGACTCACCCAGCTCCCGGTTCTGGGCCGCGAGAAGGCGCCTCTCGGCGTCGGCCGCGGCGAACTGGGCGCTGACGTCGGACAGCCGGGCCGATACGCCGTCGAAGTCCTGTTCCACGGCAAGGTACCGCCGGTGCAGCAGGAAATAGACGACGGCGGCGCCGGCGACGGCACCGGTGAGCAGCATGAGCAGGGCAAGAATCAGTGCAAAAGCATCCATGACTTCACTGTGGCATGCCCCTGTGACAGTTTTGGCTTCGACGCCCGGAACACCGGGGATTTACACCGGTCTTACGGCCGGAACCCCCGCGCGGGCCGCCGCCCAAGCCTTGGCACGGGCCGCCGAAGCAAGCCCCGCGCGGGCCCCCGCGCCGGCCTCCACACGGCCCCAGCAC
>NZ_JBFTZV010000025.1:0-57053 GCF_056406615.1 Arthrobacter sp. P1_B3 | reverse complement strand
TGTTCGAGTACGAGCTCCGCGACGCCCTTGCCGGTGGCGAGGGCTTCCTGCGCGATGGCCGTGGCCGTGGCGTAGCCCAGGTGCGGGTTCAGGGCGGTGACGAGGCCGATTGACTGTTCCACCGTGAGGCGGAGGTGTTCGGTGTTGGCGGTGATGCCCCGGACGCAGCGGGCCGTGAGGGTGCGGCAGGCGGCTTCCAGGTGGGAGATGCTCTTGTGGAGGCTGTGGACGATGATCGGTTCGAAGGCGTTGAGCTGGAGCTGGCCGGCTTCTGCGGCCATGGTGATGGTGACGTCGTTGCCGATCACCTCGTAGGCCACCTGGCTGACCACTTCCGGGATGACCGGGTTGATTTTGCCGGGCATGATCGAGGAGCCGGACTGCACGGCGGGGAGGTTGATTTCGCCGAATCCGGCGCGCGGGCCGGAGGAGAGAAGCCGGAGGTCGTTGCAGATCTTGGAGAGTTTCACGGCGACCCGCTTGAGCACCCCGGAGAGGTGCACGAAGGCGCCGACGTCCTGGGTGGCCTCGATCAGGTCCACCGCCGTGACCAGCGGCAGCCCCGTGATCTCGGCCAGGTGCCGGCAGGCGGCCTCGGCGTACCCGGCCGGTGCGTTCAGGCCGGTGCCGATCGCCGTGGCGCCGAGGTTGATTTCGTGGATCAGCAGGTCGGCTTCGGCCAGGCGGAGCCGGTCCTCGCCGATCGTGACGGCGTAGGTGCCGAATTCCTGGCCGAGCGTCATGGGGACGGCGTCCTGGAGCTGGGTGCGGCCCATCTTGACCACCGTGCGGAACTCGAGGGCCTTGGCGGCGAAGGCGTCCTCGAGTTCGGTGAGGGCTTCSAGCAGTTCCCGGGCCGCGAAGATCGTGCCGAGCTTGACCGCGGTGGGGTAGACGTCGTTGGTGGACTGGCTGAGGTTGACGTGGTCGTTGGGGTGCAGCCGGGCGTAGTCGCCCTTSGGGTGTCCGAGGATTTCCAGGGCCCGGTTGGCGATSACCTCRTTGGCGTTCATGTTCGACGACGTCCCGGCSCCGCCCTGGATGACGTCCACCACGAACTGYTCGCTGAGCTTGCCGTTCATGACGTCGGCGCAGGCTTCCGCGATGGCCGCGGCGCGCTCGGCGTCGAGGAGCCCGAGTTCCTGGTTGGTGCGTGCGGCGGCGAGTTTCACGGCGGCCAGCCCGCGGACCAGGTGCATGTTGGAGGACAGCGGCTGGCCGGTAATGGGGAAGTTCTCCACGGCCCGGAGGGTGTGGACGCCCCAGTAGGCGTCGGCGGGGACATCCCGGTCGCCCAGGAGGTCGTGTTCCGAGCGGAATTCTGCACGTTCGTCGAGCGAGGTCATGGCGGTCCTTACAGGTCGTCGGGGGCGCGGGGGGTCGTGGGGGCAGCGAGGAAATCGGTGGCCTGCAGCAGCCCGACGGGCCGGCCGCCGCCCAGCACAGGGGTCGCGGCGAGGCGCCCCAAGGACGAGGTGTCGACGTCGAGCGCGGCCAGGACCCGCACGGTGACGGGCATCCTGGCGCGGTCGCCGCCGTCGGAGACCTTCACGGCGACGGCGCGGCCGTCCGGGAGGCCCACCAGCTGGACGCCCTCGAAGCCGTCCTTGGCCAGCATGCCGGGAACCAGCCGCATCAGCGCGGTGACGTCTCGGTCTTCGCCGGCAACCATCTCGGGGTGGCGGCGCATGGCGCGGGCGACGGCGGCTTCCGCACTGGATCCCGCTACTGCACTGCCGCCGGCTCCGGCGGCCGCGGCCAGGCGGCCGAAGGCCCGTGCCATGCCGCGGAGGGTGAGTGCGAACAGCGGGGTGCCGCAGCCGTCAGTGGTGGTGGCCTGAGGGTCCTCGCCGGTCAGGTCCACCACGGTTTGGGCCACGAGTTGCTGGAGCGGGTGCGCCGGGTCAAGGTAACCCTGGACCGGCCAGCCGTTGATGACGCAGGTGGCAGCCATCGCGGCGTGCTTTCCGGAGCAGTTTTGCGCCAGCTGGGTCGCCTGGCCGCCGTCCCCGAGCCAGTCCTCTCGCTCGCGGGCGCCGTAGGGCAGGTCAGTACTGTTCTCGAGGTCCGCGGGCGTCAGGCCATGCAGGTCCAGGATGCGCCGCGCGCCGTCACGGTGGGTGGCGGCTCCGGAATGGCTGGCGGCTGCGAGGGCGAGGAGATCGTCCGGGAGCTCCAGCCCGGCACGGACCATGGCGACGGCCTGCAGGGGCTTCAGGGCGGACCGCGGGTAGAACGGGGCGAGGGGATCGCCGGCGGCCAGGAGGATCCGGCCGTCCGCTGCGGTGGCTATGACCGAGCCGTAGTGGACGCTTTCGACGATGCCGTCCCGGGTCTGGACCGCGAGCGGGGCGTGCTGCGGGAGCCGCTCCGGGGCCAGCGGCGTCGGGGCGTGCGCGAGAGCAGGGGAAATCATTGCGTCCTTTGGTGGCGGTCGGTGTGGTTGTGGTGGCTGGTCACTCTGTTGGTGCTTTTGGTGCTGACAACGGCGTCAGGAATCTGCCGTCAGGCGTTGAGGATCGAGTCGAGGGCGATGCCAACGGCATGGAGGTGCTGGCTCATGGCGATGCGCGCCGTCGCCGCGTCGCCGGCTTCGATCGCGGCCAGGATGCGCCGGTGCTCCTCGTCGGAAGCGTGCTGGCGGTCCGCCACCATGTTCAGGGTTTCGGACTGGTGGGCGAGGGCATCCCGGATGTCCGCGACGACGTTTTCGAACACCTTGTTCCCGCTGGCCCGCGCGATCATCGCGTGGAAGCTGGAGTCCAGGCCCACCCACACTTCCGGGTCGTCCTCGCCGCTCATCGCGGCAACGATCTCCCGCATGGTGTCCAGCTCCTCGGGTGAACGGCGTTCCGCGGCCAGTCCGGCGGCAGGAACCTCGATATGGGGACGGGCCTCGGTGAGGTCTCGTGCGGAGTATTGGCCCAGGACCAGGTCCTTGGCCACGTGGTTGGCGACGACGAACGTGCCCCGCCCGGTCTTGGTGACGGTCAGGCCCAGGGCGGTGCAGGAGCGCAATGCCTCGCGGACCACGGAGCGGCTCACGCCGTACTGCTGGGCGAGGCTGGCCTCGGAGCTCAGCTTGGCGCCGACGCCGAGCTTGCCGGATTCGATTTCGGAGCGGAGGACGTTGAAAACGGCTTCGGCGGCACTGAGGCGGGCCAAAGGCTGTCCTGCTGTCCGGCTGTCTGACAGGTTCACCCTTAAAACATGGCAGGGATCACACCGCGGTGTCAATTGTGACGGCGGCCCCGGATGTCCGGGGCCGCCGTCGTCTCTCGCGCCGGAGGTCCGGGGCAGGTTACTTAACTGCGTTACTTGCCTGAGTTACTTGACCCGGACGGGCGGGTGCGGGCCAGGGCCGTCAGGCCCGCGGCGAGTCCGAGCAGGCCTGCGGCCAGGCCGATCCAGCCGGCCACGGAGCCGGCATCACCGGATGTGCTTGCTTCCGCGACCGGGGCGGCGGACGGCGAGGGGGCCGTCGTAGTCGTGGCTGCGGCGGGGGCTGCGGCGTGGGCATCGGCGTCCTTGGCCGTGGTCACGAACGAGGGCGCCGGGTGCTCGGGTTCCGCCTGCCCCTCTACCGTCTTCTCGTCCCATTTCACGACAGTCCCGTCGGTGTAGGTCTGGGCCGTCGGCAGCGTCACCGTGGTTCCCGCGTCCGGCAGGACGCCGACGGAGAGGGAGAAGGCCTGGTATTCGTCTGGCCCGATCTGGTGGGCCTCGTCGGCCGTCCAGACCACGGAACTCGGAGCCTTGGTGACCGTGGCGCCGGCGATCGTGATCGGCTTCGGCAGCTCGCTCGTGGTGATTACGGCTTTCCAGCCCTCGACAGGCTTCACCGACACCGAAGTGAACGGCGTGCCCGTGGGCAGCGTGACTTCGAGCTTGCTGGTCTTGGCCGAGTCGGACTCATTGGGGACATTGAACGTCAGGTGGCTGTAGCCGCCCGCGGCCGGGTCGTCGGAGTCGACGTGGACGTGGGCGGAGGCGGCTGCAGCGCCGGCGGCGAGCAGGCCGGCGGTCATCGTGGCGGCCGCGGCGGTCTTGAGGGTGCGGCGGAGGGAGGATTTCATGGCAAAGGGGCCTTTCACTAACGAATAAACGGTGGGAACCGGCCGGTCCGGTGTTCGTCCGGCGGTAGCAGCGGGTGGCCGCCCGTGGCCCCCGTCCGTGTGTGAAAGGGGTTGGTCAGGCGGCGGGCAGCGGTTCCGGAGGTCCGCGCCGGGTCGGCAGGCGGAGGCCAACCCGGATTTTGGGGAGGGCCAGGTTGACTGTGCAGGGGCCGGGAGCGCGCATCGGCATTGCGGGGCAGGGGCGGGGCAGCTGCACGAGTGGGCGCAGCCAGGAGGCCAGTGCGGACAGTGCCCGCTCACCGCGGGCGAGCAGCAGCGCCGTGCCGAGGGTAGCCACCGCGTGGGCGGCGAACATGGCTCCGCCCATATCGGCCGCGGACACCGCCATGGACGGGTCGAGCATCTCCGGGGAAATGGCAGCCGCCGCATGGCCCGGATGGCCCTCGACCATCCGCGCCCGGCCGGCCGCGGGCGCCCCTGCGGACAGAGCGCCGAACGACCAGTGCAGCCACAATTGGCCCACTCCCAGCAGCCCGGCAAGGGCAGGAAAGGACAGTCGGAAGCGGGTCAGGATGGCCACCGGGACGATTGCCACGGCACACAGCGCCGTCACGATCACCGGCTCGGGCAGCCGCCCCCCGCCGGCCAGGTGGCCGCCGGCCGCCAGTGCCACGATGATGGATCCGATCAGCCCGGTGCGGAATAGCCGGAAGGAAGCGTGCGTCATGCTGAGCAGTCCTTTCCGGATTCCCTGGGCGGGCTGGTTTTCTTGGGCCCCTTAAATCCTAAGGGTCATTGTGCACCGCTACGCCCCCACCCGGCAGAGCCGTCCGTTCTGTGACTGCGGGCGCCATGAATCCCAGGCCTGCATCCCCAGCAGGCTGTCCCTGCCATTTGCACCCGCGCCGGTACGAACGTGCCGGAATAGCACTGTGCAGGCGCATTTGTTCGCTCTATACTGAAAATGCACGCAAAACGGCACGTTCGTACCTATGGGGGCAGGGTGGCTCGGGCGTATTTTGATCAACGGGGAGGCGGCCATGGAGAACTCGTTTCCGGACGAGCTCGCAGCCGACGTCCGGGCCCGGCGCGGGTCGCTCCGGTTGAGCCAGCGCGAATTGGCCGAACTGGCCGGGGTCTCAGAGCGCTTCGTCCGGTTTGTCGAACAGGGCAAACGCACGGTGCAGTTGGATTCCCTGCTGGCGCTCATTGACACGTTGGGGCTGGAGCTCCGGGTCCAGACCCGCACCAGCGCCGCCGCCCGGAGCCTCGCCGGCCCTCGGGACAACGACGAACTTCGGGCCCACAGCGAACTGCGGAACGGCCCGGAAGTCCGGCCATGAGGCACCGCATCGCAGACATCTACAAGGCCGGCGTGCTGGCGGCACGGCTGGAACGGCACGACGGCGGCACCAGGTTCAGCTACTTGCCGGCCTATCTGGCTTCCGGGGGACCAGCTGTCGCGAGTTCCCTGCCGCTGGCTCCGGACCCGGTGCTGTCCGCGGCGGGGGCAGCCCCGCCGTATTTCACCGGGCTCCTGCCGGAGGGCCGGCGGCTGAATGCACTGCGCCGCTCCATCAAGACCAGCGTGGACGATGAGCTGTCCCTGCTCATCGCGGCCGGTGCCAACCCGGTGGGTGACGTGCAAATCGTTGGCCATGGCGAGAAGCTGGACCCGGACGAGCACGCCGTCGAGCTTGACCCCGGGACGCCCCTGGATTTCGAGGCCCTTCTGGGGGATTCCGGGCTGATCGACCCGGTGGCGTTGGCCGGCGTGCAGGACAAGCTGTCCGCAGGCATGATCTCCATGCCGGTGGCCAGCGCCGGCCGACGGTACATCCTCAAACTCAATGCGCCCGAGTTCCCGCACGTCGTCGAAAACGAATTTGTGATGTTCCGCTACGCGGCCCGGCTGCGGATCCCCTTGAGCCGGGTCCAGCTGATCCGCGACGTCGCTGGCCGGCCGGGGTTGCTCGTGGAGCGCTTCGACCGGGTGCCTGTATCCGGTGCGCCCAAGGCGGCGGCCGGGGCGGTGCAGCGGCTCGCCGTCGAGGACGGGGCACAGGTGCTGGGGCTTTACCCTGCGGACAAGTACAACGTGGGATACGGGCAGGTGTGCCATGCGCTTGCGGCGTATTGCGCGGCGCCGCTGCCCGCGCTGCGGAATTTGGCCCTCCAGGCGGCATTTGCGTGGCTTACGGGCAACGGTGACCTGCACGCAAAAAACGTTTCCATGGTGCAGCAACCGGCCGGCGAGTGGTCCATTGCGCCGGTGTACGACATCCCCTCCACTGTGGTCTACGGGGACAAGACACTGGCCCTGACCCTGGACGGCAAACGGACGGGGATCTCCCGGAAGCACTTCCTGGGCTGGGCCGCGGGGATGGGGCTGACCGAGCGTGCGGCTGTCCAGGTGCTGGAACTCGCGCTGAGGGCGTCGGAGCCGCTGCTGGCGGACCTTCAGGCGGGCACGGCGTTCCGCTCCATGACCGACGACGGCGCCTCGCCGTTTTCGGCGCTAGTCACCCGCGACTGGGTCAAGGAACTCAAGCACCGGCGCAGGCTGCTGGCGGGCTGAGGCCGCCGGCGTCGGTTGTTGCCAGCGTCGGATGCTGCTGCGTGAAGCCTCAGAGGTGCTGGATGCCGGCCCGCTGCATGGCGTCTTTGTAGACTTCAACGTTCTTGGCGAGCAGCTCTTCCTGCTTGGCCGGAGAGACTGCGAAGGCGCGGCCGCCGAGCGCGGTGGCCTTGTAGATCTTGACGCCATGGTTCTTCAGCGAGGAATGGTAGGTCTTCTCGAAGAGCGTCAGGAAGGAGTGGGCGTCCGCGCCATGGGCAATAACGGCCGAGACGCGCTTGTTGATCTTGAGGAACTGGCGGAAGGGCCGAAGGCCGTCCGTCTTCTCCTGGACGTTCAGGGCCGAGGAAGCGTCCGGATCGCGGATCCACGGGTACGCGTTCCACGGCATCACATAGCGGGGATCGAGCTCTGCGGCCTCGTAGATGGAGGTGGCGCGGCGTGCGGCTTCATCGTCGTTGAAGTGCGAAACAAAGCCCGATTCTGTGCCCTTGCCGGGGCTGATATGCAGGCTGACGATCCGGCATTCGTCCTCATCATGGATGGGGTCGATGTACGGGACCACCGATCCAGGCTTCTTCTCCATGAGTTCGTCGCACAGTTGCGTCACGGCGGCGATGTTCGGCTCCTGCAGCAGGGTCTTTTTTTCGTCCCAGTCAATCGTCACGATTTCTCCCTCAGCACTTGGCGTCCAGAATCAGGCGGCTTCCTCCACTCTACGCTTTTGCGGCGGGGGGTGTTTCGGCCGGGGCCTTTGTGGCCGGGCCTCCATAGTGGGGTTGTCACGATGGTCTTCGTGGTGGGGCCGGTGGCTTTCGGCCTCTGGTGATGGAGTTGAGGCGGGCGTAGGCTTAAAGCGCCTGCAGGTAACCAACTGATGACGCCGGGTTGTTCGGGACATGGAAGTGTCCGAGCCGTCTCATAGCGAGATCGCGAAGGTACCTGCAGGCCTGACGTCAGCCCGCCACCCGGGGTGGGAGGGCGTTTTTCTTTGTCGCCGTCGCCGTCGCCGTCGCCGGGTCAAATTTGTCAGCGCGGCCAGAGGCTGGGACCGGTCGCTTTCCAACCGAACGTGGAGCCCCCGTCGCGGGCAGCTCCCCGTCCCAGCAAGGAGCATCGCCATGGCACTTTCCGTGGTTTTTCATAAGGTTGCCGACTACGACGAATGGCGCAAAGTCTACGATTCCGTGGCCGAACTGCAGTCCAGCAGCGGCGTTACCCAGCAGTCCGTCCACCAGTTGGCAGGCGACCCAACGCCGTCCTCGTGCTTCACTACTTCGATTCCGTCGACAAGGCGCGGTTTTTCTTTGCCAACCCAGAACTGCTGGACGCCATGAAGCGTGGCGGAGTCCAAGGCGAGCCGCGAATCGAGTTCTTCGAGTAGCGGCCCGTCGCCCGACCTCCGGTGGCCCGGCCAGCGTCAGCCGGGTCCCGCACGGCAGCCAGCTGACTGGTCCCTAGGCTGCAGCAACCACATTGAACCTCCCGCGCTTCAGCGTTTTGGCCTGGTGACGGAGCTGGCGCCGGTCGCGGGAGCCCGGCTGATCCGTGGCTGATCGGCGGAGCGGCGTGCCCGGCAGGGGTGGCGCGGTGGAGTGGTAGGTGTGGCTCGTGGGGGTGGTGAGTTCGAATGTGTGCCTGTCGCCGCTGTGCGCGGCCGCGGGTTCGTGTCCGGGCACGGGGTCTGCCTGTTCTCCGTTTGCGGGGCGGGCGGTCCAGCCGGGCGTTTCTTTGGTGTGGTTGCAGGCTTCGCAGAGTCCGGCGCCGTTGGCCAGGGCGGTGGGGCCGCCGTCGCGGTGGGGGATGATGTGGTCCAGGTGGCGGATGGGGGCGTCGCAGTACGGGGTGCGGCAGGTTTCGTCGCGGGTCTGGATGAGGCGGCGGAGTCCGGGCGGGAAGATCCGGGCGCGGGAGTCCATCGCGACGAGCCCGCCGGTGCCGGGGTGGGTGTAGAGCCGGCGGATCCACACGCCGAACGCGGTGTCATCGGCAGCCCCGTCCGTGCCACCGGATATTGGGGGACTGCCGGGTCCCGGGAAACCGCCGGCTATGCCGCCGGGGCTTGTGCCCGGGTCGGGACTGCCGCCGATGCCATGTCCTGTCTCCGTGTCCGTGTTCTGGGCCGCGCCGCCGCCGGGTTCCGGGGAACTGCCTGCCGAGCCACCGGGTGTAGGGGATCCGGCGGTTTCTGTGGCCGCTGTGCCGTTGATGAGGCTGCGGGCCCAGCCGGCGGGGACGGTGCCGTAGCCGGGGAGCCGGGCCGGTTCGGCGTCGGCCTGGAAGAGGGTGCGGTCGGTCATGACGAGCTGGATTTCGACTCCGGTGATCCCGCCGGGGGTGCCGGTGCTGCGTTCGACCAGGGTGTCGGCCATCAGCTGCCCGCGGCCCCTCTGGTCCCCGCTGTTCCTGAGGGTGTCGGCGTGCCGGGTCAGGGCGGTGTAGACGCCGACGCCGGCGGTGACCGGGAGCAGGGCGGTSAGATRGCACATGGTGTCCGGGGCSGGGCGGAGGCTGACRTGCCGCTCGGTGGCGGCGTGCGCGGCGCGTTCGGTGACGGTGCGCGCATCCAGCYGGTACGCGGCGGCACGGGCGGTGGCCACCAGCCGCCGGTCACCCACCCCGKCGARSGTGCCSGTGTCCGCGGCGAGKTCCGCGTCCACGGCGGACCGGTCAACCGTGGCCAGGCACGCGGTTTCGCGCACGAGCAGGGTGGCGCGCCATTCGTTCAGCTGTCCGGTCTGCAGCGCGGCGAGGGTGTGCGGCATCTCGGTGACCAGGGCTTTGGCCAGGCCCAGGAGCCGGCCGCCCTTGGCGGGGGATTCGCGCCGGGCGAGGGCGATCTGCGCGCCAATCCCGGCACCGAGTTTCGCGGCCGGGACCCCGGCGGCGGTCTGCTCGTGGCGTTGGAGCAGGTCGAAGGCGACGGCGTGCCGGGCCTGCCGGGCTGCCATGGCGGACTTCAGGTCCTCCAGGTCCAGGATCTCGTCGATCAGTGCGGCGGCGCTGTCCGGAGCCGGGAGGAAGGCCAGGATCCGGGCCAGTGCAGCGACCGTCACAGCATTTGCCGGTGCCGAGTCTGCCGGAACCACTTCGGGCCCCTTATTGCCGTCCATGAATCAAGTCTCCCAAGGGGGTCTGACATTAATAGGCACAGCCGGAGGAGCCCGCGAGGTTCGCGCCATACGTGGTTTCGCGGGCGGGTGTCGAGGTGGGGACGTGTGGGTCCTGCGGATGCCGGGACACCGCGGGGCGCCAGAATGATGCTGAGTCCAGAGCCAGAGGCGGAACCAGAGCCGGAGCCGGAGCCGGAGCCAGAGCCAGAGCCGGAGCCGGAGCCGGAGCCAGCGGCGGAACCGGAGCCGGAGCCGGAGCCGGAGCCAGAGCCAGCGGCGGAACTGGCGAGGGTGAAAATGTCTGAGTTTCCTACGGGCTGGCAGACCCGCAGAACGGCCGGCCGGCCCGAGTGCCCCCGCCTTCCGTCGGCCGGCCCGAGTGCCCCGCCTTCCGTGCCCAGCCTCGATGCCGCCCCGAGCACCCCGATAGTCCCTCGGACCCGACATCCCCTGTCTCAAACACCGGCGCGGGTCCATCATGGGAGAGGGCGTCAGCTCGACGCCCCAGGCGGTATCGGGCGGAGGGTTGTCCATGAAACAAAGGGAATCTATCGCGATGAGGGTCGGCTCGCTGCCCTCGGACCGCCGCTCGCTACTTAAGGCGGTCGGCGTCGGGGCCGCGGGCATAGCGGGGATGCCGCTGCTGGCCGCCTGCACGGCCCAAACTGCCCCCGCCGGTGCCGCAAGCAGTGGCCCCGGCGCCTCCGGTACGCCGTCGGCATCGTTGCTTCCGGCGCCGGAACCGCAGGTCAAACCACTCCTGGACCAACAGAAGGTCAACGACGCCTTGGCCAAGCTGGACGGGATGGTCCAGGGCGCGATGGAAAGTACCGGTGTTCCCGGGGTCGCCGTTGCCGTGGTCTACAGGGACCAGATGGTGTACGCCAAGGGATTCGGCGTGCGGGAGTCGGGCAGGCCCGAAACGGTGGACGCGGACACCGTCTTTCAGTTGGCCTCGGTGTCCAAACCCCTGGCCTCCACAGTGGCGGCCGTGGCCGTGGGCCGCAAGGCCATCTCCTGGACGGAGCCGGTGATCAACCACAGCCCCGGCTTTGCGTTGAAAGACCCCTACGTCACGCGAAACGCCACGGTCGCCGACTTGTTGTCGCATCAAGGCGGCCTAAGCACGGGGGCGGGCGATCTGCTCGAGGACCTCGGATTCGACCAGTCCTACATTCTCAGCCACCTTAACCAGGAGCCGCTGGACTCCTTCCGCTCGAGCTATAACTACAGCAACTTCGGCTACACGGCTGGCGCATTGGCAGTTGCCGATGCCATGAAACTGCCCTGGGCAGACCTCGCCGACGAAGTCTTGTTCAAGCCTCTGGGGATGACATCCACGAGCTATCGCCACGCGGACTACCAAAAGGCGTTGAACAGGGCATTGATCCACGTGCCCGCTGGTAATAAGACGTGGGTGGCCAAATACACCCGGAACGCCGACGCCGAAGCACCCGCCGGCGGGGCCAGCTCCTCCGTGCATGACCTGGCCCGCTGGATCCGCCTGCAGCTCGCCAACGGCAGCTTTGAGGGCAAAGAGGTTATCGCCACGGACGCGCTGGGTGTCACGCATGTCCCGCACGCGGTATCGGGCCCTCCCGGGACACCGGCCGCCCGCACCCGCTTCTACGGCCTGGGCTGGAATGTCTCCTACGACGACCACGCCCGGCTCTCGCTCGGGCACTCGGGAGCCTTCGACCTTGGTGCAGCGACCGCCGTCTCGCTGCTCCCCGGTGAGCAGTTAGGCATTGTGGCCCTGACGAACGGCCGGCCGCAGGGCATCCCCGAAGCTATCTGCGCCGCATTCCTGGACACGGCCCAGAACGGCGCCCCGACAGTGGACTGGTTCGGATTCACCGCGGGCGTTTTCCAGAAGATCGATGAGGCGGAGAAGCCAAAAGTCGATTACTCCCAGGTGCCGCCGCAGGTCGAACCGGCACGCGGCAACGATTTCTACACCGGAAGCTACGCGAACTCCTACTACGGTCCGCTCAAAGTTTCGGTGGAGAGCGGCGTGCTGACCCTGGAGCTGGGCCCGGACGGCAGGGCCACCAGGTTCGCACTCAAGCACTTCGACGGCGACACCTTCAGCTTTGAATCCATCGGAGAGAACGGCAACGGCCTTGCGGGGGCAATCTTCGCCCCCGGTGCGGACGCTGCCCCCGGCGGCACGGCGTCGAGCGTCAGGCTCGATTTCTACGATCAGACCGGACTGGGCACTTTCACTCGCGGCTGAGCCCGGACTTCCGTGAGCTTCTTCCGTAAGCTTCTAGGGCGAACACCCCCAAGCCAAGGAACCTATGCCGATCAACAGACGCTCACTCAAGGAAGACGGGTTTACGGGTTTTAGGACTCTCGCCGCACTGGACATCAACCGGATCCCGCAGCGGACCGGGATCTTCGCCTTGCTGCAGCCCCCAGGCTATGAGCCGCGGTTCCTGCCCAAGAGCACGGCGGGGGTCTTCAAGAAAAAGGACCCTTCCGTCACGGAACCCGCGCTGACCGCCGAGTGGATTGACGGCGCCGACGTCGTGTATCTCGGCAAAGCGGGAGCCGGCAGCAAAGGCAACCGCGGCCTTCGCCGGCAAATCCAGGAGTTCATCGATTTCGGCAAGGGCAAGCCGCCTGGCCACTGGGACGGCAGGCTCATCTGGCAGCTCGCCGATCCCGGTTCCCTCCTGATTGCCTGGAAGGAGCTCCCAGCGGAGGCAGTCAACGAAGCGGAGGCCGGATACCACGCCCGATTCCGCGACGACTACGGCCGGCTGCCGTTCGCCAACCTCGTCCAGGCCCGGGTCAAAGGCAAATAAGTCAAAGGCAAATAGCTCAAAGGCAAAACAGCAGGCAGCTATTGACCACCGTGGGTGAACCGTCCCGCCACCAGTGTGGCGGCTACCGGCATCGCGGCGAACTCCGCGTCGGGAACAGTCAGCGGGTCGCCGTCGAGCACTGCAATATCGGCGGGATCCCCGACCCGGAGCCGGCCGCGGCCGCGGGTCGAGGCCGTCAGGGCCTCCTGCCGGGTGAGCGCCTGCTCGGCATGCCACGGCCCGCGGCCATCCTGCCGGGCCCGCGCCGTGGCAGCGGACATGGCAGTCCACGGGTCCAGCAGGGACACCGGAGCGTCGGAGCCAAGGGCCAGCGCCGCACCGGCGGCCAACAGTGAACGGAGCGGGAAGGACCGGTCCGTGCGCCCCGGCCAGTTCGCCTCGGCGGCGTCCCGGTCATCGAGGGCATGCGCCGGCTGGACGCTCGCGGTCACACCCAACCGGCCGAAGCGGGCGAAATCCTCGCTCCGGACAAATTGGGCATGTTCCACCCGCCCGGCAATGCCCGCCGCCTCAAACGCATCCAAGGCGACCCGATTGGCCGCGTCGCCAATCGCGTGGACAGCCGGCACAAAGCCTGCCTGCCGCGCCCGGACCAGCAGGGCGAGCAACTCCGGCTCGCTTACCGTCAGCAGGCCGTGCCCGCCGTTCGGATAAGGGTCAACGCAGTAGGCTGTGCGGGTATTGAGCGAGCCGTCGATCAGCACTTTCAACGGGCCCACGGTCAGGAGCCCGCCGCTGCCCGCCACTGCCAAACCTGTCCGCAGGCCCTCGGCCACGGCCCGGTCCAGATCCTGCGGGTAGACCCCCGCCTCAACCTTCAGGGCAGCGAAGCCGCCGGAGATCCGCCGCAGCCAGGCGTCGCGGTTCCATGTCATCTCGAAGTCCACGATCCCGACTACGCCCCGCGCCGCGGCAGCCTGCCCCGCCTGCTGCACCCACTTATCCACCACCGCATCCGGCAGCCGGCCGAGCGCGCGGGTCAGGGCAAACGCCGGATCTTCCCGGAGCAGCCCGTCCGCGTCCACCCGCACTCCGTAGCGTTGGGCCGCTGCGGAGTTTAGCCAGACACAGTGGAGGTCGTGGCTGATCAGCGCCGTCGGCCGGCCGCGCGTCACGCCGTCGAGGAGGCCAAGGCTGGGCAGGTCCGGCCAGACGGCGTCGCGGAAACCGACGCCCACCAGCGTTTGTACATCTCCCGGAGCCCCGGTGCCGCTGCTGACGCCAGTGCCGCCGGTGAATCCGTCGCCGGCCCCGGTGACGCGGGATCCGGCGATATGGGACCCGACGACGGCGGCCGCCTCGCGCGCCGAGCCGGCGTCGGAAAGGTCCATCCGGTTGGAGGCCAGCGCCCACTGCGTCATGTGGACATGCTCATCCCACAGCCCCGGAATGACATAGCGGCCGTCCAGGTCCACCACACGGGTAGCGGCGGGGACCGCTGGCGCGTCCTGGCGCGACGGGATGATCGCAGACACGGCACCGCCGCGTAGATGAACGTCGAAGCATATTTCGTCCCCGGGTTGCCGCGCCGAGGCCAGCACGAGGTCCGGCGCGAGGCAGGGATCGAGCGGAGCAGACATAGAAACAGGCTAGGCGTGCGCCGCTCTTGAACCTAACGAGGAGCACCTAAACCAGAAGGACCTAAAACGCACACAAGGGACTTTTGCCCCTTACCCCTCCCAGACGTGCCCACCAAGCTAAATGTGGGGAGGTTCCTGCACGGCCACTTGGGGGAGGTCGCAGTTGAGGGAGGAACCACTTCATGGAATGCGGCACGGGTCTCACCGCGACTTGGGGAAGGAAATGGCGTTTGCACTTTCCGGCTTCAGCAGGAAAAGGCAGGAGACCACGGCCACATGACTATGCACCACCATTCGGGGGACCCCAAACTCAAAGTTTTCATACGCCTGAACGCCGACGCCGAAACAGCTCGAATCGACGTGCATGGCGTGGTGACTGTAGCCAACGTGCGGGCACTGTACGTTGTTTGCCGACGCGTCACCAGCAAGCTCCCCAGTTTCGAGCTCGTGCTCGACCTCGCGCACGCCCGCGTGTCGGCCGCCGCGATCGAGGAACTCCGTGAGCGCGCCCGCGCCTCGTTGATGTATTCGGGGATCGATGGCACTGAGACTCCGTGCCGTCTGCGCCTCGTGGACCCGCTGGTCATCCTCAAAGCCAAGGAGCACGTATGAAAGCCCTCGTCTACGGTGGGCCCGGACAGAAGTCGTGGACCGATGTCCCCGATCCCACCATTCAGAGCCCCAGCGATGTGATCGTCAAGGTGGACACGACAACCATCTGCGGCACCGATCTGCACATCCTCAAGGGCGACGTCCCGACCGTGGCCAAGGGCCGCATCCTGGGCCACGAGGGGGTCGGCACCATCACGGAGATCGGCGCGTCCGTCACCAGCCTCAAGGTCGGGGACCGTGTCATCATTTCCTGCATCAAGTCCTGCGGGCACTGCGCCAACTGCAAGACAGGCCTCTACTCCCACTGCCTTGGGGAGGAAGGCACGTCCGGCATCGGCTGGGTTTTCGGGCATCTGATCGACGGCACCCAAGCCGAGTTCGTACGCGTCCCGTACGCCGAGAACTCCCTGCACCTCCTGCCTGAGGGAGTCAGCGACCAACAGGCCGTGATGCTCTCCGACATCCTTCCCACCGGCTTTGAGATCGGCGTGCAGTACGGCCGGGTCAAGCCCGGCGACACAGTCGCCGTGATCGGCGCAGGCCCGGTCGGACTCGCCGCGATCTGTACCGCCGGACTTTACGGCGCCGCGACGATCATCGCCGTCGACCTCGACGCGAACCGGCTCGAAAAATCCCGCGAATTCGGCGCCACTGATGTGGTCCTATCCAGCGCTGCCAACTGGAAGGAACAGGTGATGGTCCTGACCGACGGGCAGGGCGTGGACGTCGCGATCGAGGCCGTCGGCATCCCGGCCACGTTCACGATGTGTACAGATATCGTGCGGCCCGGCGGCAACGTGGCCAACGTGGGCGTGCACGGCAAAGCCGTGGAACTGCACGTCGAGGACCTCTGGATCCGGAACATCAACATCAGCATGGGCCTGGTGAACACCAATACCACCCCCATGCTGCTCAAGCTCGTGGCACAGCAAAAAATCCCTGCAGACAGTTTCGCCACCCACCACTTCATCTTCGACGAGTTCATGGAGGCGTACGACACCTTCGCCCACGCCGCGGAGACGAAGGCCCTCAAAGTGGTGATCACGGCGTGAAAGCGTTCTTCCTCTGACTTCGCTCGGGCGGTAGCGGCCCGGGCCGCCAGCTTCCGGAAGTCCTGCCCATCCGGGCGTGGCAAACGGACCATCTGAAAGGACGGCGGCCATGAAAGCAGGCCGGATTGTCATGCTGGTGATCGGCTCGCTTTGCGCGCTGGTCGGTCTGGGACTGCTGGCGGTCGCCGGCTTCGCGGGCTGGGTCAATTACCAGCAGCGCGACGGCAGGTACTTCATCACGCCGTCGGAGCAGTTCTCAGCCAATTCCTACGCGCTGACGACCCCCCGGCTGGATCTCATGACCGGAGGCGGCGTGAACGACGGCGTCCCGGTGGACTTTGCGGGGAGCGTGCTGCTCCGCGGTTCCACCACTGATCCCGGCAAGGAAATCTTCATCGGAATTGCCCCGCGGGCCGACGTCGCGGCATACCTGGCCGGTGTCCGGCGCACCGAAATCGTCGACGTCCGTTTCAACCCCTTCCGCGCGCTGTACCGCGAAGTGAACGGTGCCAGCATCCCGTCCGATCCGGCGCAGCAGAACTTCTGGGCCGCGACTGCCACGGGCCCGGGGGAACAGGAACTGACATGGGACCTTCGCTCCGGAGCTTGGGCCGCGGTGGTCATGAACGCCGACGCGAGTTCACCGGTAAGCGTGAATCTGCAGGCAGGGGCACGCACCGATCTGTTCTTGCCGATGTTCATTGGCCTGCTGATCGGCGGCCTCGTGATGCTGCTGATCGGAGTGCCGCTGATCGTGCTGGGCGCCGCAGGACTCGGCCGTGGTGGGCCGGGCCAAGGCGGGACCGGCAGCGGAGTCCCTCCCGGCTACCTGCCAGCCCAGCCCGGCCAGCCGTATCAGGCCGGACCCTACCCGCCCGGGGCCGCCCCCGGCCAGCAGAACACCGCAGCCCCGCCGGGTGCTGTAGCGGCCTACGCTGCCGCGCCGGGACCTCAGTATCCGGTGACCCCGGGAGCGACTACCCCGTACGTCTACCCGGCGCGCCTCCACGGCTACCTCGACCCGAATCTCTCACGGTGGATGTGGCTCGTGAAGTGGTTCCTGGCCATCCCGCACTGCATCATCCTGTTCTTCCTCTGGTTCGCCTTCGGAGTGGTCACGATCGTGGCTTGGTTCGCGATCCTGTTCACGGCGCGCTACCCGCGCTCGCTGTTCAATTTCAATGCCGGCGTGATCCGCTGGAACTGGCGCGTGGCCTTCTACGCCTTCAGCGCGATCGGAACGGACGCCTATCCGCCCTTCACGCTGGCTCGCACGGATTACCCGGCGGACTTCGACGTCGACTATCCCGAACGGCTATCCCGCGGCCTGGTGCTGGTGAAATCGTGGCTGCTGGCCATTCCGCATCTGCTGATCATCGGTGTCCTGACGGGGACCGCGAGGACGTGGGAGTACCGTGACGGCCAGTGGGAGCAGCATGGAGTGGGCATCTCCCTCCTGGGGCTGCTGGTCCTCATTGCCGGTGTGATCCTGTTGTTCACAGGTCAATACTGGCGGGGGATCTTCGACCTCCTGCTCGGTCTGAACCGCTGGATCTACCGCGTCATCGCCTACGTTGCCCTCATGCGGGACGAATATCCGCCGTTCCACCTCGATATGGGTCCCGTCGACCCGGGCGAGCTGCCGGTACCGGCTTACGCAGGGCCTGCGGGTGGTCCGGCCGTCGGACCCGCGGCGAGCCCCGGCGGTGGAGGCCCGGGAGGGCCGCCCAGAATCTAGGGCCGTGCAGAATCTAGGGCCGTGCAGCGTTGAGGCCGGCCTCGGGTCCGATCTGGCCCAGCGTGTATCCGCCCGGGTAGACGGCAATGTTTGCGGTGCCCGGGACAAACGAAGGACTCGTCGGCAGCGGCCTGGTCCGGACTTCGACGGCCCGTGCGCGCAGAACAGTGTTGAACGCGAGCCTCAGGGCAGCCGGTGCCCGCTTCAGCCCGAGGGCATCGGCCACCTGGGGCCTGTCCATCATCAGGGCCAGGACGAGCGGGGTAAAGCGGCGAAGCCAGGCGGGCAGCCGGTTCTCCAGTGCCGGAACCGTGGCGGCGAGAAGGGCTGCCCCCTCCGGGCTGGGGCCCAGATTCCGGGCCTCGTAGTCGTCCAGGAAGCGGCAGGCGGCCTCGTAGGACGCCGGGACAGGGCCGAGGCCCATCCGGCTGCCCAGCTCGGTGTAGAAGGCGGTTGCGGCTTCCTTCTCGAGGTCGGTCAGCCGCCGCCAGCCATGGGCGTCGGCCCATCTCAACGGCAGGACGAGAAGTGTCATGAGCACGTAGACGAAGTCCTCGGCGCTGCCCGGAACGCCCGCATGGACACGACGGAGCAGCCCGATCATGGCGCGGCTGCGTTCGTCGTCAAAGCCGTTGGCGATGATTTCGTGGATGACGATCCCGGTGTCGTAGGAGCGCTTCAGCGGGCGGGCCGCCATCTCGCCTGTCCCCGCCAGGGTCCGGGCGATCGAGGGGACCGCGAAGTTGCGGTAGTAGGAGACAAAGAACCCGGCGTGGATCTCGGCCTGGAAGTCGAACAGCACCATGTCCCGGTAGATCGTGTACGGGTCGGTGCCGGCGGGCCGCGGGCGCCGGGTCGGATGGGTGAAGCGCGTCCGGATGGCCGCAGCGGGACCCGTCACGGGAGCCGATTCAGGTCAAGCTGCTCTTCGGCAGCCAGGAGGAAGGCGCGCTCCTGCGGGGTCAGGGTCCCGCCGGACGCCAGCTCAGCGTCCCAGACCTCGACGATCATCCGGTGAAGCCGGTCCCGGGCTGGTGCGGCGGGGTCGCTTTCGAGGAGGCGTTCCGGGTCAACATCCTGCAGGATCCGTTCCCTGATGGGTTCGACGCCGGCGAGCGTGTCGGCCTCCCAGCGGGCCCGCCGTTTGCGCCCGGTCCGGCCTGCCAGGGCTGGTACCGTCAGGCCTGCCCCGACCAGGACGATGGTGACCATTTCCAAGACTCCAATGGCGGACTGGGAGGGCACCGGAAGGGCCAGGAGCGCCGGGATCGGGACGGAGAGCAGCCCGATCGTGAACGTGACCACCACGAGCATGCCGACGACACAGCCGACGCCGACCATGGTGAAGCCGACCCTGAAGGACCGGCGCATCCGCGGGATGTAGCGGAAGCACGTGGCCGCGACGCCGGCGCAGACCCACCCGACAAATACGATGAGCATGGCCGAGAACAGGGCGGCGGGCAGCCGCTCGTGGTAGAGGCCCCAGGTGCCTGTCGTGGTGGTGGGGCCGGTCAGGACGAAGAACAGCAGCTGCAGGATCAGGGTGGCGGTCAGCGGCAGCGTGCGGATCAGGGCCCGCCGCGTGTCCGGGGGCATGATTGCCTCGAGGACTGCGCACCGGAGATACCAGAGTCCGACGATCATTGAGGAGTGCAGGGCCAGCTTGACGACGTTGGTGCCGCCGATGACGGCATCGACCGTGGCGTACACGGCCGGCGACATCAGCACCGAAGCGATCCCGGCGAACACCGCCGCAAGGAACACGGTGTCCCGGCCGTTCCGGACCACGGCCGGGATGCGGACCGCGGCGAGAACGAAGAGGACCGCCGCCATCAGGAGCTGGATCATCCGAAGACCGAACTGAAGTTGCCCGGCTGGCCACCGGAGCGGTCCTGGGAGTTGCGGATTCGCGCGGCGAGGCGGTCAGCCAGGAGCTCGGCGGTGACTTCGAGCTCATCGAGGAAATCCGTCCGCTTGAGCGCCTTGACTACGCGCTCCGGGTCGAGGTCCGGGAAGAACGTGCCGGCGTATTCGACGGACACGATCTCCTGCTCGTGGCGCAGGACCATGTGGGCGAACTCGTGGAGGACAATCTGTTGCCGGTGGACTTCGGAGGCAGCCCGGGCGTGCATGATGAGGTCCATGTGATCAAGGCCGAACCAGAGCCCGCAGACTTTATCGGTTGCCCCTTCGATCGGCTTGATGACGATCTTCCGGCCCCTCTGCCGTTCAAGGTGCGCCTGGATTGATGCCAGCGAAACCGGCTCGCTGAGGCGGAGGCTGGCCTCTGCTTCCCGTGCCCGCGACCGGGYGGCGTCGTAATCCATGTTCCGAGTCCTTGGCTGTTGATAGAGCGTCAGCGTGGACACGCCACTTCCTGACGGCCAGACCTCGCCAGAATCGTATCAGTGCAGGTCAAAGCGTAGTTAAGGACTCGGGGGCGTCAGTGCTGGCCGGAATCCCCGCGGGAGAGTTGCTCGTCGATCAGGTCCCGGATCTGGAGCAGGGTTTCCGGGGAAAGGCCGTCCAGTTGGCGGGCGGCGAAGTTGCGCACCTTATTCGCCCGCATGGAGGCGAGCAAATCAAGCTGCGCCTCCACCCGGGGCGGAAGTTCGTCGTTGCCGTGGATCAGGTAGTTCTCGTTTACGCCGAAGAATTTGGCCAGGTTCTGCAGGAGTTCGACTTTTTTGACGGCCGGCCCCGAGCCCGATCGCATGTAATGCCACCTGGCCCGCGAGAGCGGCGTCCCCGCCGCGGACATGGCGTCCCGGACGTCATTGAAGGTAATTTTCCGGCCCTCGGCTTCGGCGGTATCCAAGAGGATGTTCAGCTTGCGGGCCAGGGCTAGACCCGGCGCTGAGGTCGGCTGGTCGTCGCTCACAGTGGCTTCTTTCATCGGACAAATTTCATCAGGCGCGGTTTGTCACAAAACGTCAGGTCGCCTGCGAGTGTAGCAGATTGGACATGTCTAATCTGTTCCGGGTACGCTCACACAGAGAATTGGACGTGTCCAATTCTCTGTGTGCTGGGGCGGCAACAGTCCGCCGGCACGTCGTGGTTCGGCCAGGAGTGTGCTTTGGGGGGACGCCTGGCCGGGTCCCGGCGTGGCAATCGGCCCCGCCACGCCGCGGGCCGGGACAGTCCGCGCGGCTCCCGGTCCTCTTGCCACCGGCCCTCCGCAAGAACATAGTTGAGGGAATTCACGAACTCCGCGGCACTAGGCAGGCGACCATGCTGAATATCGGGATTCCGGAAAACGGCTTGCTTCACGGCAAGACCGCCCTGATCTACGGCGGCGGAGGTGCGGTCGGCGGGGCGGTGGCGAGGGCTTTCGCGGCCGACGGCGCCACGGTCCACATTGCCGGGAGGACCGAATCGCGACTGGAAAAAGTAGCCCATGACATTCGCGAGGCCGGCGGCACAGCCGAGACCGCCGTTGTCGACGCCCTGGACGAGGAGCAGGTGGATGCCTTCGTAAGCCGGGTGGCGAAGAAGAGCAAGAGGATCGACATCTCCTTCAACGTGATCTCGTTCGGCGACGTCCAGGAGCCGCTCATGGAAATTGATGTGGATGACTTCACCCGGCCCATCACCCTGGCCGCCCGAACGCACTTCCTTACCACCCGCGCGGCCGCCGCCTACATGGTCAAGCAGCGCTCCGGCGTCGTGCTCATGTTCGGCGGCTCGGGCCCGCAGACCATACCCGGCCTGGGCGGCTTCAAGGTGGCGCTCGACGCCATGGAGGGGCTGCGCCGGCAGTGGGCCCTCGAGCTGGGAAAACACGGCATCAGGGTAGTCACCATGGTCACCGGCGGCATTATCGAAACCATCCCCTGGCAGGCCGAGGGCCGCGAGGAGATCGTGGTGGAGATTGCCAAGGCCGCGCACTTGAACCGCACGGCCACGCTGACGGACGTCGGAAACGTGGCTTCCTTCATCGTCTCGGACAAGGCCGCGGCCATCACGGACGCGACCGTCAACATCTCCGCCGGCGCGATCGTGGACTACTGACGCCGGCTAAGCCACCAGGTTGGCTGCGGCGACATCCATGTGTTCGAGGACCGTGGTGCGGGCCAGCGTCGCGTTGCCCGTCTCGATGGCCGCGACGATGTCGTGGTGACGGTCCACGCTCATGTTCTTGACGGCCCGCTCGATCCCGGCAAACATGATGGACATCCGAATGGAGCCCTCAAGCGACTCCCAGGAGTGCAGCAGGGTCTCGTTTCCGGTAAGCCGGCACAGTTTCCGGTGGAACTCGAGATCGGATTCAATCCTTTCCTCCAGGCCCGCCTCGGCGGCCGCGGCCATGGCATCCACGGCCGAGCGCAGGGATGCAATCACCGAGGCCCGGTCCGGCAATTCACACAGCGTCCGGACCGCTAGCGATTCGAGCGCCGCCCGGACGGCGAAGATGTCCCGGATTTCCTTGCCGTCCAGGTGCCGCACGGACAGTCGGCCGCGCGGTCCTGCCGACAGCAGTCCTTCCTGTTCCAGCTGGCGCAGGGCCTCGCGCAGTGTTCCCCGGCTGATCTGGAGCATGTCGGAAAGTTCGGTCTCCACCAGATGCCGGCCGGGCTCCAATTCACCGCTCGTGATGGCCGTGCGCAGGGCGGATAGCGCCTGCTCGCGGAGGCTCTTCTTTTCCAGTCCGAGAAGCGGGGCTGTTGCTCCGGCCATGGTGTGTCCTCACTGTCAGTGGTCAACTGTCTACAGTTGGTGTGTTAACAGTTGATGGTACGGCACGGACGCGGGACCGGCAGCTGCCGGCCCCGCGCATCCTCAGGCAAGCTCGGCGAGCACCTGGGCGACGATCCTCTGCACCGAGAGCCCGTACCGTTCGTGCAGGGTGGGCAGCGCGCCGGCGTCGAGGAACTCGTCCGGCAGCGCCACCGGCACCACCCGCTTGCCGAGTCCGGCCGTGACCACAGCCGAGGCGACGGTCTCGAAGAGGCCTCCCACCACGCTGTGGTTCTCCAGCGTGACCGCGAGGCGGTCGGTGTTCAGCTCGGCGAGGACCGTCGCGGTGTCGAACGGCTTGATGGTGGGGGCATGGACGACGGCGACATCCACGTGGTGTGCCGCCAGCGCCTCGGCCGCCTGAAGTGCCCGCATGGTCATGAGCCCGCTGGCGATGAAGACGACGTCATTGCCCCCGCGCAGAACTTTGGCCCTGCCGAGTTCGAACGTGTAGTCGTATTCGTCCAGCACGGTGGGGACGTTGCCGCGCAGCAGCCGCAGGTATGTGGGCCCCTCGCTGGCCGCCAGTTGCGGGACGGCCTGCTCGATGTCCAGGGAGTCGCAGGGGTCCACGATGGTCAGGTTGGGCATGCCCCGGAAGATCGCCATGTCCTCCGTCGCCTGGTGGCTGGGGCCGTAGCCGGTGGTCAGTCCAGGGAGGCCGCCGACGATGTTGACATTGAGGTTCGGCTCGGCGGCGTCCAGGCACAGGAAGTCGTAGGCGCGCCGGGCGGCGAACACCGAGTACGTGGAAGCGAACGGGACCAGGCCCGTCTCCGCCAGGCCGGCCGCGGCGCCGAAGAGCAGCTGCTCGGCCATGCCCATCTGGAAGAAGCGTTCCGGGAACGCCTGGGCGAAGATGTGCATGTCCGTGTACTTGCCTAGGTCCGCGGTCAGTCCCACGATCTTGTCGTTCTCCTGCGCGGCCTTGACCAGGGCGTGCCCGAACGGCGCGGATGTGGTCTTCTGGCCCGGATCCGCGAAGGACGCGATCATGGCCGACGTCTTCAGCTTGGGTGTAGTGGCGGTGCTCATCGGGCGGCCTTTCCTTCGAATCCTGCGGTCAGCTGCTCGCGGCAGAGCTGCCATTCGTGTTCTTCGATGCGCATGAAGTGCGCCTTTTCGCGGTCTTCGAGGAGCGGAACACCGCGGCCCACCTTCGTGTCGCACAGGATCACGGAGGGACGTCCGACGGCGGCGGCCTGGGCGGCCGCGTTGTCGAACGCGGCCAGCAGCGCGCCGACGTCGTTCCCGTCCACGCGCTGGGTGTACCAGCCGAAGGCTTCCCACTTTTCGGTGACGGGCTCGGTGCGCAGCACGGTGTCGGTCTTCCCGTCGGCCTGCAGGGCGTTGATGTCCACCATCGCGGTGAGGTTGCCGAGCTGATGGTGGTGCGCGCCCATTGCGGCCTCCCAGGTGGAGCCTTCGTCGAGTTCGCCGTCGGAGAGGAAGTTGTAGACCCGGGCGTCCGATCCCTGGTACCGCAGACCCAGGGCGGCACCGACGGCGATGGAGAGGCCGTGGCCGAGGGAGCCGCCGGAGATCTCCATCCCGGGCGTGTAGGTGGACATCCCGGACATCGGCAGCCGCGAATTGTCGGAGCCGTAGGTCTCCAGTTCCGTGACCGGGATGATCCCGGCCTCGGCGAGAGCCGCGTAGTGGCCGATCGCGTAGTGGCCGGTGGAGAGCAGGAACCGGTCGCGTTCCTCCCACGCGGGGTCGTCGGCGCGGAACCGGAGCTGGTCCGCGTAGACCGCGGCGAACATATCGGCTGCGCCGAGGGCCTGTCCCACATAGCCCTGGCCCTGGACCTCGCCCATGTTCAGGGCATGGTGCCGGATCCGGAACGCTGCCGCCTGGACCCGTGCGGTCCGCTCCGATGTTGATTCCCCGGAGATCTTGCCGGGCTGGTGCAGTTCGTCGACGGAGGCCATCAGGCGTTCACCGCCTGCGCAGTGTTTTTGGTGGCCTCGTCCGCGAGCTTGCGCTCGCGCTTGCCCCAGGTTTCGCGGGTGGCGACGGCGGCCCACAGGCCGATGGCGGCGTACGTGCCGAAGAGCAGCGCCGGTCCCATCCAGCCGAAGCTGACGAACAGCAGCGTGGTGATGAACGGGGTGAAGCCGGAAACCATGGCCGAGATCTGGTAGGCCAGCGAGGCGCCGGAGGCGCGGGTCTTGGCCTGGAAGAGCTCCGGGAACCAGGCGCCCTGGGCGCCGGCCAGGGAGTTCTGGCACACGGCGTAGGAGATCACGAGGGTGGCGATGATGAAGATGAACAGGCCGGTGTTGACCAGCAGGAACATCGGGACGGCGAACAGCACGGCGAAGGCGCAGGACCAGATGTAGAGCGGCCGGCGGCCGATCCTGTCCGTCAGCCGTGCCCAGGCCTGGGTGGCGAAGATGCCGATGGCGGAGGCGATGCACAAGGCCACGAGCGTCTGGGTCTTGTCGGCCAGGTGCTGGCTGTTCAGGTACGAAATCATGTACGTGACTGACACGGCGTAGCCTGCGGTCTCGGCGATGCGGAGGCCGATGCCTTTCACGATATTGCGCCAGTCGGTCTTGAGGACCTCGGTGATAGGTGACTTCACGATGGAGCCGCTGTCCTTGACTTCGTCAAAGACGGGGGACTCGGGAACCTTGGACCGGATGATCAGGCCGACGATCACCAGCACGATGCTGGCAAGGAAGGGAATGCGCCAGGCGAGTTCGCCGCCGAGCTGGACGCTGACGAGGAACACCAGGTTGGCCAGCAGGAGCCCCACCGGGAAGCCGGCCTGCACGATGCCGGTGTATTTGCCCTTTGACTTCCAGGGTGCGTGCTCGTAGCTCATCAGGATCGCGCCGCCCCATTCCGCGCCGAAAGCCAGGCCCTGGACAATGCGGACGAACACGAGCAAAGCGGGTGCGAGGAGGCCGACCTGGCTGTAGGTGGGGAGCAGGCCGATCAGGAAGGTGGCGACGCCCATCAGGATCAGCGAGGCCACGAGGACGGGCTTGCGGCCGAGCTTGTCGCCGAGGTGGCCGCCGATGATGCCGCCGATCGGGCGGGCCGCAAACCCCACGCCAAGTGTGGCGAACGCGGCCAGTGTTCCCGTCACCGGATCGCCGGTGGGGAAGAACGCCGTGCCGAAGTACAGGGCGGCAGCCGTACCGAAACCAATGAAGTCATAAGTTTCGATGACGGCGCCGACGCCGGAGCCGATCGCGACGCGCCGGGCTTCCTTCGTGCCGTGCACCGGGCCCCGCATGGTGAGAGCTTCGTTGCTCATGTCAATCCCTTTCGAAGAGAGCTGCCGACGCTTACGCACCGACACTGTCGACTGTTAACAGATGATATGCCAGTGTGACCCGCGCCATAGGGAATGTCAACAGTCAACTTCAAAGGTTGACTGTTGACAGTCAAATTTGTAGTGTGGTCCATATCACCACCGCCTCAGGGCGCGACCAGAGGATCAACAACGATGTTCAATTCCCGACTCGGCTGCTCGTCCATCAGCTTCCGCCACCAGGACCTGCCTGAGGCCCTGCGCACCATCGCATGCCTCGGCTTCGAGGAAATAGATCTCGGCGCCCTCCCCGGAGTGTGCGACCACGTTCCCTACGCCCTCGATGCCGAGGCCGTAACCGCCGTGACGGCCGAGGTCGTTGCCTCCGGGCTGCGTGTCCGGTCGGTCAACGGGGACATTGGGGACCTGAACGCCGTGCTCGACGCCGACGCACAGTCCGCCCGGAACCGGCACCTTGACGCGCTCCTCACCTTGGCAGCCGGCACCGGCGCCAAGGCCCTGGTCCTGCCCTGCGGCGCCCTCGGCCACGAGCCCGTCCGCAGTCTCGACGAGGACCTGGACACCATTGCAGCTCAACTCATCGGGGCCAGGCGGCGGGCGGACGGGTTCGGCGTCGAACTCTGGACCGAGTCACTCCACTTCCTGCGGTTCTGCTGGAACCTGGAGCGCGCGGAACTGCTGGCCCGGCGGCTGGCCGACTCCGGCGTCGGGATCGTCATGGACTTCAGCCATATCGTGGCCGCCGGCGAGGACCCGCTGGACTACCTCAAGCGCCATCAGGGCCGGATCGCCCACGTTCACCTGCGCGATGCCGTGCCGGGGAACATTAACCTCAGCATCGGCAACGGCCAGGCCGATTTCGCCGCCGGCCTGGGCGCCCTCGCAGCCGTTGGCTACACCGGCCACTTCTCCCTGGAGTTGGAGACCCGGGACGTCACCCACGGGGAACGCCCGGCCGCGGCCGCCAAGGCCGCCAGCTTCATCACAGACCTTCTCTGACCGTCGATTGCTCCGTAACGGCCCTTTTGGACCCTCAAAACGGCGCTTGTGGAGCAATCGATTCCATCCACAGACACAACCAAGCAATCAAGGAGCATTATGAGCACCATCCAGCGCACCGCCGTCCTCACCGGGGCAACCTCGGACCGAGGCATCGGCATCACCACCGCACGCCGCTACGCCAGCCGGGGCTGGGCCGTGGTGATCCTGGACCTCGACGGCGAGAAGTCCGCCAAGGTCGCTACGGAGATCGGCAACGAGTTCAACGTTCCCGCGTTTGGCTACGAGGTCGACGTAGCCAGCGAGGACTCCGTCATCGCCGCCTACCAGGCTGTGGCGGCCGAGGTCCGCTCCGGCAACCTCCCCGCCGTCGGTGCTTTGGCGAACATCGCCGGCATCACCTCGCCGGTGCCGTTCCTGGAGACCACGCTGGAGCTGTGGAACAAGGTCATGGCCGTGAACTCGACCGGCACGTACCTGGTCACCAAGGCGTTCCTGCCGGATATGATCGCCAGCGGCTGGGGCCGGATCGTTAACATGTCCTCCGTCTCCGCACAGCGCGGCGGCGGCGTCTTCGGCAAGGTCCCGTACTCCGCAGCCAAGGCGGCCATCCTGGGCTTCACCAAGGCCCTGGCCCGCGAAATCGGCAGCACCGGCGTGACCGTCAATGCCATCACCCCCGGCGCCGTGGACACGAACATCCGCGTGGGCAGCACCGAGGAGCAGGAAGCCGCCATCAACGCCGGTATTCCGCTGGGGCGCAACGCCAGTACCGAGGAAATCGCGGCCGTCATCACGTTCCTGTCCTCCGAGGAATCCGCCTACCTCACCGGAACCACCATCGATATCAACGGCGGAAGCCACATCCACTAGCAGTCTCGCCGCTTAGAAGACCGAGAGCAGCTGAAAGAGCCCACGATGACCAGAATATTCAACGACCCGTCCGATTTCGCCGAGGAAGCCCTCGCCGGCTTCTGCGACGTCCATGCGAACCTGGTGCGCCAGGTGCCCGGCGGCGCCGTCCGCCGGCGCCGGCCCCGCCAACCGAAGGTGGCCGTGCTGGCTGGCGGCGGCTCGGGGCATTACCCGGCCTTCGCCGGGCTCATCGGCACCGGACTGGCCGACGGCGCCGTCGTCGGAAATATCTTTACCTCGCCGTCCGCGCAGCAGGCGTACTCCGTTGCGAAGGCCGCGGACAGCGGCGCCGGAGTGGTCGTCGCCTATGGCAACTACGCCGGCGACGTCATGAACTTCGGCCTGGCCAGCGAGCGGCTGGCCGCCGAGGGGATCCAGGTGGACAACGTGCTGGTGATGGACGACATCGCCAGCGCACCGCCGTCGGAAGCCGGCAAGCGCCGCGGCATCGCCGGTGACTTCACCGTCTTCAAGATCATGGGCGCGGCCGCCGAGGCCGGCGAGACACTGCCCGAGGTGGTTCGCCTGGGCCGGAAGGCCAACGATTTGACCCGCAGCATCGGCAGCGCCTTCAGCGGCTGCACCTTTCCCGGCGCCGACGCTCCGCTGTTCACGCTCGGGGACAAGATGATGGGGCTCGGCCTGGGCATCCACGGCGAGCCCGGACTGTTCGACACCGAGCTGCCGCCCGCGCGGAAGCTGGGACAGGAACTCGTAGCCCGTGTGCTGGCGGAGACGCCCCATGGTGCCGGCCGGCGGATCGCCGTGCTCCTGAACGGGCTCGGCTCCACGAAACAGGAAGAGCTGTTCGTTCTGTGGCTCAGCGTCGCACCGCTGCTTCGCGCCGCCGGCTACACGCTGGTGATGCCGGAAGTCGGCGAACTCGTCACAAGCCTGGACATGGCCGGCGTTTCCTTGACCGTGACGTGGCTCGATGACGAACTTGAGCCGCTCTGGACCGCTCCCGCCGAGACCCCCGCCTACCGGCGGGGGAATGCCGCCCTCCCCGACGGCGAGGCCGACGAGTCGACGCCGGCCGAGGACACTGCGGTGCCGGAGGCCTTCGCCGCGGCAAACCCTTCACGTGAGTACGCCGGGCAATGTGTCGCTGCCCTGCTGGCGGCCCGCGAGGCACTCCACGACGCCGAGAAAACCCTCGGCGACCTCGACGCCATCGCCGGCGACGGCGACCACGGACGGGGCATGGTCCGCGGCATTGATGCGGCCTGGGCCGCCGCCACCGGGGCCGCGTCCCGCGGCGCCGGTGCCGGGGCCGTCCTGGTCACCGCTGGCGACGCCTGGGCGGACAACGCCGGTGGCACCTCCGGCGTGCTGTGGGGCGCCGGCCTGCGGGCCTTCGGCGAGTCCCTCGGCGACGACCACGTGCCCGGAGCGGCCGAACTGGCGGCGGCCGTGACTGCCTTTGCCGCCCGGATCGCCGAGCTCGGCAAGGCCGACGTCGGCGACAAGACCATGGTGGACGCGCTAGTCCCGTTTGCCGAGACCTTCAGCCGGCTCGCCAGCGAAGGGGCGGGGGCGGATGCCGGCTGGGCGGAAGCGGCGAGCGAGGCTGCCTCCGCGGCGCAGGCCACCGCGGCCCTGCGTCCACTGAAGGGACGGGCGCGGCCCCTGGCGGAAAAGAGCATCGGCACACCTGACCCCGGAGCCACGTCCCTGGCGATGGTGTTCAATGTGTTCGGTCCACACCTTGCCGGTGTACGGCAGCCCGCGGGGGCACGCCCGTGAGCCCGGGGGCTGGGCTCCGGCTCATTGTGGGCGCGGACGAAGCCGGTGTGGACTACAAGGACCAGATCCTGGCGGACCTCCGGGCGGATCCGAGGGTCGCGAAAGTCATCGACATTGGGGTCAACCGTGGCGACGCCCCGGAGCACTTCGCCAAGCCTTACCCGTACGTGGGCATCGCCGCGGGGGAACTGATCCGGGACGGGCAGGCGGACCGGGCCATCCTGTTCTGCGGTACCGGGATCGGCGTCGCCATTGCCGCCAACAAGGTGGACGGCATCCGGGCTGCGACCGCCCATGACTCCTTCAGCGTGGAACGCTCCGTGCTCTCCAACGACTGCCAGGTCCTCACGATGGGCCAGCGCGTTGTGGGGCTGGAGCTGGCGCGGCGGCTCGCGCGGGAATGGATCGGCTACAGCTTCGATCCCTCGTCCGCCTCCGCGGATAAAGTCAAGGTGCTCACGGACTTCGAGGGCTGCTGAACCCCGGCTAGTCCACACTGACCATGATCCGCTGCACCACGTTGTTGCCCATGCCCTGGTAGTTCCACGCCGGTTCCAGCGGCTGCACCGCGCCGCTGGCGTCGGTGGCACGGCAGGAGAGCTCATGTTCGCCGGGATCAGCCACCCACGGCATCGACCACGCGCACCAGGCGAACGGCGCGGCCGGGTGCTCCAGATGGGCCGCGGCCCACTTCCCGTCGATCCCGACGTCGACGCGCTGCACGGCGCCCTCCCCGGACCACGCCCGGCCGGTCAGCATCACCGGTCCGCGGGGCAGGACCCGGCGCCGGGTGAAGAAATCCGGGACGCCCGGGGGAACCATGAGCGAGCGGACCTTTATCCACGTGACCGGGGTGCCGGGATCGTCAGCATCCTGCTGGTAGCGGTAGGCCACGGACTGCTGGAAACCGTCGTAGGGCTTGGTCAGTACCCTGATCGAGGACAGCCACTTCACGCTCGCCATGCCGTACCAGCCGGGCACCACCAGCCGGAGCGGATAGCCGTGCTGCGGCGGCAGGTCCGCGCCGTTCATCCGGTAGGCGAGCACGACGTCGGGCCGCAGGGCCTCGTCGATCGGCAGGCTCCGGGCGAACTGCTGGGCGACGCCGCCCTGGATGCCGCTGTCTGCCCCCGTGAAGAGCACCTCGACGGCGTCGTCCTCCACGCCGGCCTGGGTCAGGAGGTAGGCGAGCGGGACGCCGGTCCACGCCGCGGTGCCGACACCTTCCAGGACCCACGGCTGGCTCAACGGGCGGGGCCGCAGCAGGGACCGGCCGTTGCCGGCGCACTCCAGGGTGACCGGGAGGGTAATGCTCGGTGCCCGGCGCAGGGCCCGCATGCTCAGCTCCACGGCCCGCTGCACCGCGCCGCCGATCTGCAGATGCCAGTGCTCGACGTCGATGAACGGGATGTCGAAGTGCGTGAGCACATAGTGCAGCCCGGGCGGAGTGGTGTCGATCTGCAGGGCCTCGAGCGGCATGGAATGATTCCGCACGGCGAGCTGTAGCTCGTCCGCTGTCAGCGGGCCGTGGCTGGGCTCGCCGGAATGCGGCGCGAGTCTCCGGTCCTGCCGTCGCGGACTCTTCAGGACGCCGGAGCGTCTGGACATTTGCTTTGGCATGGCGTTGCGATTCTTCTCCGCACCGGCCCGTTTCTGGCCGATGTCACCTGAAATCAGGTCTACGCCGCAGCCCGGAAACCGTCAACACCGGGCTACAGCGTGTGCGCCTCGGCCAGGAACTGTTCCAGGCTCAGCGGTTCCCGCCCCGTCAGCTCATGCACTGCCGACGTCGGGCCCGCCAGCTCTCCGGCCGCGATGGCCGTGTACGTGCTCACCCAGGCGTCCACCTGCCACGGCGGCGCACCGAAGGAGGCGCGCGACGCGTAAGCCTCCTCGAGGGTCTCGTTGTGGAACGTGATGGCCCGGCCGGTTCCGGCGGTCAGCAGTTCCGCGCCGCGGGCCAGCGAGATGTTCTCCGGGCCCGTCAGATCATAGGTCCGTCGCACGTGCAGGGCCGGGTCCCGCAGCACGGTGACGGCCGAGCGGGCAACGTCCGCCCGCGCCACGGCCGCCATCACGCCATCCCCGGCCGGGCCGCGGATGACGCCGTCTTCCCCGGCCAGCAGGGGCAGGAAGTCCAGATAGAAGTTGTCCCGCAGGAACGTGTAGTCCATACCGGAGGCCTTGATGCGCTCCTCCGTCGCGAAGTGGTCCCGGCCCAGCGTGAACGTGGAGTCCGGCGCCGCGCCGAAGAACGAGGTGTACACGATGTGCCGGACGCCCGCCGCGGCCGCTGCGTCGACGAAAGCGTAGTGCTGCTGCAGCCGGTCCTCGGCCTCGGCGGCGGAGACCATGAACAGCGTTGTCGCCCCGACCAGCGCCGCCTTCGTCCGCTCCTGATCGGCGTAGGTGGTCACAAAGGGGACGGCACCTTCGAGGTCAGGCGCCCGGGCGGAGTCCCGCACCAGGAGCCGTTGTCGGCTTCCGGCCGCGGCCAGCAGCCTGGCCACCAGGCCGCCCAGGTGGCCGGTGGACCCGGTGACGGCGAGTTCGGGCGCGTTGGGCATGGCCTAGGCCTCGCGGGATGCGGGTGATTTGGTCTGCGCGGGGTCGCGTTCGGCCAGCGGGCCGATGACGGCGTCGATCTTGTCCATGATCACCGGGTCCAGCTTCACGCCCGCGGCGGCCACGTTTTTCGCGATCTGCTCCGGCCGGGACGCGCCCATGATCGCCGAGGCCACGTTCTTGTTCTGCAGCACCCAGGCGATGCTGAGCTGCGCCATGGTCAGCCCGGCCTCCTCCGCGATCGGTTTGAGCTGCTGGACGCCGGTGAGGACCTCGTTGGACATCCAGCGCTCGATCATCCGCGAACCGCCCTTTGAATCCGTGGCGCGGCTGCCCTCGGGGGCCGGCCTGCCGGGGTGGTACTTGCCGCTCAGCACGCCCTGCGCGATCGGGGACCAGACGATCTGGGACAGGCCCAGCTCGGCCGACGCCGGAATCACCTCGGCCTCGATCACCCGCCACAGCATGGAGTACTGCGGCTGGTTGGAGATCAGCTGGAAGCCCAGTTCCTTGGCGAGGGCATGGCCGTCGCGGATCTGGTTGGCCGTCCACTCGCTGACCCCGATGTACAGGGCCTTGCCCTGCCGCACGATGTCCGCGAAGGCCTGCATGGTCTCTTCCAGCGGCGTCTCGTAGTCGTAGCGGTGGGCCTGGTAGAGGTCCACGTAGTCGGTCTGCAGCCGCCTGAGGGAGCCGTTGATGGATTCCATGATGTGCTTGCGGGACAGGCCAAGATCGTTGTGGCCCTTGGGCCCGGTGGGGCCGAACACCTTCGTGAAGACTTCCAGCGACTCCCGGCGCTCGTCCTTCAAGGCTGCGCCGAGGACCGTCTCCGCCGCGGTGTTGGCGTAGACGTCGGCCGTGTCGAAGGTGCTGATACCGGCGTCGAGCGCCGCCCGCACGCACTGGGTGGCGACGTCGTTCTCCACCTGGGAGCCATGGGTCAGCCAGTTGCCAAACGTAATTTCTGAAATCTTGAAGCCGCTGTTCCCGAGGTATCTGAATTCCATGGGTTCCAACGTAGCGGACTTGCCTGCCCGGGGTAAGGGCTCAGCCGGCCTTGCGCTCCTGGGCCGGCTGTTTAGCCTTCCCGGCCGGAAGAGTGCCGCGCAACGACACCAGGGAGCCGGTATCCAGTAGAGACTTCGCCGCGGGCATGGGCGGCTTTTTGAACGCCCGCGGGACGACGCCAAGCGTTCCATTGGTGTCCGTGGCCGACTGCACGAGGGCTGAGACTTCCTTGATGTCCCGTGCCGGTGCCATGGGGTTGGGCAGGTCCCGGACGGTGACACGGACGGCCGGGCCGGCTTCGGCCCTGGCCCTTGCGGCGGCGCGGGCATCTGCCCGGGCCACGGCGGCCGCCCACTCCGGCGACAACGCCGGCTCCTTCTTGCCTGTATTCCGGGCAGGGCGGCGCGGTTTCATCGTCGCGGCCGGGCGCGCGGGCTTTGCGGTCTTGGCCGGCTCGTTACGAATCCGCTCTTCCCGTACTGCATGTTCCCGTGCTGCGGGGATTCCGCGGAGGAGCCCGGCGGCGGCCAGGACCACGACAGCAGCCAGCCGGCCGATGCCTGCGAGCACGAGGGTGGCGGCGAAGACCATGAAGAGACCGAGGAACATGAAGAACGCCACGCCGAGGGTCCCGAAAAAAGTCAGGTTCAGCGCAATGGTTGTTGGATCTTCCATGTCACCTCTCCTTGCCGGCCTGCTGCAGCGTGGTCCCTGCCGCAAGCACGTGGCAGGCAGGAGCCCCCTTAACAATACGTACTTTTCGCCGGCTCCGTGCCGCCCCGGGCGGTCCCGGCGAAGATGTGTCGAAGCCGTTATCCGCGGGCGGGGCACGGCCCTGCCGCCCCGGCGTCTATAGTCAAAGACAGCCCCGCCGGCGTCGTCCGGCCCGCCGGAAGGACACCTTGTGACGCACGCCGCAGCAGCCGATTCCGAGCGCGCCGGCGCGTCTGGCGCGGACCGGTCCGTGAACCGTCCGGCCGCGCTGTATGAGGGGAACTGCCCGTGCCTGTCCGGCGAACAGTATGTGCACTGCTGCGGGCGGTTCCATCGCGGAGATGCCGAGGCGGCGACGGCGGAGCAGCTCATGCGCTCCCGGTACAGCGCCTTCGTGGTCCGGGACGCAGGTTACTTGCTCCGGACCTGGCACCCGGACACGCGGCCCGCGGAGATGGAGTTTGATGCCGGCATGCAGTGGCGCCGCCTCGACATCCTCTCCACCAGCCGGGGCGGCCCGCTGGACAGTGAAGGCGTGGTGGAATTCGCCGCGCACTACCGGCACGAGGGCGAACGCGCTGTGCAGCGCGAAACCAGCCGTTTTGTCCGGGTGGGCGGGCGCTGGTATTACCTGTCCGGCGTCGTGTCCGGCTGACGCCTCCGGGCTAGCGGCGCCAGGCTAGCGGCGCGCAGATGAGGAGTCCCCGGCTGGGGAGTCACTGACAGAGTGCTCCTCGACCGCCGCCGGGCTGAAGCCGGCCCGATCCACCTTGCGGTGAAAATGCATGCCCGCGAGGCCGCCCAGCACCGCGCCCACCAAAGCCACCAGGGCCACGACAATCGCCGCGATGATGCTCAGGGTGTTCAGCTGGCCCTCGTTGATCGGGATCCGCGGGAAGCTGTTCAGGTTTGCCAGGATGTTGAAGCGCTGCCCGGCGACCAGGCCCAGCACGGCGACCACGATCGCGGCGATCAGGGCCCAGATCCAGACCATGAAGCCTTGCCTGGCGCCGTTGAAGCGGGCCATCCGCCCGGCCACATACCCGCCGCAGTAGTAGGCGATCAGGAGGATCACGAGCAGCACGATGATGCCGGCCAGCCCGACCGTCTGGTTGTTGGAGGCCTGGTCTACGGCATCGTTCACATCGGTGTTGGTGGCCAGTCCGACGGCGGTGCCGCCGGCCGCGACCAACGCGGTGAGCAGCACGGCCGTACCAGTGGCCGCCAGCCAGCCGAAGAATGCCGAGCCGACTTGGATGCCGCCGAACTGTTCCTTCTCGCGGGCCACGACAGTTGCGCGGGTGGGGACCTCTTCGACGACGGTTTCGTGGAGGGGTGCGTCGTGATGGTGTGAGTCACGGACGGGGTCGTCGTGGCGGACCGCTGTAACCGGCGCGGCCGTGGCGTCGTCCTGCGTGGTGTGGCGTGTCGTCTTGTCGTCGGGGCCTGCCGTGCTGCTCATGAGGGCTGCTCACTTTCGCTGAATGACCGGGCACCGTAGGGGTGACAGTCTGGCATCCACCTAACCACGGCGGAATCCGGTTAGCAAGGATGCTTACTATCCGTCGTGGGAGGTTCAGCGGTACTTGCGGTGCAGGTCTTCCCGGACCGAGGCGCGCCGGCTGGCGTCCGCGATCCACGGACCGGTCCCTTCGGACTGGTCAAGGACCCCGGCCTCCAGCCAGGCGTAGTCGCCGGCCAGGGTCTTGCGGGCCAGGGCGTGGTCGGCGTCGTCGGTGTTCCGCCACAGCCGGTCGAAATATTCGTCGACGCGAACACGGGCCTGTTCGCAGTAGGCCTCCGCGAGTTCGTAGGCCGAGGCGCCGCGTTCCGGCTGCGTCCGCAGCAGCATCTCGGCGCGGGAACAGCAGGCCGCCATGGCAAACAGCTCCGCACCGATGTCCACGATCCGGCCCAGGAACGCCTGCTTGTGCTCAAGCTTCGCCTGCCAACGGCCCATCCCGTAGAAGGTCTGCCGCGCCAGGCGCCGGGAGGAGCGCTCCACGTAGCGCAGCTGTTTGGCCAGCCGGCCGAAGTCGCTGTAGGACCGCGGATCCATGCCCGCGCCGGCCACGAGTTTGGGCAGCCACTTCGCGTAGAAGCCGGAGGCGCCGACGGCGGCCTTGGCCTTGTCCGACAGCCGGGCGTCCTCCGAGGCGAGGTCTCCCGCGGCCGCCAGGTGCGCGTCCACGGCTTCGCGGGCGATCAGCAACTTCATGATTTCCGAGGACCCCTCGAAGATCCGGTTGATCCTCATGTCGCGGAGCTGCTGTTCCGCGGCAACGGCGCGCTCGCCGCGGGCCTCGAGCGAGTCCGCCGTTTCAAAGCCCCGGCCGCCGCGGATTTGCACGAGTTCGTCCGCGATGAGACAGCTGATCTCCGTGGACCACAGCTTGGCCAGGGCCGCCTCGATCCGGATGTCCTTCTGCCCGGCGTCGGCCATTTCCGCGGAGAGTTCGAACACGGCATCCAGGGCGAAGGCGCTGGCCGCGATGAAGGCGATTTTCTTGCCCACGGCCTCGTGCTGGCCGATCGGCCGACCCCACTGCGTGCGGGCGTTGGACCATTCGCGGGCGATCTTCAGGCTCCACCGGCCCGTGGCGACGCACAGCGCGGGGATTGAGAGCCGGCCCGTGTTGAGTGTGGTGAGGGCGATCTTCAGGCCCTGTCCTTCCCGGCCCAGCCGGTTGGCGGCGGGGACCCGGACCTGATGGAAGCGGGTGACGCCGTTTTCGATCCCGCGGAGCCCCATAAAGGTGTTGCGGTTTTCCACGGTGATGCCGGGGGAGTCCATTTCCACTACGAACGCGCTAATGCCGCCTTTGTGGGCGGTGCCGTCCGCATCGGTGTGCGGCGGCACGAGGGCCATCACCACGACGAGTTCGGCGATGACGCCGTTGGTGGTCCACAGCTTGACGCCGTCCAGGACGTACGACTCGCCGTCGTCGGAGAGGACGGCCGTGCTGCCCATCCGGGCCGGGTCGCTGCCGACGTCAGGCTCGGTCAGCAGGAACGCGGTGATGGCTCCTGCGGCGCAGCGGGGCAGATATTCCCGCTTCTGGGCCGGGGTGCCGAAGACCTTGACCGGCTCGGGGACGCCGATCGACTGGTGCGCGGAGAACAGGGCGCCGAGGCTTGGGTGAACCGAGCCAAGCAGGGCCAGTGCGCGGCCGTAGTACACGAGGGTGAGGCCCAGCCCGCCGTATTCGCGGGGAATCTTCATTCCGAACGCGCCGAGCTCGGCAAGCCCCTTGAGATAGTCGTCGGGGATCCGGTCATCGCGCTCGATGTCGCGCCCGGACATCGTGCGGCAATAGTCGGTCAGCCGGGCCATGAAGGCTTCGCCGCGTTCGACGTCGTCAGCGGGGGCCTCGGGCCACGGGTGGATCAGGCTCAAATCGAAGCTGCCGAGGTAGAGGCCCTTCGCGAAGCTGGGCTGGTTCCAGCTGGTCTCGCGGGCGGCCTCGGCAATGGCCCGGGCGTCGGCGGCAGTCGCGTCGGGGCCGATGTGGTCCGGCGCCCCGGCGGTCTCCTGCGCCGGGGCGCCGGGTGTAGCAGTGCCTGGTGTTGGAACGTCGGATGCGGTGGCGGGGTCTTCAATGGCGGAGCTCACGGGGCATCTCCTCTAACCGGGTGGCCGGCTTGAGCCCTGGATCCGCCGCGGGTGGAGGACCCTTCAGCTGTCCCGCAATACTACTCGCGGGTAAGTGCCTGTGCTAGGGGAGGCCTGGCCCGGATAGTCGGGCCGGAGGTCCGTGCCGAAGTCGACCTGGAAATCGGCGGGCAACTCCACGGTTGAGGCGTGGTGGACCAGCCGGTCCCAGCCGTGGTTGATGCCGTGGACCAGGCCAACCACCGCGCCGGCCACGAGATACCAGGCGAGCCGGCCCACGCCGACCAGAACCATGGCCGCGAACGCGGACACCATCATGAAGGCGCCGATCATCAGGGCGAACACGAGGGTTCCGATCACCACCATCGTGCCCGTCTCCACTGCGCTTAGGTCGAACTGCATTCTTCCCCCTGCACCATTGCTTCGGTTGAATCAGTAGCCCGAGCGTAGAGTGCCGGAGACGTGCTGAACTAGGGTCCTTTGGACGTTCCCGGCCTCTTGATGCGGGATCGAAATGCTACCCGGGCGTAGGTCACGGCCCGGTCGCGGCAGCCCCACCAATATCAGGCGTTACGCCGGTTGTTCTTGTCGGGACCCGTCGACGGCTCAGTCGTCGTCGTCGTGTTCCGGGGCGCTCTGGTTCAGGACCTGGAAGTCCGCGCCGAGGGCGACTTCGACCTCGGATCCGTCAGTCAGGCGCACTTCCACCTCATAGCCGGACGCGCCGTCGTCGGCCCGCTCCACTTCGGTGACACTGCCCTGGCCTACCTTCGCCAAGGCGGCGCTGCTTGCCATCGCGCGGTCGGCGTCGGTGAGGGCCGGCCCGTCGGAATCGTCGCCCAACTCAAGGTTTCCAATGCTGACTGCGAGGGCGCTCATGCGCTCGGCCTGGAGATCCCTGCCCTGCTGGGTCGCCGCGACCGCGATTGACGCTCCCCCCAGCACCACCGCTGCAGAGGCTGCCCCCGTGATCCACATCGTTCTCTTCCGCATGGTGGTCTCCTTTCAGCTGGTCATTCAAGTGTGCGCCGACTTCCGGGAGCAGACAACGATGAAATTCGGCCGGAGCCCTGCGTTAACCTTGTAGCTGGCAGTTTTTCGAATCCGCTGCCCCGCAGTACCACCCCAAACCATCCTTGGCAGCTGAAGGAGAGTGCGTGTCCCGCTCCGCCGTGTCATCAGCCGACGCCATCAGCGCCCGGCTCCGGGACCTCGAGCTCCTCACCAAAGGACCTGCCTGGGCGCTGACGCGCTCGGCGCCGTGGGTGATCGCCGTGCTCCAGGCCTCCTTCACCCGCACCCGCGCCCAGCTGCCTCTGGAACAGTTCCACGCCGACGTCGACGCCTTCCTCGAGCAGCTCCGCCGGCAGGCCCCGGGCACGGGAGAGCAGCACAGTGGCTCGGCCAACGGCGCACTTTCCGGAAAGAAATATGCGGACGAGTGGACCCGCAAAAACTTCCTGACCCGCCGGAACCAGTCGGGCCAGATCGTGTACGAAGTCACCGAGCCTGCTGCCCGCGTCCTGGCTTTCCTGGACAGCCTCTCGAGCGAGCGGTCCACCCTGAACGGCTCCCGGCTCGGCACACTGCTCGGCGATGTGGAGAAACTCGCCAACGAGACCAACCCGGACCAGAGCGCACGGATTGAATCCCTCGAAGAGGAGATCGACGAGCGCCGCCAGCTGATGGAGGACATCAGCTCCGGGGACTTCGACGGGCTGCTCGACGACGACGAGGCTGTGGAGGCCGCCGGCAACATCCTCGATCTCGCCGCGAGCCTGCCCGCTGACTACAAGAAAATGCGTGACCGGATCGAAGAGCTCGTGGGGGAGCTGCGGAACCAGATCATCGAGGAATCCCTCAGCAAAGGCGCCACCATGGCCCAGGTGCTCGAGGCCGACAAGCGGCTGCGGCAGAGCCCCGAAGGCCGGACGTTCCGCTCCTTCACCGCGTTCCTGGAGGACCCGCAACAGCAGCTGAGGTTCCGGTCGGCGATCGGCGAGGTGCTGAGCCGGCAGTTCGCGGACGAGCTCAGCCACGACGAACGCGAGACCCTCAAGAACCTCGTGGCCGAACTCCGTAGCCAGCACAGCCAGATCCAGAGGATTTACGGCAAGCTCAGCGAGAGCCTCAACACCTACGTCCAAAGTGACGACTTCCGGCAGTCGGTCCGGCTCCGCAAGGTCCTGCGGGAGGCCGAGCAGGCCATCCGCTCCCTGCCCTACGAGCGCGAACGGCCCGGCCTGGTCCGCGGTCCGGTGTTGTTCAGTGCCGGCTTTGAGTCCCTGGCCATGGTCAAGCTCTTCGACCCGGACGAATTCGCGGCTCCGCCCAAGCTGGCCGATCCCATCGCGTTCTCCGACTCGGACCGTGCGCGCTCGCCCCGGACCGCCAAGGCCAAACCGGAAGCCATCCGCGCCGCGCTCGCAGGGGCCTCAACCCTGACCGAGGCATGGGCGCAGCTCCCGGCCGGGGAACGCCACATCAACTCCATCCGGGCCCTGCTGTCGCAGACCCTGCACGAAGGCGCCGGCTTCGACCGCGGGGCCTGGGGTCCCATCGAATTCGAACAAATCGACGGCACCACCCGCACCGCCTACCTGCCCGTCGTCACGCTCGCGAAGGATTGACCATGACTGAAGAGACCGCGACATTGACCATGACTGAAGAGACCGTGACAGAGACCGTGACAACGGACCTGCAGCCCGCACCAGCGCCAGCGGACAACGACGGCGGCCGCGTCCGGAGCGACTCCTTCACAGTCACCCCCCGGGACACATTCGTCGACGGCGCCGCCCTCTACCCGGGCGACACCGGCGTGCTCCCGATGAAAGTCCGGCAGGCGCTCGTGAAGCTGCTCAAGGGCCCGTACATCGACGGCGGCCGCGAGGAAAAACTCTGGACCACGCTCCTGGACAACCAGCTGATCCTGCGCAGCCGCCTCTCCGAACTCTTCCTCACGCTGCAGCTGGACCACGAACGTAAGGTCGCCGTCCTGCGCCCCGTAGATCCCGAAGCGATCGGCGGCAGCACCCGTTCCAGCATCCTGCGCCAGCAGCGGGCACTGAGCCGGGTCGAAACAATCGTCCTGCTCCGCCTGCGCCTGCTCCTGGACCGGCACGTCACCGCCCAGACGGACCCCACGATCACGCGCGAGGAAATCGCCGAACTCGTGGCCCACTATCAGCCCACCGGCCAGCAGGACGCCCTGCGCGATGCCGACGTCGTCAACCGCGCCATCACCAAGCTCCTGGCCCGCCAACTCCTCCTCACCACGGGCCTGGACGACGTCTACACCATCTCCAATGCCCTCCCCCTGGCCCTCCCGTTCGAAAACATCGGCGACATCCCGGCCCAAATCGAAGCCCTGGTCGCGGCCAGCACAGACCAGTCAGGAACAGAACCCCTGCTGGAGCTCGACGCCGACACCCCTGCGACTGTGGAGGATGACTCGGACGACGACGCCGATGCCGTCCCGGGAGTGGCATCGGGCCTGTCGGAGCCGGACGGCCTGCTGCTTGCAGCAGAGCCGTCCGGCGAAGGGGCGGGGGCGGCATCGCCGTCGGCGTCCACCGCAACCACGAACGAAGGAGCCAAGTGAGCATCGCAACCATGCTGCCAATGGGCGAGCTCACCAACCCCGGCCAGATGCGCCTGGCCCTCGTCCAGGTGGTCAACTGGGGCACATTCCATGGCGCCCACACGATGCACGTGGACCGCAACGGCACCCTGCTGACCGGCAATTCGGGCGTCGGGAAGTCCACGCTGTTCGATGCCATGCTTCGGGTCTTCGACGCCCGTCCCCGCTCCAACGAAGCCGCGGCGCAGCGGGCCGGAGGCGCTGTCGAGGACAAGCGCACCACGTTCACGTACATGCGCGGCAAGGTGGGCGACAAGGCCGTGGGCGAGGGCTCGGCGAGTGCGTTCCAGCGCCCCGGCGCCACCTGGTCCGCCGTCGCGCTCACCTTCGACAACGCCGCCGGCACCCGGATGACGGTCTCGGCGCTGTTCGACCTGCCCAAGAACGGCACGGAGTCCAGCGTCGGCCGGTACTACGTGATCGACAACAAGCCGCTGGACCTCGCGGCGATCGAGGGCATCGCGGAGAAGCGGTTCACCAAGTCCGCGCTCGACGTGATCTTCCCGGACGCCCAGATCTTCGACGTCCACAAGGCCTTCGCCGAACGCTTCCGCCGGCTTCTCGGCATCAACTCGGATCAGGCCCTCCCGCTGCTGCGCGTCATCCAGGCCGGCAAGGGACTCGGCGGCAGCGTCAACACTTTCTTCCGCGACCAGGTTCTCGATGCCCCCGCCACACTCGCCGCAGCGGACGACGTCGTCGAGGAATTCAGCAACCTCATGTCCATCCGGCAGCGCCTCGAGGACGTCCGGCAGCAGCGTGACCAGCTGGCTCCCGTCCCCGGGCTGAACAAGGAATACGCGCAGGCGCTGCTGGACGCGAACCGGCTGCGGGACCTGTCCGGCGAGGAATTCGAGGCCTATAAGCAGCAGCTCGCTGTCACGGTCCGTGAGAAGACCCTGGCCCGGTTGAAAGAGCTCGCCCAGGCGAAGGCCAGTGACCTTGCCGCCGAACGTGCTGTCCGCGATGGCTTCGCCAAGGAACTGCGCCAGCTGGAGGGGGAGTACAACAACCAGGGCGGCAATGCGATTTCCGCGATAGAGCAGTCCCGGGAGAACGCCCGGGTGGGGCTCAAGCTCCGGCAGGAGGTGGAGGAAGCGACCCGCAAGGCGCTGACCGACGCCGGGCTCGAACTCCAGTGGTCGGCCGCCGGCTGGGAACAGGCCCATGAGCACGCCGCGGCACGCTCGGCCGAGCTCCAGGACGATTCCGAGGCGCTTAAGGAACTGCGCTTCGAGGCCTTTGACGGCCACGCCACCAGGAAGCGCGAGCTTGCCGCGGCCCAGCAGGAGCTTGTCTCGCTGAAGACGCGCAAGTCGCTGCTGCCGCCGTCGAGCATTGAAAACCGCAGCGCCATTGCGGCCGCCACAGGCGTGCCCGAGGAGCAGATGCCCTTCGGCGGCGAGCTGATCGACCTCGCCGAGGGCCAGGAACAGTGGCGCCCGGCCGCCGAGCGCGCGCTGCGGAGCCTGGCCACCACGCTGCTGGTCCCGGGAGAGCACTTCGCGGCAGTCACCCGGTTCCTCAACGACCACTCCGTGCGCGGTGCGCTGCGTGCCGTGGACGTCTCGCGGCCCCTGGCCGGCGGCGCGCTGGCCGTCGAGGACGTGGCCGATGGCGATCTGCTGACCAAGCTCAGTTTCCTCACCGACGCCGGACCCCACTCGGAGGCGCTTGCGCAGGCCAGTGCCTGGCTCCGCGAACGGATTGCGCTCGACTTCGCCTACCCGTGCGTGGAAGACCCGGACCAGCTCGCCGGCCTGGAGAAGGGCCTGAGCCTGGGCGGCGTGGTCAAGCGCAACCGCCACACGGTGGAAAAGGATGACCGCTTCACGTCACGGCAGGACTACGTCCTCGGGTTCGACAACGCCGCCAAGCTTGAACTCGTGGCGGCCCAGGTGGAGGACCTGCAACAGGAACTTGCCAAGGCTGCCGAACTGGCGCAAACCCGGGAAGAGTCACACCAGGGCATGACCCGGCAGCTCGATGCCCTGCGCCGTGTGGCCGACGACCACCGGCCCTGGGAGCAGGTCTCGGCAGCGGTGGCCGCGGAGGAGCTCGCCCGGATCGAGCAGCGCCTCAAGGATGCCCTCGCCGCACAGGCGGACCTCGAACCGCTGCGCGCCAGCATCGAAGCCGCGCGGCACAAGCACCAGTCCAGCACTGAGGCCGCGGCCGTGCTGCAGAGCGAGTACAAGGCCCTCGATGCGCGCATGACCGCCGCTGATTCGCTGCTCGACGCGGCACGGAACCGGCTGGGGCAGGCGCCGCCGTCGGACGCCGGCGTCGCCGCCCTGGAACCGTACTTCACCGGTTTCGGCGACGTCCTGGAGATGCACGAGCTCGACAACCTCGCCAACCAGGTCCGCACCAGGCTCCTTGCAGAACTGCATGGGGCCGAGTCCCGCGGGCAGGCCACCTCGGAGCGCCTCACCCGGATTTTCGAGGGCTTCGTCCGCGAATGGGGCACGGCGATTTCCGCGGACCACGGCACGTCAATCGGCGCCGCGGGGGAGTTCGAATCCCGTTACCACGCGATTGTCAGCGACGGGCTGCCCGCACAGGAGGCCGAGTTCCGGCAGTTCTTCAACCAGCGGACCCACGAATCCTTTTCCACCCTGCTGCACCTTCTGGACGAGGAGCGCCGCGCCATCACCAGCCGCATTCTGCCGCTGAACGGGATCCTGTCCGAGGTCAACTTCCACGAGGGCAGCTTCCTGGAACTCGACATCAAACAGACGCTGCCGGCGACGGCGAAGCAGTTCAAGGACGCCATTCAGAACGCGCTCAAGGTCCGGCACACCAGGCCGGGCAAGCCGGTCAATGCGGCGTCCGCCGCCGTGTCCGGGGCGGAGACGGACGCCGACGCCGAGCTCACCACCCGCTACAAGTCGCTCGAAACGCTCGTGAAGCGGCTCGGCTCGCAGACTCCCGAGGACCGGCGCTGGCGTGCCGAGGTGCTGGACGTCCGCGGCCATCTGTTCATCCAGTGCAAGGAGCACCGCGACGTGCAGGGTACCGGTGCCCAGGGCGCCGGCCCCAAGGGGGCGGGGAAGGGTGCGAAGAAGACCGAGGTCTACATGCACGCGGACACCGGCTCCATGTCCGGCGGCGAGCGGCAGCGCTTCACCGCGTTCATTATGGCGGCGGCGCTGAGCTACCAGCTGGGCATCGCCGAACAGGGCTTCACTACCTACGGCACCGTGATGATGGACGAAGCCTTCGTGCTCGCCTCCGAGGAATTCGCCGGCGCCGGCATCAAGGCGCTGCACGAGTTCGGCTTCCAGCTGCTGCTGGCCGCGCCGGAGAACGTGATTGACCTCTCCCGGCACCTGGGGTCGGTGACGGAGATCCTGCGGGACAAGCGCACCAACCGCTCCGGCGTCCTGACCGCCCCGGTGATTGCCCCACGTCAAGGCATGGAGGGCTCCTGGCGGTCCGAGGCGAACCCTGTGGACATCGTCCTGCGCTGACACAACCCTCCCCGCGTTGCCTTTTTGGCGGCTGGATCTGGTGCCGCACCACCGATTGAGACAATTACGTTACTCAAACCTTTCTTAATTGCTCAAAGGATAGGCTAGCCTTACTTAGGTTTGCATCACTTACCTAAGGAGTTCCGTGGCTTCCGCCGTCTTCCCCCGTTCCGCCGGCCGCCCGGCCGGCCGCCGCCTCCGCAAGACCGCAGGGCGGGCCGCGGTTCTTCTGGCCGCCGTCGCGCTGACCCTGACCGCCTGCTCCACCGGGCCGGCAAGTTCGACGGCGGCGGACGCCCCCAGCGAGCCGGTCAGCATCGCCTTCCCGGTCACCATCAAGCACCTCTTCGGCGAGACCACCATCAAGGAACAGCCCAAGCGCGTGGTTACCGTTTCCTGGGTCAACGACGACGTCGCTATCGCCCTCGGAGTGGTTCCCGTGGGCGTCCCCAAGAACGAATGGGGCGGCAACGACAAGGGCTCCACGCCGTGGAAGGACGCCGCGCTGGAGAAGCTCGGCGCAGGCTTCGGCTCGGCGAAGGCCCCCGTCCAGTTCTCCGAGGCCGACGGCATCAACTTCACCGAGATCGCCAAGCTCAACCCGGACGTCATCCTCGGCGCCTACTCCGGCCTGACGGAGGAGGACTACAAGAAGCTCAGCGAAATCGCACCGGTCGTGGCCCAGCAGGAGGTCGCCTACGGTACCTCCTGGCAGGATTCCACCACCATCATCGGCAAGGCCCTCGGCAAGGAAGCCGACGCCGCCAAGCTGGTCTCCGACACCGAGGCCACCATCAAGGACAAGGTCTCCAAGTACCCGCAGATCGCCGGAAAATCCTTCATCTACGGCAACCTGGAGCCGGACAAGAGCGACGGCGTCAACGTCTACACGGCCAACGACAACCGCCCGCGCTTCCTCAGCGAAATCGGCATGAAGCTCGCATCCGTTGTGGAGGACAACTCCAAGGGTTCCAAGGAATTCTTCATCCCGTGGTCCGCCGAAAAGGCCAACGAACTCAACTCGGACATCTTCGTGACCTGGGTGCCGGATGCGGCCACCGCCGGCTCCATCAAGGCTGACCCGCTGCTGGGCCAGATCCCGGCCATCAAGAGCGGCGCCCTGGTTGCCGACTCGGACAACACCCTGACGCTGTCCATCTCCGCTTCCTCGCCGCTGAGCCTGCCGTGGTCACTGGATACGTTCCTGCCGCAACTGGCCACCGCAGCGGACAAAGTCACCGCAGCGAAGTAACACCCTCCCCCATGACGAACAGTACGACGACGGCGCCCGCCGCCAGTGCGCCCGGCGCACCCCCGGCCCCCACCGGGAAGAAAGCCCCCGCAAAGCAGGCCGCCTGGCTGCTGGCAGCCGTCGTCGTACTTGTTCTGGTTTGTGCAGCGTCGCTGGCTGTCGGGGCCCGCGGGGTTCCACTCGGCACGGTCTGGCAGGCGCTGACGCAGTTCAACCCCACCGACGGCAACCACGCCGTCATCCACGCCCGCATCCCGCGCACCGTGCTGGGCCTGCTCGCCGGCGGCGCACTCGGGCTGGCGGGCGCGGCCATGCAGGGGGTAGCCCGCAACCCGCTCGCCGACCCCGGCATCATCGGCGTCAACGCCGGCGCCGCCCTCGCCGTGGTCACCGGGATCTACGTCTTCGGCGTTTCGGCCCTGACCGGCTACATCTGGTTCGCGTTCATCGGCTCCGCAGCCGCCGCCGTCGTGGTCTATCTGATCGCGTCCATAGGACGCGACGGGGCGACGCCGGTCAAGCTGGCACTGGCAGGCGCGGCCCTGAGTGCGGGGCTGTATTCGCTGATGAACGTCGTCCTGGTCTCCAGCCAGGACACCCTGGACCGGTTCCGTTTCTGGCAGGTCGGCGGGATCGCCGGCCGGGACTGGTCGGTGGTCCTGCCCGGGCTGCCGTTCCTGGCCGCCGGGGCACTCATCGTCCTGTTCACCGGGCGGATCCTGAACAGCCTCGCCCTCGGGGACGACATTGCCCGCGGCCTGGGCCAGCGCGTCGGCCTGGCCCGCTGCATCACCGCGCTGGGCATTGTGCTGCTTTGCGGTTCGGCCACGGCACTGGCCGGCCCGATCGGATTCGTCGGCCTGGTGGTTCCGCACGCCGTCCGCTTCCTGACCGGCCCGGACTACCGCTGGATCCTGCCCTTCTCGCTGGTCCTGGCGCCCGTGCTGCTCCTGCTCTCGGACGTGGTGGGCCGTGTCATCCTGCTGCCCGGCGAAGTCCCCGCGGGCATCATGACAGCCCTGGTGGGTGCGCCCGTCTTCGTGTGGCTGGTCCGCCGCGGGAAAGGGGCAGGGCTGTGAGCAGGGCAGACCTCGCCAACGTCAGGCACGAGCTGGGAGACAACGCCCCCGTGGAGCGCCAACTGGCAGGCAATGCCCGGTTCATGAGCCGCACGGCCCTCCTCGCCTTCGCCGTCGTGGTGCTCCTCGCCGTCAGCATCCTGCTGGGCAGTTACACCGTCACCATCCCGGACTTCTTCAGGATCCTCACGGCCCACCTCACCGGTGGCGGGAAAATCCCCGGCGCCAGCTTCATCGTGATGGAGAACAAGCTCCCGAGGGCCGTCGTCGGCACCATGATCGGGATTGCCTTCGGGCTCTCGGGCACGTTGTTCCAGACCATGCTGCGCAACCCGCTGGCCAGTCCCGACGTCATCGGCATCAGCTACGGGGCCAGCGCGGCCGCCGTCACCGCCATCGTCGTCTTCGGGGCCTCCGGCGCCGCCGTTTCCGGCGCGGCGCTGTGCGGGGCCATGGCAGTAGCCGTCCTGATCTACACAATCTCCCGGAGCGGTTCCCTCGGATCAGGCGGCAGCAACCGTGGCAACGCAGCCGGGAGCCGACTCATCCTGGCTGGCATCGGCATCGCCGCGGCACTGAACGCCGTGGTCAATTTCCTCATGACGCGGGCCGACATCCGCACCGCGGCCGAAGCCCTGATCTGGCTGAACGGATCCCTGAACTCCGCCAGCTGGGACCGCGCCAGTGTGCTGGCACTCGCGCTGCTGGCCCTGATGCCCGCCGTCGCCGTCCTCGCCGGCCCCCTCCGGATCTTGGAACTGGGTGACGATGCCGCCGCCGGACTCGGCATCCGGGTTGGCATCACCCGGCTCGGCGTGGTGGCCGCTGCCGTCGCCCTGGCCGCCGTCGCCACGGCAGCAGCCGGGCCCGTGGCCTTCGTGGCTTTCCTGGCGGGGCCCATCGCGCGCCGCTTCACCGGCAAGTCGAGCCTCCCGGCCGGCGCGTTCGTCGGCGCCCTGATTGTCCTCGCCGCGGACTACTTTGCCGCCAACATCGCCCCCCTGCTGCTGGACGGCACGGTCCTTCCCGTCGGCGTGGTCACAGGCGCGCTGGGAGCCCCGTTCCTGCTGTGGCTCCTGGTCACAGCCAACCGAAAGGACGCCTGACATGGCAGTTCTCAACGCCAAGAACCTTACGCTGCAGTACGACCAGCGCCGGGTGGTGGAAGACCTCACGGCGGAGATCCCCGAGGGCAAAGTGACGATGATCGTGGGCGCCAACGCCTGCGGAAAATCCACGCTCCTGCGCGGCCTGTCCAGGTTGCTGAAGCCAGCCCGCGGTACCGTGACCCTCGACGGCAAGGACATTCATTCCCGCCCTGCCAGGGAACTCGCCCGCATCCTCGGCCTGCTCCCGCAGCACCCCACCGCCCCGGACGGCATTCTGGTCCGGGACCTCGTGGGCCGCGGCCGCTACCCGCACCAGGGCTTCTTCCGCAGCTGGAGCGCAGCCGACGATCTAGCCGTGCAGCGGGCGCTCGAAACCACCGAAACGCTGGAACTCGCCGGGCGGAACGTCGACGAACTCTCGGGCGGGCAACGCCAGCGCGTGTGGATCGCGATGGCGCTTGCCCAGGAAACCGAGGTGCTCCTGCTCGACGAGCCCACCACCTACCTGGATCTGGCCCACCAAGTGGAGGTCCTGGACCTGGTCACCGACCTGAACCGGCAACGCGGCACCACCGTGGCAATCGTCCTGCACGACCTGAACCTGGCGGCCCGGTACGCGGACCACGTGATCGCCATGAAAGGCGGCAGGATCGTGGCCGAGGGCACCGCCGCCGACGTGGTCACCGAGGACCTGGTCCGTGACGTCTTCGGCCTCGACTCGCGGGTGCTGCCCGATCCCATTTCCGGCACGCCACTGATCATTCCGCTCGGCCGGCACCACACCGATTTCCCACAAGCCGAAACAGCAACCCTGGAGTTGGTCCCATGAGGGCAGTTAGCAGCAAGGCAAAAGACAGCACGACAGTAGACCTCAACCAGGCGCGGGCACGCCGCGCGCCTTCGGCGGTCAGGGACCAACCGGCCACCCAGCCGATGACCCTGGCGTTCGACGTGACGGTCGCCGCGGTGCAGCAGCTCAGCCCCAACTTCCGCCGCGTCACCTTCGGCGGGTACTCGCTGCGTGACTTCGGCGTCCACGGGGGAACCCTGGACCTACGCGTGAAACTGATGATCCCGTCCCTCGCCGAGGACGGCACGGCGCTGCCGCTGCCGGTGTTCGCGATGGAGCAGTCCGGCTGGTACCAGGAATGGCTGGCCATGGATCCCGCGATCCGCGGCTCCATGCGCACCTACACCGTGCGGCAGGAACGCCTCGACGCCGTCTACCCGGAGATCGACGTCGACTTCGTGCTGCACTTCGATGCCGCCGGCAACGGCGGACCCGCCGCGAACTGGGCCCTGAACGCCAAGCCGGGGGACGCCCTCACCATCATCGGACCCAACAACCGGGCCGCGCACTGTGTCACGGCGGAGACCTACTCCGGCATCGAATGGCGGCCGGGCCTGGCCCAGCGGGTACTGCTTGCAGGTGACGAGACTGCCGTTCCGGCCATCAGCGCCATCCTGGAAAGCCTTCCGCCGTACATGAGCGGGCACGCGTTCCTTGAAGTCCCCGAGGCCGGCGACTTCCTGGATCTGTTGTCGGACGCGGACGTCGAAATCACCTGGCTGGCACGCGGCGCCTCGATTGGCCGCTCACTCCCGCACGGCGAACTCCTGCAGGAAGCCGTCCGCGCCGCTGTTCCCGAACCTGGCTGGGTAGGCATCAAGGCCGCCGCCGGCGGGGCCGGGCCGGAGCCCGATGACGTCAACGTGGACCGGGACATCCTTTGGGAGACCCCCGCCCGGATGGACGCCGCGGCGATCGGAGCCAGCAAAAACCCTGACAAGCCCGCCGGCGCCCTGCCGTTCTACGCCTGGATTGCCGGCGAAGCGGGCACCGTCAAGGAGCTGCGCCGGTACCTTGTGCGGGACGTGGGGATCGACCGGAAGCAGGTTGCGTTCATGGGGTACTGGCGGCAGGGCAAGGCCGAGCTGTAAACCGACGCTCCCGCAGGTTCTGCGGTTCCCACTGCGACGCTCCTGCACTTTTCGCGGTTCCCGCTGCGACGCTCCCGCAAGTTCTTCCGGGCTTCGCCCGCCACCGCTGCTTTGCCGTCGCTTAGACACCTCCTTCGGCCGCGGGCGGCCTCAGTCGGCGATGCGCTCCTTCGCAAAGCACCGGCGTCGGCCTTGCGGTCGGCTCACGTTCGGTGCGCTCCTTTGCAAAGCGGCGATTGCGGTCCTGCGGCCGGCTCACCTTCGGTGCGCCCCGTGTGGGACAAACGACACTCACCATGGCCGCCGCTCGCTGGGCCTATCACCTTGGGTTAACCTTCCCTTTCCCTGTCCGCTTTTTGGGGTGGGTAGTTTGGTTGGGTGGGTTCATTTCCTTTGCTTCCGGATCGAGGTGGGCGGCGGGTCTTCGTTGCCTTGGGGGATTCCTTCACCGAGGGCGTGGGGGACTACGATCCGCGGTTCCCGAACGGCGTGCGGGGCTGGGCGGACCGGGTCGCGGAAAAGCTGGCCAAAGCGCAGCCGGGGTGGGAGTACGCCAATCTGGCCATCCGCAGCAAACGGCTGCGCCACATCATCACCGAACAGCTCGGTCCCGCCCTGGCCATGGAGCCGACCCTCGTCACCCTGTACGCGGGCGGCAACGACATCCTGGATTTCGGCACCGACATCGGCTCCCTCATGCAGGACTACGAGACCCTGGTGGCTGCGCTCGCCGGCACAGGGGCAACCTTGGTGCTGTTCACCGGCTTCGACGTCAAGGTCTCCGCGCTGCTGGAGCCGCTGAAGAAACGCAACGCCTTCTACAACCGGCGCGTCCGCGAGATCGCCGGCCGCTACGGCGCGGTGCTGGTGGACTACTGGTGCTTCGACGCATTCCATGACCCGCGGATGTGGGATTTGGACCGGCTGCATATGTCCAAGGCAGGCCACAAATACCTTGCCTCACAGGTCCTGGACCACCTCGGCGTGCCCCACAAGATCAAGCCCAAGGAGTGGGAGCCGCAGGTGAAACCGGGCTGGCGGGAGTGGGAACGCCGGCAGCGCCGCTGGGTCCACGACTGGGTGCTGCCCTTGTTTGGACGCAAGCTCCGCGGCGTCACCCTCGGCGACCAGCTCCGGCCGCGCTGGCCCGAACCCGTGAAGGTCCCGCGCAAGGGTGGCCTGAAGAAGCTGCTGCAGAATCAGCGCGACGGCAGCCAGGCGGGCGCCGGGTAGCCGCCAGGGCTCAGCTGTCCAGCAGGTTTTCGTAGCCCGGAGCCACCCTGTTGGCGTGGAACTCCATGACTTCGAAATCAGCCACACCATTGACGTAGAAAGGGTCCTTGGCCAGGGAAGCGTCAAGGCTGGCCCGGTCCGCGTTGGAGAGCAACAGGCCGCCGGTGCGGGGGATTTTGCGCCCAGCGACCATGAAGACACCCTCGTCGAAGGCCGTCTGCAGCCACGTCACGTGCGCCGAAAGATGGAACTCCACAATGTCGTCGGGGACCTTGTATGTCAGGGAGACTACGTACATGCGGCCAGCCTACCGGTAGCAGGCCGCGGACAGGCGGGAACTTTTCTGGAATTCCCCAGCCTGAAGTTGAATCGTCAAGCTTCCAGTCTCCTAGAATGTAGCCATGACCGAACCCCGCTGGCTCAACGCCGACGAACGCCGGGCCTGGCTTGCCCAGCTCAGCATCAACACCATGCTGCCAGCAGCCCTGGACACCCAGCTCCATGCCGCGGGCAAGCTTTCCCTGTTCGACTACAACGTGCTGGCGATGCTCTCCGAGGCCGAGGGGCGCTTCCTGCCCATGAGTGAGCTCGCGGCGCGCACCAGCGCCTCCCTGTCCCGGCTCTCCCATGTGGTCACCAAGCTGCAGAACCGCGGCTGGCTTGAGCGCCGGCCGCACCCCGGCGACGCCCGCGTCACCACGGCGCACCTGACCGAAGCCGGCATGGAGACGATTGTGAAGCTCGCCCCGGGCCACGTGGAGGCCGTCCGGTCGCTGTTCCTCGACGCCTTGAGCCCCCAGGACGTCGCGGACCTGGCCCGGATCGGCGAAAAAATCGTCGGCCGGCTCGACGACGACCACTGGATCCTGCGGGACAGCTAAGCGCGACGCTGACTGCGCCGCCGTCGGGCAGCCCCGTCTTTGTTGCTCGCGGCAACTGCTGGCAGACTTGAACCATGGATTTCACGTCCCGCTATGTAGCCCTTGGAGACTCCTTTACGGAAGGCGTCGGCGACGACGACCCCACCCGGCCCAACGGCGTCCGGGGCTGGGCGGACCGGGTGGCAGAGGGGCTCGGCGCTGCCGATCCGGGCTTCGGGTACGCGAACCTTGCCATCCGCGGCAGGAAACTCCGCCAGATCATGGCCGAACAGGTGGATGCCGCCGTCGCACTCCAACCCACCCTGGTCAGCATCTACGCCGGCGCCAACGACATCCTCCGGCCCAAGGTCGACATCGATGACCTGCTGGCCGAGTACGACGCCGGGATCCGCAAGCTCACGGCCACTGGCGCCACTGTGGTGATGTTCACCGGCTTCGACGCGCGGGGCTCCAAAATTTTCGGCACCATGCGCGGCCGCACGGCCATCTACAACGAACTGGTTCGCGGCATCGCCGGGGACCACGGCGCCCTGCTGGTCGACTACTGGCGTTTCAGCGAGTACTACGACTGGGGCATGTGGGCCACGGACCGGATGCACATGTCCGCCGCCGGCCACGCGAACATGGCCAAGCGCTTCCTCACGGTCCTGGCCCACGAGCACTCGATAGACGTCCCGCCCATGACTCCGGTACCTGAACTGAGCCGCATGGACGCCATCCGTGCGAATGCCCGATGGGTCCGCGAATTCGCCGGCCCGTGGGTTGTCCGGCGCGTCACCGGCAAGTCGTCCGGCGACGGCCTGGAGCCGAAGTACGGCCAGCTAACCCACGTCTAGAACGGCAACCTAGGCGCGGAATCCCGGCGTTGCGAGCAGTTCCCCGGTCCGGCGGACGGCGAGCACATCGACGTCCCAGCCGTCAGTGGCCCGGTGCAGCATCGCGGTCCCGCCCGCAACGATCGCCGTCGCGAGCACATCGGCCGTGACAATGTCTGCCGCGGCCACGGAGACCTGGGTGAACTCGACTCCGCAGCAGCCCGCAGTCCAGATGTGGTCACCCCGCTCCGCCGAGCCCGACGTCGCAAGGGCCCGCCGGGTGCCTGGCCCGCCCAGTCCGTAGGCGGAAAGCAGCGCCGAGCGGTCCAGCGGATCAACGATGCCGGCCGCCCACGAAGCTCCGCTGCCTGGCACGGGCGAGCCCATCACCAGCACATCACCGCCGGCATTCAGGCACCAATCAGTCATCCCCCGGCTTCGCAGCGCCTCACCGGCCTGCCCGATCGCGTGGCCCTTGATGATCCCGGAAAGGTCCAGCACGCCGTCGGGCCGTTCCGGGGAGAATGAGCCCTCCGTCATGAGCCGCCAGCTGAGCGCCTCGGCGTAGCGATCCCGCATCCCGGCGGATGAGTCCCGAAGAGAAAGCTCCCCGCGGGCTAGCCGGCTGGCCTCCGAATCGGGGCGGTACAGGCTGAATGTCTCATCCGCGCGGGCAAACACCCGTTCGACGGCGGCAGCTGTGGCGTCGAGTTCGCGCTCCCCGTCCCCCGCTATTCCCGGAACGGCCCCGGCAGGAACGGTCAGGCTGATGACGGTGCCCATGGAGCCAAAGGTCCTGGCCTTCAGGGCAGAGCCGCCCAGCTCAGAGGTTGGCTGCATCGAGGGCCGCCTGCAGGGAGTTCAAGTACGCGTCGGAAGTCACCGTGGCACCGCTGATGGTCTGCACGTCCGCGGATTGGGATTGGAGCACCTCGGCGCGCAGGAGCGGGGCCGCCCGGTTGCTGATTTGTACGGACTTGCGTTCAGCATCGGTCAGCTGGAGCGCCGTGACGTCAGTGATCTTTCCGGCCTGCACGGTGATCTGCACCTGGACGGAGCCGAACCGGGTCTGGACGACTGAGCCGGCGTACGTCCCCACTGCCTTGGCCGAGGCCCCCGTGGTGCCCGAGGCGCCTGTAGTGCCCGCGCCCGACGAGCCGGACGAAGCCGTTGAGTCGTCCGTGCCGAGCGCTTCGGCGCCGGTGGTGCCAGTCGCCGCGCTCGCGACGGAGCTGCTTGTATCGGCCGTGTGGACGCCCGACTGCCAGCCTGCGATGAGGATGCCGGCGGAGGCCAGGGCTGCTGAAACTGCTGCGCGGGTTCTCACCAGTCGAACCTTTCGTAGTGGAGTTGGTCTTCCCGGACGCCGGCGGCGCGGGCGTCCTCAAGCACGCTTTGCGCCCAGGCGGCGGGCCCGCAGACGTAGACATCTGCATCGGCGACGTGCGGGTCAAAACTGGCCAGCCGGTGGCCGGCACGCGCGGAACTCTCCGGCAGCCAGGTCCGGACGCCGGCCGGGCGGGAGCCGGTCAGATGGAAGAGCGTGGCTCCCCGCTGCCGGCAGAGGTCGAGGATTTCCTCGCCCAGGTAAAGCTCGGATTCGCTGTGGCCGCGGAGAATGACAGTGGCGTTCCCGGGCTGGAATGGCGTGCTCTCCAGCAGGGCACGGATTGGGGTAATGCCTATCCCGGCACCGACCATGACCACGTGGTTGCGGCTCCGCGCGGCCGTGCTGAACAGCCCGTACGGACCCTCCAGCGCCACCTTGGTGCCGGGCCTGAGTGACGCGAGCTGGGCCGAACCCGCGCCCAGGTTGCGGACCGTGATCCTCAGCGTCCCTTCGCCGGCGGCGTCGAAACTGACGGGATCGGCGGACAGGCTGAACGGATGCGGGTGCCACCACAGTCCGGGAGCCAGGAACCGCCAGATAAAGAACCGGCCACCGCTGCCTGCCAGCTGGTCCAGGCGCAGGCCGGACATCTCGATGCTCACCACTCCGGGGGCCACCCGTACCACCCGCCTGACGGTCAGCTGGTGCCTGAACGTTGCTGCCAGCGGCTGGGCCACCCGGTAGTAGAGCAGGGCGGCGCCGGTTCCGATGCACAGTGCCAGCCAGTACCAGCGCTGCCAGGTGCCTTCGGCAAAGAGGCCGCCCACACTGAACTGGTGGGGGAGCGCGGTCAGGACCGCCGCGTACGTCAGGAGGTGGACGGCGTACCAGAATTCGTACGGAAACCGCCGTCGGACGGCTACCAGGGAGGTGACGACGACGGCGATGAACAGGAGCATGGAAATGTAGGCCAGCCACATGTCCGGCACGAGGACCCACAGCGCAACCGCCTCGCTGACAGGATCCAGCCCTTCCGCCATGCCGTAGCCGATCGCAATCAGGATCCCGTGCGCGAGCAGCAGGTACAAGGCAGGCTTGCCCAGCTTGCGGTGGAACTCAAGGGCGCGGTCGTGGCCGACTGTGAGGTCGATGAGCGGGATACGGGCCGCCAGAAGCAGCATGAGAAGCACCAGGTCCATGCCGGCGAGGCCGGCCACAATCCCCAACGCGGTGAAGGAGCCGGCTGGAGTCGAGAAGCCGGCCATGCCGCCGTCGGCCAGCCACAAAGCGATGGCGCCCGCCAGGGACGCCCAGAAAAGAACCGTCAGCAGATCCGCTCTCAGCAACCGCCGCCGGTGCTGCCCCCTGAAGGGGTTCACAGCGCCACGGGAGCTGCGGCGAACCTCGGGTCGGCTCGTCAGAAGTTGTGTGTTCATGGACCCAGAATCGCCTCGCTGCCTATCATTTGGCTGTGAAATTGCTTCGTCGGGCATATGACCTCGGAGGGTTCCGGCCCACTGCCCGGGCTGGCCGACGGCTGCTGCCCTATACACCATTCAGTGACGGATTGGTCTTTAATTCGCCGAACTCGTAGACTTGGTAGGCGCTAGGTGGCGCGGAGCGTGCGCAATTGCTCCGGTTGGCAGGACCCGTGAAGAGAAATCGACGGTCTTGGAGGCCGGTAGTTAGGGGCTCAAGTTGCGCGCATTCCTGTATTCGCCCAGCATCCCGGCACTTCGCAATGGCTGTCCAACGGACCGCCATCGTCAGGTGCCCGTGGCCCACAATCTTCGCCGCAGTGAGGAAACCAGACGGTTTGCGCCGTCTGCCTGAATCCCGCGGACCCGGTGATTGGGGCGGGAGCCGGATGCGGACGCCGCCCAACGCACGGTCAGCGGGAACTCCGTTAGCCGTTTCATTTATTTTTTGAGGAGAGTCGTCATGGCAGCACACTGCCAGGTGACCGGAGCCGAGCCGGGCTTTGGACACAGCATTTCGCACTCGCACCGTCGCAACAAGCGCCGGTTCGACCCGAACATCCAGAAGAAGCGCTACTGGGTTCCGTCCCTGCGCCGCAACGTCACGCTGCAGGTCTCTGCTCGTGGCATCAAGACCATCGACGTACGCGGCATTGACGTAGTCGTCGCCGCCATCCTGGCACGAGGAGTGAAGCTCTAATGGCAAAGGATAAGGACGTACGTCCGATCATCAAGCTGAAGTCGACCGCGGGCACGGGCTACACCTACGTGACGCGCAAGAACCGTCGTAACGACCCGGACCGCCTGGTTCTGAAGAAGTACGACCCCAAAATCCGCCAGCACGTCGAATTCCGAGAGGAGCGCTAAACACATGGCTAAGAAGTCAATGATCGCTAAGAACGAACAGCGTAAAGTCATCGTCGAGCGTTACGCTGCAAAGCGCCTCGAACTGAAGAAGGCTCTGGTTGATCCCAACTCAACCGACGAAGTACGCGAAGCTGCTCGCCTCGGCCTGCAGAAGCTTCCCCGCAACGCCTCTCCGGTACGTCTGCGTAACCGCGACATCATCGATGGCCGTCCCCGCGGTACCTTCCAGAAGTTCGGCATCTCCCGTGTTCGCTTCCGCGACATGGCTCACCGCGGTGAGCTCCCGGGCATCACAAAGTCTTCCTGGTAATTCAGCACTCCTGAAGCCAGTGGCTTGAAGAAGGGCCGGCAACCGTTTGGTTGCCGGCCCTTCTTGCGTTTAACGCCTGGGAGCGAATGCCGGGGCGCGAATTCCCGGGTGCCAATCGAGGGCCCGGCCGCGGGGCCTGGCCGCGAGCGGCGGGGGTGTTCTTTCGGTGGTGCCGGCGGCGGTGTTGTTGGCTGCGGTTGGTGCTGTGGTGATGCAGTGCACAGTGCCGGGTTACGGGGCCGGAGCCCCTGGCCGGGTGTTTTTGGGTGGTTGTGGCCTGTGGTGGCGGGGTTTTGGGGTGGTGGGGCGGGTGTGTGGGGTGGAGTTGCGGTGGGGCGTGGGTGGGTGTATTGTTTTCTAAGTCGCCGAGAGGGAGACCAGCGGAAAGCTGGGAACCGGAGGCGGCCAATCCCCTAAATTTCAAGACCGGATCTGGTCGGCGTTTTGTGCGCTCCGGGTTCGGGATGGGGCGGGTC
>NZ_JBFTZV010000024.1:0-68580 GCF_056406615.1 Arthrobacter sp. P1_B3 | reverse complement strand
GAAGCGAACCGCAAGCGACGGGGCAGCAAGGGCGGAAGACCTGTGGGTCTAGACAAAGATGCCTACAAACGCCGGAACGTCGTCGAAAGGGCCTTCAACGTATTCAAGCAATGGCGCGGGCTCGCCACCCGATACGACAAGCTCGCCCTCACGTACCGCGGCGCCGTCGTCCTTCGCGCGATCACCGTCTGGCTCAAAGTATTAGGAGACACGCCCTAGTGCTGCAGTCGCTTTTCGCTTCACCCTGTTGGTCTTCGCCACGCCCGTATTTTCACAACCCACCGAGGATGTAGCAATGAATCAGACTCCCGATGTACTTCGCTATGCCGCCTTTGCCACGAGCCCTGGCGGAGGCAATCCGGCGGGCGTGGTCTTGGACGCAACCCGTCTCGACGCCGCGCAGATGCAGGTCATCGCGGCCGATGTCGGATATGCGGAGACGGTCTTTATCACCGGGGCGGCGATTGACGGAGACTCACGTCGAAACCGCGTGCGGTACTTCTCCCCGATCGCCGAGGTGCCCTTTTGGGGCCATGCCACAATTGCCCTGGCTGTCGCGCTGTCGAGGCTGCACGGTGCGGGGACCTTTACGTTCGATACTTCGGTGGGGCTGGTCTCGATCGAATCTGCCGGACAGGGCGCTACCCTGACGGCATCCTTCACGAGCGTGGAGCCTCGCGTCGCCGAGTTTCCGGCAGGTGTTCTGGACACTCTGCTCGGGTTGCTGGGCGTGGGTCGGGACGAATTGCACCCCGCCTACCCTCCGCTGCTCGCCTTTGCAGGAAACTGGCATCCAATACTGGTCTTCGCTGACCGAAGGACCTTTGACTCATTCGGGTTCGACCCGGATCCCATGCGTACGCTGATGGACGCCCAAAACTGGGCCGGTACCGTAACGACACTCTGCGAGATCGGAGCGGGCGAGTTTGACTCGCGAAATCTCTTCCCGGCGGGCGCCATCACTGAAGATCCGGCGACGGGTTCGGCTGCCGCTGCTTTCGGCGGATACCTCCGCCTGCTATCGCTTGTGGAACCACCCAGCCGGGTGGTGGTGCTCCAAGGGAGCCACGTCGGCCGCCCGAGCAGACTCACCATTAATATTCCACCGCTCGGCGGGATCGCAGTGCGCGGAGAAGCCGTCGAAATCGCTTGAGCCGTTTCGTCGGCGGAAAGCAGCTGATTTTGGTCCCGCTGAACCGGGCATCCGCGCTTTCTCATGATCCCGTCCGTTTTACAACCGCTTCACGACGCGTGCCCTGCAGGCAGAGCTGACCACCTATGACTTCGAAGGCAAACCCCAGCGTCCGAGTAAGGAACAGCTGAAGGAAGCTCCTCCTGAGGTAAAGCAGTTCAACTCCTAGCGGACCATCCGCAACATCGGCAAAGAACGTCGAGTAGGACCAGCACGAAATCGATCGGCGGTTTCAGCCTCTTGATGGGGGTCGTTTCCACGGCGAAAAGTGGTCCCCGTTCAAACTGCGATTGCTGCCGCTAAAGTGGGCTCGAATCGGATTTCAGTCGGCTGGGGCACAGCCTGGGCTTTTGGCCACACGAGAGCCTGGTCTGAGTCACGCTGGAAAAAAACCGCATGGGCGCCAACACCGGCTGAACCTGCCTTCCAGCTCGGAACATGCAAAGTACTACGCCGGCGCGTCGCCGGGCACCTCGGAGGCGACGCCGAGGCGACAGCATCAGCATTCGCCAACTACGCGGACGCCACGACGGCCGGGGACCTTCGCTTCCGGCCAGCCTCTGCCGCTCACTCTCGCGGCTAATACTGCCTTCTGTCGACGCGCCAGAGGAATCGAGACGACCACGTTAGAAGAGCACGCTCAGGTAGTCATGTCGAAACCGTGCATCCGGTTATGGACGGGTATGACTGACTACCCAGCAGGAACGGCGACGGAAGAAGACTACTGTCACGCACACCTCCCTGCCGCGGACGCTTCTGGAACAGTCCACGTAGCACGGACCGGACGTCCCGCCAGAGTGCCCGGAAAGTCATGTCACACAGACCTCGTGGTTGCATGAACTCGTGTCAGGAGAATTAGGCACGGAGGGAGCCGCCCACCAGCAACGGCATCCCGCGTACACGGTGTGGACAATGTGCACGCCACCTCTGCCAGACAAAAGGGCGCCAAGCTCTCCCCCGGCTCACAGGGAAGGAGCGAATCGGGGGGAAAGAATCTCCAAGAAAGTTTCCCAGGTCATGTCAACACCACAACCCCACGGCATGAATACGTACAAGACCAACCACGCCCGGCACAACCAACCAGAAAGGAGACCCAGATGACCCCACCTCCCAGCCGGCGGAGGGCCCACTAGCCCGGGCCCTGAACCCGCCACCCACACAACCGAACAGGCCACCGCGGCGCCAGCCACAGACCGCGGCCAATGTCAGAGGGACCCACGCAGGGTCAATGTCCACACGTTAAAGCAAAAACCCCCTCTGACGAGGGGGTTGCTGTGCCCGAGGTGGGACTCGAACTGCATTCCCACCCCCGCAAACACTGGACTCCCCCGAAAACATGCGGAATCCGGCCCGATCCGGCCCCGGTATGACCCGATCCGACACCCAAAGTGTGTACTTTGTACACACTTCCTTTTTGCCACATTGAGATCGGGAACTCACGGATTCCACTCTTCTGTCCACAACCACCACGCTGCGCAGGCGTTGAGCCCATTGGCAGTGTCTATCAGACACTGCCAACCCGCCGAAAAAACTGACGAAGGCCGGCCTGTGGAAGCACCTCTCCGGGGTGGGGCCGGGATGTCCTCATGCCCTCGGCACCGGACTTTCCAGGGCAGCCGTAGGCTCAGAAAATGATTGGACGAGTAGATGAGGTCGTAGTGGATTGCCAAAACCCGGCCGCACTTGCGGAGTTCTGGTCCTCGGTCCTCGGTGGCGAACCAGTGCATCGAAGCGATGCGTGGTCCTTCATCGATCCGCCGGGATGGACGCGGCTGGCCTTCCAACGGGTGCCCGAAAACAAGCAAGGGAAGAACCGGCTCCACATAGACGTGCACGTGGAGGATGTGCCGGCCGCCTCTGACGCCGCCGAAGCCATCGGAGCTCGCAGGATCGGCAAGATCCACATAGGTACTGTGGGCACGTTCCAAGTGCTCCAGGATCCCGAAGGCAACGAATGGTGCGTTGTGCGCGCCGCAGGCGCATGACAGACAAGCCCCTCAGGAAAACTCCTTCAATGCCTCCGTCAGGAGGCGGCCCGGCGGGCCGAGTCGCCGGTGGATGCCGTTGGAGGCCACCACTTCCGCCGCGATGACGACGTCGGTGACGTCGCTGGCCGTGGCGCTGAAGGGAAACTGCAGCGCCCTGGAACCGGCCGTTCGGGCCGAACCGGGATCCACGGCCATCAGGTCGCAGACCGTACCGACCGCCAGCACAGATGCAGCGATGGGGGTGGCCATCGATCGGGCGGCACCGTCCGTAGCGGCCCGCAGCAGTTCCTGCGGGGAAAACCTTCCGCGCTGACCGGAACCGAGCCGTTCACCGTGCTCCAGCGAGCGCATTTCCACCCACGGGTCTATGACAGCGTGCTGGTCCGTACCCAGCGCTATGGTTGCTCCGGCGTCGGACAATGCGCGGGCCGGGCCGATCCCGTCGGCGAGGTCGGCCTCGGTGCTGGGGCACATCACCACCGTGGCGCCGGCGTTGCCGAGCAAGGCGACGTCCCCGGGCGTCAGGTGCGTGGCGTGGACGGCCGAGAGCCTGCCGGACAGCAGGCCGCGGCGCTCCAGCAGACCGGCAGGCGTGACGCCATAGGCGGCAAGGCAGGCCTCGTTCTCCGCCGGCTGTTCGCTGAGGTGGATGTGAAGGGGCATGTCTACGGGCAGTTGTTTGGCCACCACTGCCAGGTCCTTGTCCGGGACGCCACGCACGGAATGCAGCGCTGCCCCTAGACCGACCATCTCCGGGGGAAAGCTTCGCTCCATTTCGGCGCGAAGCGATGCCAGCCTCGCCAGCCAGGCCTGGACGTCAGCGTCGCCGAACCGCGACTGTTCGGGACTCAGCGGCGTATCGATCCCTCCCGCCAGATACAACGTGTCCAGGAGCGTCAGTCGGATCCCGGCCGCCATCGCCGCCCTGGCCAGCGCCAGCTCCATGGCATGGGGTTCTGCGTAGTGGGCCCCGCCCGGCTGGTGGTGGACATAGTGGAACTCGGCCACACTGCTGAAACCGGCGACCACCATTTCCGCGAACACCGCGCTGGCGAGCTTTTCGTAGCTCTCCGGTGTCAGCTCGGCCGCGCTCCGGTACATCTGCTCCCGCCACACCCAGAAGTCGCCGCGTCCGTGGTGCGTGCGTCCGCGCAGGATCCTGTGGAAGGCGTGGGAATGGGCGTTGGCGGCGGCCGGAAAGACGACGCCCTTTAGTACGTGGTCGCCGGGCTGCGGCTTTGCACCCGGTGTGATCGCAGTAATCCGGCCGTCCCGGACGTCCAGCCGCACCGACGCGAGCGCCGCGGCGGGGTCAACTGCACCGCCGTCGTCGTCGCCCGGGCTCCCGTCAGCCGGAGCGTCGCCGGCCACAACAGCCGACTCGCACCAGAACCCGGTCACAGCAGCCCCTCCAGGACATTCGCCAGGGCCTCGGCACCGGTGTTGGCGTCCTCGTCGGCAACGTATTCCTCCGGGGAATGCGAGATGCCGCTGGGATTGCGGACGAACAGCATCGCGGACGGCACATAGGCGGAGAGCACTCCGGCGTCGTGGCCGGCACCGGTAGGAAGCACAGGAGCCCCGGGCAGGATCCCGCTGATCCGCCGGGTCAGGCCGGGATCGAAATGGACAGTGTCGCTGTAAGACTCCTCCGTGAGGGTAACGGAGCATCCTTCACCTGCCGCTATCCTTTGGGCGGCGCCGTAGATCGATTCGATCAGCCGGGCGGTCACGGCGTCGTTGGGATGCCGGGCGTCGAGCCACATGTCTACGCGGGAGGCAATGACGTTGGTTCCGCCGGGTACCGGCATCAGGCGTCCCACCGTGGCGCGCGCATCCGGCTGGGCTGCGGCAGTGTCGCGCACGGCGACGATGATCTGCGCCGCTGCGACCATCGGATCCGCACGGTCAGCCATCAGGGTGGTCCCGGCATGGTTGCCCTGGCCGCTGATGCTCAGCTTCCAGCGGCCGTGCCCCAGGATGGAACTTCCGACGGCGATGGCCGGGCCGCCCGTTCCCAGGCCCTTGCCCTGCTCAACGTGCAGTTCAACAAAGTTGCCGATTCGGGCCAGGGCCTGGGCATCCGGACCGACGTGCCGGGGGTCGAGCCCGTTCGACCGCGCGACGTCCGCGAACGTGTTGCCGTCGCCGTCGCGCAGGTTCCGCGCCTTGTCGACGTCGATGGCTCCGGTAAGAAGGCGGGATCCGAGGCAGGCCACGCCGAAGCGGGAGCCCTCCTCCTCAGGGAACACCGTGATGGCCAGGGACCGGTTCGGCACATTTCCGCGGGCAATAAGGATGTCGACGGCGGCGAGTGCCGATGCGACGCCGAGCGGGCCGTCAAAGGCGCCGCCGCCGGGTACTGAATCGAGATGGCTTCCAGTGACCAGGGCGCCGTCCTGGGGTTCGCCCCACCACGCCCAGATAATGCCGTTGCGGTCGGTCTCGACGGCCAGGCCACGCTGGAGCGCCTGTTCGATGAACCACGCCCTCAGGTCGAGTTCCGCAGTCGAGTAGACCGCCCGGGAATAACCACCGCGCACCGCGTCGCGGCCCACGTCCTTGATCGAATCCAGGAGCTGGTTGACGGTTTCCAAATGAACCTCCGAGTAGTGTGAACTGCCACCAAGTAAAAACCAATTTCCACTGCATGACCGCTTTCGGCCTATTAACCGCTTTCGGCCTATTAACAGTTGTCGCCGCCACGGCGCAGCCAGTCGTAGAGGTCCAGGCGTATTCCTCGTGCAACTCTCACTCGATGCAGGCTACAACATCAGCTACGCCGTCTATGTGTCTGACTACTCGCGGTACCTCCCTGCCGATGCTGCCCACAGGAAATCCGCCGCTGCCTGAAGCGCCTCATCACCAGACAGCTCTTGCGCCAACTCCAGACACTCATGGCTTAACCCGCCACCATAGAAGGGTCGTCTAGTCGGCGCCCGTCGTGCCGCCCGGGACGTCGAAGGCCTTGAGCACTGCCGCGCCTTCCGCGAGAAGAGGTTCGCGATCGGCTGGCTGGGCCACACGCCGGGTCACATCGCTCAGGAGAGTCTCGACGTACCGCCGGACTACAGCGTGGTGGGCCGCGTCGCCGAACCACAAGAGATCGCGGCACACGCGCAGCAGAGCCCGGACGACGCGAGGTTCGTTCGCGCCGTACCGCCGCACCTGTCCGAGGGCGAGATCCACGAGATAGGCGAAATCGCGAGCCGGCACGTGCAGCCTTATGGTGCCTTGCGCGTCCGCCACGGCCTGCGGACCGTGCTGCCGGAGCGCGAGGGCCGCGAGGATCGAGCCGAGATGATCGACCGCCTGGTTCGCGGTGTAGGGGTCGTTGATGGCGGGCGAGAGCGCCTTGGACGCGACGTCGGCGAGTTGCCGGATCCCGAAGGCGACGTCCTGCTCAAGGGTCCGTTCGTAGCCAATCCGCACGCTCTGCACGAGCGCCCGCCGCAGTTCAGCGCCAGCGTCGGGGGCCAGGGGACCTTCGCCCGCGCTCGCCCACACCCAGGCGAGCGGAGCCCCGGCGACGACGTGTCGGCCGACCATGGGCACCATCTGGGCAGTGAGGCCTCGGCTCGCGAGCGCGCCGACGAACGCCTCAACATGGAAGGCTTGGACATATCCAGACCGCGGTGCCGGCAAGGCCGTGGCGCCGGGCGGCGGGTTTGGCATGCGAAGAGTGGGGTCGCCCGGGACGAACGACCGCTCGATCACCTTGAGTGTGGCCGTCTCGACGCGCTTCATGACTTGGTCCACCTGGATCGAATGCGCCAGGTGGTGGGCGAAGTAGACGAGCATGATCATGCTCACGAACAGCAGCAGCAGTGCGCCGCTCACCGCGAGGCGCGGGTAGTCCTGGGTGCGCTGTCCGCCGGCGATGCCGACGGTGTAGAGGCCCGCCGTGCTGTACGCGAACGTGGCCATGAACGTGCTCAGCGTCACCTGGTTGGGGATGTCGCGCAGGAAGTTCCGCAGCAGTCGCGGGCTGAACTGCGTAGACGCGAGCTGCAGGGCAACGACGGTGAGCCCGAGCACGACGGCGATGACGGTGACCATCGTGCTCGCGATCCCGATGAGCAGGTTCCGCGCGTCATCGGACGTCCCTTGGAATAGGAGGACGGCGAGGGGCGACGCTGCGCCCAGCTGCACTGCGGAGAGCCCCGCCCCCGCGATGAGCGCGAGGGCGACGGCGCACGTCGGCATCGCCCACAGGGCACTCGCCAGATACTCCCGAACGGCCTCACGCCTCACATGTAACACTCTCGGCCGACGGTCCTCGCCCGTCAAGGGCAGCGCTGCAGGGTTGCCGCCCAGTGGGGCGCAGTCGCCCTGGGGGCGCATGGGGTGCTTCTGCAAGTCAGGGGACCACATGCAAAACGTCGCAGACAGACCAGGTCCCGGGCCGGCGGAGCCCTTCGGAGCCGGACCGGGGCCCGACAGCCGACCGCGCGAAGCGGATGCCCATAATTCCGTTGCAGCGAATCGGAACCCAGACCGGATTCGAAGAACCAGCCCCACATTGCCTGGTTCTGGCCGCTCTTCTTTATTGACGACCGCTCTAGCGAATTGCCGGCTGGTGGCCCGCCAAGGCACGCCGTTTGATCCAGGGCGGCGCCTCTCGAGCCGAAAGTTCCTCTGGCCGGGGTACGTTCAAGTGGTTCGATGTGCCTGCGGGGCTTTACGGGGGTTGTTGAAAGAGTCGCGCCAGCCCAGTTTCTGAATCCGAGAGGGCGAGGATGACGTCACCGGCACGCAGTGTGGTATTGCCGCGGACTTGGATGAGATGGCCATCTCGTCGGATCATGCTGATCCACCCTGACTCGCCTAGGGCCATGTCCGCTATCGTGGAGCCGTCTGCCGGGGATCCTGGCTCAACGACGTGCCGGTGTAGTCCGTGTGGTTCGTCTGTGAACCGCAGGCCAATGCCCCAGGGTTCCGGGTCGATGTGGCGCATCGGCACGTGCAGGAGTGCGGCGAGGTAGGGCACGAATGTGCCTTGAACGACGACCGAGGTCAGTACGACGATGAATACAATGGAGTAGATACGTGACGCATCGGCCGGTCCGGCGCTGAGGATGAACATGCCCAGCAGGATCGGGACGGCTCCTTTGAGGCCGGCGAGAAGGATGAATGCACGTTCGCCCCGACGCAGCCGGATGGGTGTTATGAGCAATCCGACAAGGGCGGGGCGGATGATGAGGATGAGCAGGCCGGCAAGGACCAGCCCGATCTCCAGCTCGCCGGATCGGAGGATATCTCGGAGCGAGACGCTGAGCCCGAGAACTGTGAATGCAACGATTTCGGCCAGGCTGGCGATACCGGCGCTGAAGCGTTCGATGTCGCGTTTGTGAGGGGCGCGTTGGTCTCCGATGATGATTCCTGCCAGAAAGACGGCCAAAAACCCTGAACCGTGGAGCAGGGTCGTTGCGGCGTAGATGAAGGCTACAGCCGCCATCGTTCCCACCGAGTGCAGGGCTTCGTTAGGCAGGACAACTTTGCGCATCAGCGCCAATAAGCCATGGCCGGCGAAGAAACCGATGAGCGCGCCGACGGCCATTTGGAGTGTGAAATCCGCAGTGACACTGGCCACGGCGTCAAGCCCGACTCCGGTGACACCGAGCAGGCTGATCATCAGGGCAATGCCGACGGGGTCGTTCGCCCCCGACTCACCCTCCAGGATGGTGCCGGTCCGACCAGTGATTTCCCGGCCGCCCAGGACGGAGAACACCACGGCGGGATCTGTCGGGGACAGCGCCGCGCCAATGAGCAGGGCCGTGCTCCAGCCGAATCCAAAAAGCGCATGTGCGGTCAGCGCCAGGGCGGCGGCCGTTGCTGCAGTCCCGGCGATACCGATCCAAGCAATGGCCCCGGCGGATTGGCGGAACCGGCGCCAGCCGATGTGCATGCCACCATCGAAGAGGATGAACACCAAGGCAACTGTGACAATTCGTTGTTCCACTGTCACCGGGATATGTTCCAACGCAGGGATAACATCGGAGGCCAGGGCCGCGGCCAAGAGAAACACTGCCGGCGCGGGTACTCGGAGCCGGGCGCTGAGGCGGTGGGCCAGCACGGCGGCAAGAAGAGCGGCCGCGACCAAGAGCATGACGAGGCTGAACGGCTCGACGTCGATCACGTGTTGAATGCTACGCCAGTGACGGGTGTCAGAGGCCAGGGCCCGGCCTGTCAGCACTCGCGGCCGCAATTCGTCGACCGAAGACTTTCATCAGTCATATGGCGGCACTTGCGTGAACTTCGCCGCCGCTCAGCAGCCTTCGGGCACGTGGTTGTGTTGGCCTGGCACAGACGTCAATCAACGCTGGCGTGCCCCGCACATCCGTGTTGCCCTTACCCGCAAGCTCGTCGCGGAAGTCGGCCTAAAGTCGAGGGACGTTGATGCCGAGTCCCCCGCCGAGGATCAATGGTCCGGCAATGCCGAACTGGGCCAGGGTCTGTGCTGTGCGCCCGCAACTGGGCTGGAGCCTGCTGGCCTTCATCGTCCTGGACACCGCCATCGGCGCCGCCGCGTACCCCCTCGCTGCACGACGAGGAACCGCCCACGCCTGACGCATCGCCCGTGCTATAGCCGGTGTCGAACGACCAAGGAAGCCCCAGAGGGCATTCGTTGTCCGGGGCTTCCCTGGCTCCCGGCGGACTACGGGAACTCTGCGGCTGGACCACAGGGGGGCGGCGGGATCCCCTGGTGTCACTCGCCCATCATCGTTGGCCGGCTGCGCCCGGCAGGAATTCTGATGAGACATCTCTGTCTTGCGGTCAAAGTCGGGGAACCGTGCATTCGTTGGGTAATTTTAGGAGTTTGGATCGAGGTAGAGCGAGAATCCAGTGATTTCGTCGTTCTCGTTCATCTCGATGTGCAGCTTGTCCTCGTCTGAGCAACCGCCTGCATCTGCGCGCGCCACAAAACGCTTGAGATCTCCGAACGTGGCACGCTGTCCCTCAGGTCCGGAGAACTCAATTTCCAATTTCAGTCCGACAGCCATGGCAGACTGTATGCCAGCCAGCGGGGTCAACCGTCTGTGGGTCCCAGAGCCGGGTCAGCGGCCACCGGTGCGGGTGATGGTGGCTGCCGGAGGATCCGGGGCCGCTCGCCGGTGAACGTACGGCGACCGATCGCCGGAGTGGTGGCGGCCGGATCAGGGCTGGAACCTGTATCCGATGCCCGCCTCGGTCATGAAGTGGCGGGGGTTGCCGGGTTCTGGTTCGAGCTTGCGGCGGAGCTGGGCCATGTAGACCCGCAGGTAGTTGGCTGCCTTGGTGTAGGCGGCACCCCAGATTTCGGTGAGGAACTGCTGCTGGGTGACGAGTTTTTCGGGGTTCCGGACCAGGATTTGCAGGATGCCCCATTCCGTGGGGGTCAGGCGCACGTCCTGCCCGTTGCGGGTGACGCGTCTCAGGGCCAGGTCGACAGTGAAGGAGGCTGTGGTCACCACGCGCGCTTCGTCAGCTTGGGTGGTCCGGCGTTGGCCGGCGCGCAGCCGGGCCAGGAGCTCGTCCAGTCCGAAGGGTTTGGCCACCACTGATGCTTCTTCAGGTGGGAGTCGCTCACCGCGCCGGGCCCCTGACGGACGCCCTTGTCGTCCTGCAGACCGAACAGCAGCCACCGACTGAAGTTCTCCCCGACTCCCGGCCGCACCGCCGAAGGATCCGCAGGCGGCCTGCTCATCGTGGTCATGTGTACCTCTCCGCGCGATGCCCGCCGTCGTGTTCACTGCCGACGATAACACCGGCCGGGCCGCGCTTCCCGGGCCGGCATCAATCTGGACGGACCCTTAACACCGGCCGTTGCGCGGTCTTCACCGCGAACTCATGGAGCCGCGGGCGGGGATTTCGATGTAGAGGATGGATCCGGCGGCGGGCCGCAGGTACCGGTGTTTACGGTGTCGTGCGGGCCGGTAGAGGTGTCCGAAGGGGTCCTCCACACGGGCTTGCTCCAGCCGGTCCTGGCTTGCGAGCCTTTGGTCGATCTCCTGAATGTTGGACGGGTGTGATGCAAGGCCGTCAATGTTCAGAGACCAGGCGCCCGCGGCCGGTGCTGTCCCGCGTTCCAAGCCGAGGGTTTCGAACAGGTCCGAGACCACTTCGTGACGGGTAGCGGGGTAGAAGCGCCGGAGCCGGTGCCCCTCCGGGTGCGCGTTTTGCGCGTCCAGCCACGCGTGGCGGAGCCAATGGAATTCCACCGGGCCGCGGGAGGGTCCCAGGATCAGGTGGCGGTTCGGATCCAGGGCCAGGCGGTAGGCGGTGCCGCTGCGGTCGATGATGCACGCAGCTTCCCCAACGTACTCAAAAGCCGACAGCAGATCCTGTTCGGACCCCAGATGGCGTGAATAACGTCCCGGCGCTCACTCGCCCATCTGCGTCAGCCGCCGACGCGCCGGGGCAAGGATCTGCGGTGCGGGCCGGTGTGCCGGTTGCGCTTTCGAGTTCGCCCCGCTGAGGCGTTCGCAGGGCCGGTCACTTGGATCCCGCGGAGCGCGGTGGTGGGGTCGGCACGCGTGGGAGCAAACATGCGGTGAGGTTGCGGACGGTAATGCCGGTATGTGTCGCGGGCACAAGCAGCGCGGAGGCGAGAGTATGGCCGCGTTGGCTCGGGCCGCTGGCTTTGCGGTGGCGGGTTTCGTAGGCGCGGAAGGCGGCGGCGTGGTCCTCGGGGGTGACGGCCAATGTCTCGGCCAGGGTGGTGGCGCCGATCATGGCCAGGCTGGATCCGTCTCCGAACAGGGACATGCAGGAGGCGGCGTCTCCGAGCAGCGCGACCCGGCCGCGGGACCAGGCCGGCAGCCGGACCCGGCTGACCGAGTCGAAGTACAGGTCGTCGGCGGCGCGCAGGCGCTCGAGCAGCTCAGGCAGCACGGGTGGCGCGGGTGCCGGCCAGCCGGCGTAGGCGTCGAGAGTGATCCGCTTATGGGCCTCGACGTCGCGCCGGTCGAGCCCGGGCCGGTCCGGGCCGCGAAAGATGAACGCGGCCCCCTCGCTGCCCCGCACGGGGTGCACCGTTAGTGACCGGCCCGGCGCGTTGTACATCAGGATCGTGGCCGGATCTGCCGCGAGGCGGTCGAGCGGCAGTGTGGCGACGTACAGCCCGAGGTGGCGGACGAAGTCCGCCTCCGGGCCGAACACCAGGGTGCGCACGCTCGAGTGCAGCCCGTCGGCGCCAACCACCAGGTCAAACCGGCGCGGGGCCGCGTGCTCGAAGGTGACGTCGACTCCCCCGGCGTCCTGGCGCAGCGCGGTGATCGAGTCGCCGAAGACGAACTCGGCATCGTCGCGGGCGGCATCACAGAGGATCGCCGATAGGTCGGCCCGGGGCACCTCGACCTCGCCGCGATTTGACCGGCCCAGCCTTAGCGGACCGATCCGGCGGCCGGAGGGTGTGACAAACGCGAAGCCGGTCGCGTCGGTGGCCGCGTCACGCAAACGCGGCAGGATTCCCATCCGGCCGGCCACCTGGGCGGCCCCGCGACGCACATCGACCGGGTTAACGCTGGAGCGCAGTCCCCGGGCGCGTTCGACGACCGTCGGGCGGAATCCCTCCCGGGCCAGCCAGTAAGCCAGGGTCGGGCCGGCGATACCGGCACCGCAGATCAGCACTGTGCCTAGCCCCATACCCGCCATCCTAACGATTTCGAAGTGCCCAAGAACCTGGCTCAGCCCGCGGCCACTGATGTGCGCGCCGCGGATCATCTAAGCGCCAGCCGTGGTCCGGGGCGGTGTTGAGGGCCCCGGCCGGCAAGCGTCTGGCCCCTGCACCTATGCCGGCCCCCTACCGCAACACCCTCCGACCGCTCCCCCGCCGCGAAAGACTCATCTAAATTGTTCCCGCACAGCCGCGCGCAGACGGAACCGCAAACCGCCATTTCAAGCCGCGATTTGACCGCCCACTCTCCCAGACCAGCGGCGAAGGCCTTAGAACCGTCCCGGAGAAAGAGTGGCCCGGTATCCGAAGAACATGCATGCTTATCTGCAGCGGCAACTCGCAAGTCAGTCCACTTCAGCAGCAAACTTTTTATGCGAGTCCGCCTGGTGCTGAGAGCCACTGTTCGTTCTAGAAGGAACAACGGGGCCAGCCCGCTAAGGAGGTCCTCTCGTGGGAGGAAAAGTGAGGCGGTGAGTACGTCTGGCCGGCTTCTGGGCTGGCTGCTTGGCCTTCCACCGGTTCGGTCGCCATCCGTAGGGGTGCAGCGCGATCTGGCGATCCCGGCGCGGGATGGGGTGGTGCTGTTGGCGGACCGGTATTTTCCGGTGACCGACGCCCGGGCGCCGGTGGTGTTGATCCGCACGCCGTATGGGAGGGGGTCAGCCAACATCCTCGTGTCGCGGCTGATCGCCGAGCGAGGCTACCAGGTCCTTGTCCAGAGCCTGCGCGGCACCGGCGGATCCGGCGGGACCTTCAACGGATTTGTGATGAACCGCGACGACGGCCTGGCGATCATCGAGTGGATGCGGGGCCGGGACTGGTTCCCCGGCGCGTTCGCCACGTGGGGCGCCAGCTACCTCGGGTACGCCCAATGGGACTTGGCCTCCCAGGTGATACCCGAATGGAAAGCGGCGATCCTCGACGTCGGTCCATCGGATTTTTATCACACGTTCATGTACCCCGGAGGTGTCTTCGCCCTCGGCAACGCCCTCGGATGGGCCCAACTGGTGAGCAGCATGTTTAGCCCGGACCAATCTATCCGGACCCGGACCGTGTCGGCGCTCACGGCCAAGGCCCGGTTGACGCGCGCCGCGAACCAGCTGCCGGTCAGTGGAGCGGACAGGGTCGCCACGGGTGACCGGATCGGATACTTCCAGGAATGGATCCGGCACGAGCGTTACGACGAATACTGGGCGGCAATGGATTACCGCCCCAACGCCTCGAACATGCCTCCGGTCGTGCATCTGGCCGGAGCGTGGTGGGACTTCTTCCTCCCCAACGTCCTTGCCGACTACGCAGCGCTAAGTCGCCCGGGACGATCCGTGCGGCTGTTCATCAGCTCGGCGGCTCACGGCCGGAACATGGCACTCCGGTCCTACCAGCGCGATGCGTTCGCCACGCTTGACCGCGCGCTCGGAAACCGACGCCCGTCAGAACCTGCTCTGCCGGTCAGGGTGCGGGTCACCGGCACCCGCCACTGGGCCGAACTGCCCGGCTGGCCCCCGGCGACCGGCCGTCCGGCCCGGTGGTACCTGCAGCCTGCCGGAATACTCGACATGCGGCCGGCCCCGCCCTCGCCCCCGTCCCGTTACGTCTACGACCCGGCCAACCCGACACCCGCGGCTGGCGGCAGCGTCGTCGGCTGGGGCGCCGGCAGCCAGGACAACAGGACACTCGAAGCCGGCACGGACGTCCTGACCTTCACCAGCAACCGGTTGGAAACCGATCTCGACGTCATCGGCCCCGTCACCGCGACACTGTACATCCGCTCCAGCCTCGAGCACACAGACTTCCATGCCAGGCTCTGCGACGTGGATCCGCACGGCCGGTCACTAAATCTCTGCGACGGGATCATCCGCCTGCACCCAGGAAACAACCTCCCGGACCCCGAAAGAATCCGAACCGTCCACATCCAGCTCTGGCCGACAGCCCACCGCTTCCGCAGCAGCCACCGCATCCGGCTACAGGTCTCAAGCGGCGCCCACCCGCGCTTTAACCGCAACCCCGGGACAGGCGAGCCGCTGGCCACTGCCATCGAGCTGCGCGTCGCCCATCAGGAAATACTCCACGACCCTCCGCACCCCTCTACCCTGAATCTTCAGGTCGTCCCTCACCCAGGCGGCGCAGCCCACTATTCTCATGACGGACGCCACACCCATCTGAACTGCGTCTCCGTACAAAAGGGGCAGCTGACGGCAGTCCGACGGCGGCGGGTCTCCGGCGAGGGGTCCCGCCGTCGTCGTCCATGCCCCGCAGGGCCGGCATGAAAAAGAAAAAGGAGTTTCCGATCGGAGGGTAACCTTTCGGGCTACCCCCTGCTTGGGCCTCTGCCGATGGGCGGATTACGTCACGCCGTTGAGGCTGCTGTTGCCTACCGGCACAGGCCGGGTGAAGGGAACTGCTTGGGCATAATCACTATCTGTCTCACAGAAGATAGCGGCATCAAAACCGGGACGGTTCACGGACAGGTGGGTTCGATCCCAATGCCATTTCGACAAACCACCGCCGCCTACGGGTAGCCTTGAGCCATGGCCTCATCCGCACCCACCCTCGCGACGCGCTGGGAACCCCTGCCCCCGCGAGTCATAGCGGAGCTGCTCGGGCCGTCATCGGCGCGTTGGTGGCTGTCCGGAGGGGTGGCGCTCGACCACTGGCTCGGCACTAACACTCGCGAGCACGACAATGTCGATGTCAGCACGACGATCGCCGACCTGCCCCAACTGGTGCAAGACCTGCCGGCGCCGTTTAGCGCGTGGGCTCCGTCAGGCGACGGCGTTCTCCCTTGGGCAGAGGCTGATATGGATGCCGATCTGCAGCCGATCCGTATCCATGACGACGCGACGGGCGCATGGGTACTGCAGGTCGACGTCGAGGACGGCACGGATCGCGTCTGGGTTTATCGCCGAGATCCCCGACTGCAACTGCCGTGGGATCGTGCAGTGATCGACGTCGACGGCATCCCGACCGGGGCGCCCGAGGTGCAGCTGGTCTGGAAGGCGCTGCGTCCCCGTCCGGAGGACGACGCCGACAAGGATGCGGTTCTACCGGAGCTCTCAAACGAAGCCCGCGCCTGGTGGGAGCACGCGATTCTGACGATCCACCCGCACTCGTCATGGTCGATCCATGTGCGTAGCCCGTTCGCTCCGGGTAAGGCCAGCTGGAACAGGACGAAACGCTAGCGCTCCGCTTGGACCGGCCGGCGATGGGAAGCCTGACTGTCCTGCCTGTGTCGCGTCGATGAGGTGGCCTACGATCCAGCCGATTCTCAAGAGCGAGTGGTAGCACCCTGCAGGACATGGTCGGGCCTTCTCCCAGGTCATGCTGCCAGTGCCGTGAATAACAGGTGCCTTCATTACAAGAACCTCACAATCTCGAGGTCGACTGGCGACACCGCGTCGCACCGTCCCCACCGACCTCTTCAGTTGCGCCGATGCAGCGTGAGCGGCCTGTCCGATTTTGAGACGCCCGCAGACGCTTACGACTACGACCTGTATTCATCCGCCGCAACCGCATCAAGCACCAGCGAGCGGAACCATCGCTGCGCCTGCGAGAGGCTGGCCTCGCGCCGCGTGTACAACTCCACCGGCGTGCTCTGCCCGGACCAGGGCAGCTCGGCGATGCGAAGGCCGGGAAACCAGCCGCAGAACACCCCCGCTACATGTCGAGGCAGCAGGACGACCAGATCCGTCGCCTCGAGCACGGCGGGCACGGTGCCGTATTCCTCCATGGTCAGCACGACCTGGGACATCAAGTCGTGTTCGGTCAGCGCCTGCACAGGATAGACGTGCCCGCCACGGGCGGAAACCCGCACAAAGCGCCTCCCCTCGAACATGTCAGGCCCGGTCGCGGGCAGTGGATGGGACCCGGACGACAGCGCCACGTATTCGACCGAACGCACGTGCGTCCTCCACAGCCGCGGTGTGCTGATCCGCGACACGGTCAGTGCCAGATCGATGGTGCCGCGGATTAGCCCGCCCTCGACCTCGTCTGAATCGAGCCGTTCTACCTGAATCCGCGGATCGGCGCCGACCCGCCCGAGGGCGGTCATGATCGGTGGGAGGAACGTCTGCTCGCCGATCGAGGTGAGTCCGAGGACGAGTTCGCCGCTGAATCCGGTCGGTTCGAACACGTCCGATCCCATGACGGTCGCGTCTATTTGTGCCAAGGCGTTGTGTAGGGGCCCAAACAGTTGCGTCGCCTTCGCGGTCGGCACCATGTCGTTCCCTTCGCGACGGAACAGCTCGTCGCCGAACCGCTCCCTGAGCCGCTTCAGGGAATAGCTGACCGTGGGCTGTGTCACGTGCAGTCGCCTGGCGGCGCCCGTGACGCTGCGCAGCTCGTAGAGCGTGACGAATGTCCGGAGCTGGTTGAGGTCGGTGAACGTCATCTCATAGATCCTATCTATGGCTCTGTCTTTGCATATCTATTGGATCACAGTGGCAAACACCCCTAAAGTCAGTTTGGGGCAGCACTGATTCAACGACGTGCAGCTGCTCTCGCACCGCTTACACCCAGTGACAAGGACGACACACGTGATTATCGACATCCACGGCCACTACACCACAGCTCCAACACAGCTCGGAGCCTGGCGTGACCTGCAGATCGCATTCACTGAAGGACGCGCGGACGCTCCTGACCCCGCGACCCTGCGCATCAGCAATGACGACATCCGTGAGACCATCGAGGCCAACCAGCTCAAGCTCATGAACGAGCGCGGCAGCGACGTCACCGTATTCAGCCCTCGTGCCTCGTTCATGGCGCACCACATCGGAGACCTCGCTGTGAGCGAGACCTGGGCCCGGATCTGCAACGACCTGTGCGCCCGCGTCAGCGAGCTCTATCCCGAACACTTCCTAATGGGGGCGATGCTCCCCCAGTCCCCCGGTACGGATCCCGCGACGAGCGTTGCCGAGCTTACTCGCGCCGTCGAGGAACTCGGCGCTGTCACCGTGAACCTCAACCCCGACCCGTCCGGCGGCAACTGGACGTCCCCGCCGCTGACCGATCGCTCGTGGTACCCGATATACGAGAAACTCGTCGAGTACGAGATCCCGGCGATGGTGCACGTCAGCACGTCGTGCAACCCGGCCTTCCACACGACCGGAGCGCACTACCTCAACGCCGACACCACCGCGTTCATGCAACTGCTCCAGGGCGACCTGTTCCGCGACTTCCCCGAGTTGAAGCTCGTAATCCCTCACGGCGGCGGCGCCGTTCCCTACCACTGGGGGCGCTTCCGTGGACTCGCAATGGCGCTGGGCAAGCCCGTAATCGAGGAGCACCTGCTGAACAACGTGTTCTTCGACACCTGCGTGTACCACCAGCCGGGCATCGACCTTCTCACCAAGGTCGTCCCGACCGAGAACATCCTCTTCGCGAGCGAGATGATCGGCGCCGTGCGCGACGTCGACCCGCGCAGTGGACACTACTTCGACGACACCAAGCGGTACGTCGACGCCACCACGAACCTGAACGACGCACAGCGCGCGCAGGTGTTCGAAGCCAACGCCCGCCGTGTCTACCCACGGCTTGACCGCGCCCTTACTGCGCGCGGACTCTGAGAGGACCATCAAATGCGACTGAACAACCTCGGCATCGTCCGCACCAACATCGAACGTCCGGATCCCACGGACGTCGAACGGCTTTCGCAGTTCGGCGTCGCCACTATCCACGAGGCGATGGGGCGAGTCGGGCTCCTGCGCCCCTACATCAGGCCGGCCTACACCGGCGCCAAGCTCTGTGGTCCGGCAGTGACCGTGCTGCTGCAGCCCGGTGACAACTGGATGTTCCACGTCGCGGCCGAGCAGGTGCAGGAGGGCGATGTGATCGTCGCCGGCTGCACCACCGAAAGCGAGGACGGCTTCTTCGGTGAGCTGCTCGCCACCTCGCTGACCGCCCGCGGCTGCAAGGGCTTGGTGATCGACGGTGGTGTCCGCGACGTCGCCGATCTGGAGAAGATGGATTTCCCGGTGTTCTCCCGCGCTGTCAACGCCAAGGGCACGGTCAAGGCCACCCTCGGATCGGTGAACATCCCCGTAGTGGTCGCGAACGCCGTGGTGAACCCTGGCGACGTGGTCGTGGCCGACGTCGACGGCGTCGTGGTTGTCCCGGGCGAGCTTGTCGGAGCGGTGGCAGACGCCAGCCAGAAGCGCGAGGATAACGAGGAAGCCAAACGCGTGAAGTTCCGTGAAGGCGTCTTGGGCCTGGATATCTACGGCATGCGCGAGCCTCTCGCCAAGGCCGGCCTGGAATACGTGGAGAACTGATGATGACACACGGCGATACCACCGGAGATTTCGAGAAGTCGGAGGGCTGGCTCGACTGGTATGACGGACCGAGCACACCGACGTTCCGGCTGCCAGAGGGCTCTGTAGACGCCCACTGCCACGTGTTCGGGCCGGGCGGGCAGTTCCCCTACGCACCTCAGCGCAAGTACACCCCGTGCGACGCCTCGGCGGACCAGCTGTTCGCCTTGCGAGACCAGCTGGGATTCGACCGCAACGTCATCGTACAGGCGACATGCCACGGTTCCGACAACCGGGCCCTGGTCGACGCATTGCAGCGTAGCGGAGGTCGCGCCCGCGGCGTTGCGACCGTCCGCCGTGACGTGACCGACGACCAACTCGCCGAGTTGCATGAGGCCGGGGTACGGGGCGTCCGGTTCAACTTCGTGAAACGTCTGGTCGACCGCGTGCCCACCGACTCGCTCGAGGAGATCGTGACCAAGATCGCGCCACTTGGATGGCACGTTGTGATCTACTTCGAGGCCGAGGATCTGCCCGAGCTGTACGACTTCTTTTCGTCGATCCCGACCGACTTGGTCGTCGATCACATGGGACGGCCCGACGTGACCAAGGACCCGGACGGTCCCGAGTTCGAACTGTTCCTGCGATTCATGCGTGAGAACACTAACGTGTGGACCAAGGTCTCCTGCCCTGAGCGTCTGTCCGTCACCGGCCCCCGCGCTCTCGAAGGCGAACAGCACGCCTACCGCGACGTCGTGCCCTTCGCCCGCCGCGTAGTCGAGGAGTTCCCCTCCCGCGTCCTCTGGGGAACCGACTGGCCGCACCCCAACCTCAAGGACCACATGCCCGACGACGGGCTTCTGGTCGACTACATCCCGCAGATCGCGGCGACGTCGGAACTGCAGCAGCAGCTGCTTGTCGACAATCCTCGCCGCCTCTACTGGCCCGAAGGAGTATGACATGGCACTCGACAAACCGTACAAGAACGTCCCTGGCACCACCATCTTTGATGCCGAGCAGGCCCGAAAGGGCTACAACCTAAACCAGTTCTGCATGTCGCTGATGAAACCGGAGAACCGCGAACGGTACCTGGCCGACCGCGGTGCGTACCTGGACGAGTGGCCTCTCAACCCGGTGCAGCGCCAGGCGGTGCTCGACATCGACCTCAACACCTGCATCGCCGAGGGCGGGAACATCTACTTCCTGGCCAAGATCGGCGCCACTCACGGCCTGAGCTTCCAGCAGATGGCCGGCTCGATGACGGGCATGTCTGAGGCCGCGTACCGAGACATGATGATCGGCGGTGGGCGCCGCCCGGAGGGAAACCGCCTCAAGGATCTCGACGGATGGACGCCTCCTGAGCCCGGTCAGAAGGCCGAGACGATGCGGCAGGATGCTCCGGCGCAGTACACCTCGGCACTATTCACCTCGCACGTGCCGGCGATCGGCGCGGCGATGGACCTCGGCAAGACCGAGGAGCCGTACTGGAAGAAGGTGTTCTCCGGGTATGAGTGGACGCGAAAGTGGGCCAAGGAGAACCTGCCCGACGTCGTCATCCTGGTGTACAACGACCACGCCACGGCCTTCGACTCCTCGATCATCCCGACCTTCGTACTCGGCACCGGCGCGGAGTACCCGGTCGCCGACGAGGGCTATGGCCCCCGCCCGGTGCCCGACGTCAAAGGCTATCCCGAGCTGGCCGCACACATCGCCCAGTCCGTGATCCAGGACGACTTCGACCTCACGCTCGTCAACGAGATGGTCGTAGACCACGGCCTCACGGTGCCGCTGTCGCTCGTGTATGGCGATGTCGAGGAATGGCCCGTCAGGGTCATCCCCCTCGCCGTAAACGTTGTGCAGTACCCGGTGCCGTCCGGACGTCGCTGCTACGAACTCGGGCGTGCGCTCCGCCGTGCGCTGGACAAGTGGGACGGTGAGCCGCTCAACGTACAAATTTGGGGAACCGGCGGCATGAGCCACCAGCTGCAGGGCCCACGCGCTGGCCTCATTAACGAGGAGTGGGACAACGCATTCCTGGACCACCTCATCGCCGACCCCGTGGGCCTGACAGAATGGCAGCACATGGAGTACGTCGACGAGGCCGGGTCCGAGGGCATCGAGCTCGTCGACTGGCTCATCGCGCGCGGTGCGATGGATGATCAGTTCGGAGGCGAGAGCCCCGAGGTGAACCACCGCTTTTACCACGTGCCCGCGTCGAACACCGCCGTAGGCCACCTTGTTCTCACGAACCCGACCGACTGACCGCATCCGCAACAAAGGAGCCCCCATGACTGACAAGATCCGTGTGGCCGTCGTCGGCGCCGCAGGCGCCTTCGGCATGAAACATCTCGACGGCCTGATGAACATCCCCGATGCCGAGGTGACCGTCGTCAGCGGCACGCGGCTCGAACCGACCCAGGCGGTCGCCGAGAAATACGGCGTCGCGAACGCCGTTGTCGGCCTGGACGCCGTGCTCGAGCGCGACGACGTCGACGCGGTGATCCTTGCGACGCCCACGGGGCTCCACGCGTCTCAGACCCAGGCGGTGCTCGCCGCCGGCAAGCACGTGCAGGTCGAGATTCCGCTGGCCGACTCGCTCGTGGACGCCGAGGCAGCGCTCGAGGCGGCTGAATCATCCAATCGCGTCGCAATGGTCGGCCACACCCGCCGCTTCAACCCCTCGCACCAGTTGGTACATAACCGGATCGCCTCGGGCGAGTTCCACGTGCAGCAAATGGACGTGCAGACGTACTTCTTCCGCCGCACCAACACGAACGCGAAGGGCGAGGCCCGGTCCTGGACCGACCACCTGCTGTGGCATCATGCCGCGCACACCGTCGACTTGTTCGCCTACCAGGCAGGCAAGATCGTGCAGGCGAACGCGATCCAGGGCCCGATCCACCCCGAACTCGGCATCGCGATGGACATGTCGATCCAGCTCAAGAGCGAGTCGGGCGCGATCTGTACGCTGTCGCTGTCGTTCAACAACAACGGGCCGTTCGGCACGTTCTTCCGCTACATCGGCGACACCGAGACCTACGTCGCGCGCTACGACGATCTCTACAACGGCCGTGAGGAGTCGATCGACGTGTCGCACGTCGCTGTCAGCATGAACGGTATCGAGCTGCAGGATCGTGAGTTCATCTCGGCTATCCGCGAGGGACGCGAGCCGAACTCGTCGCTTCGCCAGGTGATCGACTGCTACCGCGTGCTCGGCTCGCTTGAGAAGCAGCTGGCGTGAGGCTGCCCTCCACCGGGCTCGGCTGCATGTCGCTGAGCCACGCGTACGGCGTCCCCCCGTCGCGTGGCGAGGGGCTGGCGATGCTGCGCGCGGCTCTTGACGAAGGCATCGGGATGCTCGACACGGCGACGCTTTACGGCGGCGGCCGCAACGAGGAACTTGTCGGTGCCGCGATCGCGGGGCGCCGCGACGAGGTGTTCCTGGCGAGCAAATGCGGGATGGCGTCCGTCGACGGCGTGAAAGTCATCGATGGACGCCCCGATACGCTGCGCGCACAGGTCGATGCTTCGCTGAGCCGGCTCGGTGTCGACTACATCGACCTGTACTACCTGCACCGTTGGGACAAGAAGGTGCCGATCGGCGACAGCGTCGGCGCGCTGGCCGAGATGGTCGCCGCGGGCAAGATCGGCGCAATCGGCCTGTCCGAGGTGTCGGTGGCGCGGCTGCGCGAGGCGCAGGCAATCACCCCTATCGCGGCTGTGCAGAACGAGTACTCGCTGTGGAGCCGCAATGCCGAGCTTGGCATGCTCGACGCCACTCGCGAGGACGGCGTGACTCTGGTTGCGTTTTCCCCGGTGGCACGGGGCTTCCTGGCCGATGCGATCAAGGACCCGGGCGAGATGGCCCCGAACGACATCCGCCGCAGCATGCCGCGCTTCCAGCCCGAGCACTGGGGTGCGAATGCGGCACTGCTGGACTTCTGGMGAGAGCTGGCCGCGGAGGCCGGTTGCACGCCCGCACAGCTCGCACTGGCCTGGCTGCTCTCCCGCGGCGATCACGTTCTGCCGATCCCGGGAACAACGAGCGTCGCGCACCTGCGCGAGAACATGGCGGCGGTCGGCATCTCTGTCGACGGCGCGCTGCTGGCGCGGGCCGGCGAGCTGATTGGCACGGCCACCATCTCTGGCGCGCGCTATGCACCGGCATCTGCCGCCGAAGTCGACGCCGAGACCTTCGAGGATGCCGCATGAGGGCGATCTCGTCGATGGCCACCCGCCACGTTCTCGCCGACCTCGCTGAAGCTGCCGCCGCGGCGGGGCTACCGCTTCTGCAGCTCGAATCCGTCGGCGGAGTGGACGCCGCCCAGCGGGTTACCGTCGGCGAGCCGTTCGACCTTGTGTTCCTCGCCGTGGACGCTCTCCAACGCCTCGCTGCCGAGCGGCACGTCGATCCGGCATCCATCGCCCCGATCGTCCTGTCGGAGGTAGCCGTAGGCGTGCCCACACGCAGCCCCGATGCAGCCAAACGTCCCGAAGGCACGGCCTTTGCGAATGCCGATGAGCTTCGCAGCGCCCTGCGCACGGCATCCCGCATCGGATACTCCACCGGTCCGAGCGGAACCGAACTGTTGCTAATGATCGACCACTGGGGCATGACCGATGAGGTCCGCGACCGGCTGGTGCAGGCCCGTCCAGGCGTGCCCGTGGCGCGCCTGCTCGCCGAGGGCGAGGTCGATCTCGGCCTGCAGCAGCTCAGCGAGTTGGTCGGGCAGCCCGGCGTGCGCATCCTCGGCGTCCTCCCCGCCGACTGCGCGATCAGCACGGTCTTCGCGGGTGCTGTCGCGACATCCTCCAGCGACGCGGCTCGTGCTGCGGAGGTGTTGGCATTCTTCCGCTCCGACCTCGCGGCATCCATCAAGTCGTCGCACAGTTTTCGCGCGCCCTGAGGCCCTGCCGTGACGGATTGACCGATACGGGTCCTGCAGACGTTTAGACCGATGCGAGGCGCACAGACGACCGTGGAGAACGAACGGGCGAAGCGCGGTCCTGTCCACCTCGCGCCGGGGTCCTCGGCGAGCTGGTGACCTGCCAGAATGTCCCTTTGACGCCGCGCCTCACGGGCGCGGCGATGTCCGAGCTCTTCCCGCGGCTTCGGAGTCGCGCATAACGTGGTCATGTCCCGTAAGGTGGAACCGCTTCGCTCTTGTCAGCCAGATTTGGCGGAGGTTACCGGCTACTCGTTCGCACCGGCGCTCTATGTCCGACATTGCCTCTCAGCGCCAACAGCACCGAAGGCGCCTCGTGCGACAGGGCCGATGCTGCAACCGGCTTCGATTGGAGGGACCTTGTGAGCAGGCCCGCTCTTCGGCCTATCGAGACCTGCCGCTTTGGGCGCTCCCTGTTGACTGAATGTGGCGCTGTCCTTGGGATTATTCCTCCGTCATGGCCTGGGCGATGGACGTAAGACGGGCAGTCCGCGTCGACGTCGTGGATATCCGATGTCGTACCGGAAAGGCTTTCTCTGCCTAGATGAGTGAGTCCGTATTCGTTTAGTGGTCGTAGGCGATGAGTGAGCGTTTGCGGGGTGCGTCGATGTGCCAGTTGTGCCAGATGCCGGCGGCGAGTGCGAAGAGTCTGGCCGCGACTCTGGCATAGACTCCGGCGAGGGCCCGTCCGCCGTGCTGTTCAAGGGTGAGTTGGCCTTTGAGGGTGTCGAAGACGGATTCGATCCATTGCCGGATGCCGCCGAAGTTCCCGAAGCGGGGCTTCTCGTCTTTGCGGTCCGGGCGGATCAGGTGCGCGCCGAGGTCCTCGGTGATGAACCGTTCGAACTCCCGGCCGGCGAAGCCTTTGTCGCCCGCCTGGCTCAACGAGCTTGGTGGGGGTCCTGGACCGGTGGACAAATCATGAGGAAGACAGCGTTCGCACGCGTCAGGTGGGCGACGAGTCACGCCGGTTCAGGACCTTTACCATCATTACCGTGGGCGAGAGGCTACCGTGGTGGTGAGGCTGTTCAGTCCTTGCCGACGCCGACGCCGACGGCGTCAGCGTGCTCCGGCACGTTGCACGCTTGCGCACGCGAAGCTTCTTCTCGGGTTCGCTGAGGCCGGCCGAGCGCAGTTCGTCGGCGGTCCAGCCAGTGTTCCAGAAACGCACTCATCACCGCAGCCCAGCCCGACCCGACGACAGCCGGCACCCGCTGAGGGGTGCCGGCTGTCGTCGGGTCGGCCTGGGGATGCCGGGCCGCGGGGTTCCGAGAGTGCGGTGCGGCTCAGGCCGGATCCGCGGGGGTCGCCACCTCGGGCTGGGGATCCGAGAGGGTCTTCGGGACCGTGTCCTCGAACTGCGGGAGGCGGTTCAGGTACTCCACCACCGAATCCGTGGACTCCACGTCACCGAACTTGTTGTCGATGTCGTAGAGGTTCCACTGCACGACGCCCGGGACGCGGTCGCCGATGGTCTCCCGGGGGATGATCGGGCGGAAGCCCTTCGCGATCGCGTCCTCGACGGTGTGGCGCACGCACCCGGCCGCGGTCGCACCGGTCACGATCAGGGTGTCGATGCGGTTGGAGGTCAGGAAGAGCTCCAGGTTCGTCCCCGGGAACGCCGAGGCGCGATTCTTCTCGATCACGACCTCGCCGGGCGCAGGCGCAATGCGGTCGTCGATCTGCGCCCAGTAGGAATCCGCCGGAAGGGTCTCCGTGGGGATCTTCGAGTACCACAGACCCATGTCGTTCGTCCCGGAGGTGGCGTCGCGGTTGCGATACACGTTCGTGGTGTAGAAGACCGGGACGCCCTTGGCGCGCGCGGCCTCGTTGATCCGCTGGACGTTCGGGATGATCTCCTCCATGCCCGGGCAGCTGAACGGGTGGCCCGGACGGGTCCAAGCGTTCGCGAGGTCGATGTGGATGACGGCGGGGCGGTTGCCGTAGCCGATCCGACGCTTGAATCCTCGCTCGTTGTAGATGCCCGTGCCTGCTTCGAACGCCTCCTCCAGCACTGCTGCAAGACGGGCTTCGATGTCGTTGGACGTCTCTGTCTCTGTTGTCATGGTTCTCTCCACTCTCTCGGCTGTTGTGTTTCTACGGTAGCAACGAGGTTGCTGTAGTGGATACTGTAGCGCACGAACCGGCACAGCACCAGAGGTGCCCGGAGTCCGCATCTCCACCGCACCAACTTTCGATAGGGCGAGCATCGGCGAGTGCGTCACTCCGGCAGCCCGGCGAGGGTCCGGTTCGCGGCCGCGGCGGCACTGCTGACCACGATCCGGGCGCGATCAGCAGTGCCTGCCCGGGGGCCGCCCGCCGACCCCAGCTGCACGGGCTGAGGCGTCCGCAGTTTTCCCGGCGGAAACATTCGTGCCACGCGATGACAACATCCCCCGGTTTCTCTGATGAGGCTCCCATTGCTCCACGAGCAACATCGTCGGCCCGCCTGGTCAGGTATATCGGGTGGATAGAGCGCACAGTAGGCCTATGTGCGTTGCTCCTGTTGTGACTATGTTGCTAGCAAAGCAGCCCCTTCGGGACAAGGCAAAGGCAGGGAAGCCTGCCGAAACTCGGATGTAGTCTGAGCGGAACACTTTGAAGGCCCGCCAAGGCGGGCTTTCTGTTCGTTAATCTCACGTCCGCAGTATGGAACTGACAACCTCAGTGAGGCGGGTACAGTTTGCGGCATATGATGGCCCCAAAGAGTGGCGGGATAGTCACGTAGCGCGAAAGGATGAAGGTGGCAGGCAGGCCGAGGCAGGACAACGGGCAGGTCCAAGGAGCTGCGGCGTCACTGTTGAATGGTCTTGCTGTACTGGAAGCCTTTTCCGTTCAAAGTCCGGTTCTTGGTGTGACTGAGGTTGCTCAGCGTGTTGGCCTCCACAAGAGCACGGTCTCACGCATCCTTAGCGGTCTAACAGAAGCTGGATATGTCCAGCGGGATGAGGAGACGGGACGGTATCGGCTCGGGCTGGGCCTCCTCGCGTTATCCGCCCCTTTGCTGGCGGATCTGGATGTCCGCCGTGCTGCGGTTCCGTATTTGGAGAGGTTAACCGAAAGCACCCAAGAGACCAGCGCTATCTCGGTCTGGAATGGTCACGAGGCCATCGTCGTGGAGCAGGTTGCCAGCCCGAATCAGGTCAAACACACTGCCACCATCGGAACCCGGTACAACAAATTCGAGAGCTCTTCGGTGCKGGTTTTCCTGGCGGAGCTGGCGCCGGCTCTCGCGACCGAACTGATCGAATCCGGGCAGATACTACGCACGGCAGGAGATGGTTTGCCGTTGGACCACACCGCCCACCTGCAGGAAGTCGCCCGGCAGGCATACGCCGTTAACGACGGTTCGACTACGGAGGAGGAGTTTGGGGTCTCCGCTCCGGTTCGGGATTACCGGGGCAAGGTGGTTGGGTGCATCACTGCATCCGCCCCCCGTTCCCGTGTGCACAAGCACGCCACCAAGGATGCTCTGGTTCAAGCCGTACAACAGGCTGCCTCGGAAGTATCCACCCGCTTGGGCTGGGCGGCCTCGCTTCCGGGGTGATTCATCCACGCGGCTAGGCGAACGTCAGCAACATCGTGTATTCGACCGCATTCAGATCGAGACGCTTGACCGCGCTGTCGCACTTGGAAAAAGTCTTCCGAGAGGGAGCAGCTGCCAACTTCGAGGGGGTGGCCCTGCTTGAGGTTCCGTCGGTCCCTGCTCTGGCAAACCATCGAGGATCACGACTCGCAGGCCCATCGGCTCCTGCTCGGATCAGCCAACAGCGCCGTCAGCGACCTGGATCTGTTTCCCCGGCAGGCTGCCCAACCGTGTAGACACCCGCGCCGCGGCCTCTAGCACGGCATCGCGCAGGATCGACTGACTCTGCATGTACTGCACTCGGGATCTGGGCGCGCTGGCTGTGATGCAGCCGACGACTTCGCCCCGGTAGTCCCGCACAGGAGCGGACACGCCGTATTCCTCGTAAGTGGTCTCGCCGTCGTTGACGGCGAAGCCGTCGTCCCGCACGCCGACGAGCTGTTCGTGGGCCGGGTCTTCGAGACCGAGGTAGCCCTCCCGCAGGACCGTACGGTCGGCAAGCAGACGGTCGGTCTCCTCGGGCGGCAGTTCGGCGAGGAACACGCGGACTGAGGAACTGGCGAACTTGTTGTAGCGCGTGCCGATCGCCGCGCTGTGCTTGACCTGGTGGGTGGAAGCCGTTTGTTCCACGACAATCGCGTTGCTGCCGTTCCAAACGGCGATCGCGGCCGTTTCGCCGGTGGCCTGTGTGACCTCTTCGAGGTGGGGCAGGGCGGCACGGCGGACGCTAAGCTCGGCCAGCAGTGGTCCGGCCAGGCCGATCATCCCGAGCCCGAGGCGGTATCGCCCTGTTTCCTCGTCGCGCTGCACGTAGCCGGCTTCGTCCAGGCCGCTAAGCATCCGGGAGACCGTGCTCTTGTGCAGGCCAACGAGCTCGGAGATCTCCGTGACGCCCAGGAGGGAACGCTTGGCGACGGAGAAGGCTTCGAGCACGGTAAGACCGTTGAGCAGCGATGCTGCCGCCCCTTGCGGTTTGTCAGTGGTTGTTTGTGGGTCAAGCATGGGTTCTCCCTCTCCAGGCGCTACGCGCAGTCACCGTAGCCATCGTACGGTGTGCCCATCCAACCTCTCTCGTCGGAGGACAAATCATACCTGTCCCGGCACGCCGCAGTGCGGCCCAGGAGATCCGGGGCCGCGCTGTGGCATTGAGGGTCAGATCAGGCGACGGCAGCCCTGGCGACCGGGATCGCCGAGGTCGGGACGGTATCAGCGAAGTCGGGCAGGTTGTTCAGGTACTGGATGACGTTCTCCAGCGGCTMCACGTCGCCGAACTTGGAGTCCATATCGAACAGGTTCCACGCCACGACTCCTGGCACGCGGTCGCCCACGGCCTCCTTGACGATGATCGGGCGGAAGCCCTCGGCGATCGCGTCCTCCCCCCTCCCCACCTTGCTTGGCAGAGCCTTGCCGAATCCTTCCGCAAGCTGCTCTCCAACACTTTGGGAGGCGCACGTCCCCTGACGCAAAAGGGGAAGTCCCAAGAAATGAACGTCAAAAGCATTGCGCGTTGTTCATAAAGGAACTAAATTGCTTTCTAAGCAACGATGTGAGCTACCGCACATCGGATTGCGGGACCGGACCCCCGGCCCAGCGGACTAGCTCCAATCCCGGGTGAATCCGGGCCCGGCCGAGAGGCCCCCGTCTTTACCTTCAACCCAGTCCTGAACCAAACTTTCGAAAGGACCCCCTTATGAAGCGCATCGGAGTAGACGTCGGCGGTACATTCACCGACTTGTATTTCTCGGACGACGACCAGCGCATCGCCGTTGTGGAGAAGGTTCCCTCCACCCCGCACGATCCGTCTGAGGCCGTGATCAACGGCATCATAAAGCTCTGCGCGAAGGCCGGTGTGTCGCTTTCGGAGATCGACCAGCTGGTGCACGGAACCACTGTCGCCACCAACACCGCGCTGACGCACACGGGTGCGGAGGTCGGGATGATCACCACCGAGGGTTTCAGGGACATCCTGCACATCGCCCGTCACAAGAAGCCGTACAACTTCTCCCTCCAGCAGGATCTGCCCTGGCAGACCAAGCCCCTGATCAAGCGCCGCCACAGGCTCACCGTCAAGGAGCGCATCACCGCACCGAACGGCGAGGTCCTGGTTCCCCTGGACGAGGACGAGGTCCGTGAGCGCGTGCACGAGCTGAAGGCGGCCGGAGTCGAAGCCATCGCCGTCTGCCTGCTGCACTCGTATCTGAATCCCGCCCACGAGCAGCGGATCGGGGAAATCGTCGCGGAGGAGTTCCCTGAGGCCTACCTGTCCCTTTCCAGCGAGATCGTGCCCCTGTACCGGGAGTATGAGCGGTTTTCCACCACGGCGCTGAATGCCTATGTCGGGCCCCGGGTCTCCCGTTACCTCTACCGCCTGCAGGAGCAGGCAGAAGGATTGGGTTACAAGCGGGAGATCCTGCTGATGCAGTCGTCCGGCGGTATGGTCCCGATCAAGGAAGCCGCCAAGCGGCCCGTCACACTGATGATGTCCGGACCGGTCGGCGGCCTGATCGGCGGCATGTGGGCCGGTCGTCAGTCCGGCTTCGAGAACGTGGTCACTCTGGACATTGGGGGGACCTCAGCGGACATCGGTGTGGCCTACCAGGGTGAACTGCGCATGCGCCACCTGCTGGACACCAAGATCGGCGACCACCAGGCAATGGTCCCGATGGTGGACATCGACACCATCGGCGCAGGCGGCGGCTCCATCGCCTACGTCGACGCCGGCGGGGTCTTCCGCGTCGGTCCGCAGTCTGCCGGCGCCGTCCCGGGCCCGGTCTGCTACGGCCGCGGCGGGACGGAGCCGACATCAACTGACGCCCAGATGCTGCTGGGGCGCATGCGTCCTGACCGCGTCCTGGCAGGCTCAGGCATGGATCTGGATCTCGATGGCGCCCGAAAGGCCATGGAAGGTCTGGCGGAAAAACTCAACATGTCCGTGGACCAGGCCGCCCTCGGCGCGCTGCAGATCCAGAAGTTCGGCATGACCCAGGCGATCGAGCAGAACTCCGTACGCCGCGGCTACGATCCACGTGACTTCACCCTCGTCGCGGCAGGCGGCGCCGGCGCACTGTTCGCCTGCGAGATCGCCGCGGAGCTGGAGGTCCCGAAGGTGCTGATCCCGGCCCACCCGGGCATCATGGCTGCGACCGGCCTGCTGGCTACCGACGAGAAGTATGAGTTCGTCGCCACGAGGCGGTTCACGTTCGCCAGCGCGGACCCCGCCGCCATCCAGGGCTCCTATGAGCAACTGGAGCGCGAGGCCAACGCCCAACTCGATGCCGAGGATGTGCCAGCCGGACGCCGCAAGCTCGAATGGCTCGCCGACGCGCGCTACGAGGGCCAGGGGTACGAGATCCGCTTCACTGCGCCCGCCGGACCGGTTAACCAGGCCTGGCTGGAAAAGGCCGAGGCAGCCTTCCACGACGCCCACTTCGAGGAGTACGGGCACCGCTTCAAGAACGGCACTGTGGAAGTCATCAACATCCGCGTGGAGGCCAGCGCCCTGATGGATGACCTGCCCACGCCGGAAGCGATCAAGTCCGGTTCCCTCGATGACGCCCTGGTGGAAACCCGCCCGGTGACCTTCGAACAGGATGGCAAGCCGGTCACCTTGGACACCGGCTTCTACGACCGCGACAGGATGGGCGTGGGAATCACCTTCACCGGCCCCGCCATCATCGAGCAGTACGACTCCACCACAGTTATTCCTCCGGGATTCTCCGGAGCGGTGGACGCAGCCGGCAACCTCGTCATCGACTGCCCGGCCGCCACCCAGAGCGCCGAGAAACTGGCCACCCCGATCCTGATGCGCGTGATCGGCGGCGCCCTGAACTCCGCAGCCAAGGAAATGGCATCGGTGCTCTTCCGCATGGCCTACTCCTCGATCATCCGTGAGTCCGAGGACCTCGGTGCAGGGCTCTTCGACAAGGACGGCAACGTGCTGGCCGAGTCCGACTCCACGCCAATGTTCATGGGCTCGATGCCCAAGATCGTCAAGGGTGTGATCTCGGTCCTCGGCGACGACATCCACGACGGTGACATCATCCTGCACAACGATCCGTACCTCGGCGCCACGCACTCCCCCGACGTCGCGATCATCGAACCGATCTTCCACGACGGGGAACTCGTCGGCTTCGCCGGCGCCTCGGGCCAGCTGATCGACAACGGCGGTGCGTACTCCGGACTGATGGTGGACATCCAGGACATCCAGTCCGAAGGCACCATCTTCCGGGCAGTGAAGATTTCCGAGAAGGGCGTCCGCCAGGAATCGCTGATCCGGCACATCCTCAACAACACCCGGACACCCACCTCCAACGAGGGCGACTTCCAGGCGATGATCGCCGCCTGCGAGCTGGCCAAGTCCCGCTATACCGCCCTCATCGAGCGGTACGGCTTCGGCGCGGTCCGCGAAGCCGGCCAGAGCTGGATCGACTACTCGGAGCGGATGCTGCGCCAGGAGATCGCCAAGATCCCCGACGGCGTCTACGAGACCGAGGTCGGCTACCTGGACGACGACGGCCGCAACTACGGCAAGAAGCTGCCGATCGTCGTGAAGGTGATCATCGAGGGTGACGAGATCACCTACGACCTCACCGGATCCTCCGAACAGGTGCCCACCGCCTACAACTGCGCATTCGAGGGCACGACGGTCTCGGCATTCACGTTCATCACCCGGATGATATTCCTGGACGAGGTCGCCTTCCCCGTGTTCGTGCCCCAAAACGAGGGCATGCTCAAGCCGCTGAAGGTCATCGCCCCGGAGGGCACCATCTTCAACCCCACGTACCCGGCCGCAACCTTCTCGCGGTTCTCCCAGGTACAGCGGGCCGTCGACCTGGCCCTGCGGGCCCTCGCCCCCGTCATCCCCGAGCGCGTCACCGCCGGCAACTCCGCCCACATCCACTTCATCTCCTACTCCGGATGGGACGAGAAACAGGGCGAGTACTGGGTCTACCTCGAGGTCAACGAGGGCTCCTACGGCGCCCGCGCCACCAGCGACGGGCCGGACTCCGTAGACAACCTCATCGCCAACACCCGCAACAACCCGATCGAGGAGCTCGAGTGGCGGTTCCCGATGCGCACCGACCGCTACGAACTGCGCTCCGAGCCGGCGGCCGCCGGTGAATTCCGCGGCGGCATCGGCATCGTCCGGGAGAACACCTTCCTGACCGACACCGCGATCACCTGCGAGGGTGAACGCCACGAGTCGGACGTGCCATGGGGCGCCTTCGGCGGCCATGACGGCCTCAACGGCTCGCTCGTGAAGAACGTCGGCCGGGCGGGCGAGGAGTCCTGGCCGTCCAAGGTCACCGGACGTCAACTGCTGGCCGGTGACTCCCTGCAGATCACCGTGCCCAGCGGTGGTGGCTTCGGTGACCCGCACAAGCGGGACCCGCTGAAGGTCCTCGAGGACGTGCTGGACGGCTTCACGACCGCCGAGGCGGCCGCCCGTGACTACGGTGTGGTCCTCAAGGAGGTCAGCGGCCAACTCACGGTCGATCTGAGGTCAACCGCCGAACGCCGCGAGGTTTTGGTCGCCGAGCTCAGTTCCGCAACCTAAGCCAGTAAACGCAGTAAAAGGGGCGGCCTGGAGCCAGTTATTGACGCTGGTCTCCAGGCCGCCCCCTTCGTTCCCTACTGATCACACCCCCACCATCCCCGTGAATTAGGAACCGTTATGACCACTGCCCCAACCTTTCAATTTGTCGAGTCTGATGTCACGCCCAAGGACGTCCGGCTGGCCACCTGGATTTGCTTCTTCGCCTGGACCTTCGCCGTCTATGACTTCGTCCTGTTCGGCAACCTCCTGCCGGTGCTGGCCGCAGACCTCGGCTTGAGCGCGGCCCAGTCCACGGGGATCAATACCTGGGTGACCGCCGGCACTGCACTCGTGGCCTTCGGGATCGGCCCGATCGTCGACCGGATCGGCCGCCGCAAGGGCATCCTGATCGCCGTCGTCGGTGCCGCCGTCGCCTCACTGCTGACCGCCACTGTCGGCTGGGTTGTGGGCATCGCTGCCGGCCTGGGACTCGTCTTCCTGGTCCTCGTGCGTTCACTGGCCGGCCTCGGCTACGCCGAACAGGCCATCAACGCGGCCTACCTCAACGAGATGTTCGCCCACAACAGCGATCCCGCCAAGGCCCGCCGCCGCGGTCTCATCTACTCACTCGTCCAATCCGGCTGGCCGGTCGGCTCCGTACTTGCTGCCGGGTCCGTCTACCTGCTGTTCCCCATCGGCGGGTGGGCGCTCTGCTTCGCCGTCGCCGCCCTCCCCGCCGTCTTCATCGTCATCGCCGGACGCTGGCTCAAGGAGAGCCCCCAATTCGCCCACCGTCACCAGATCGACAAGATGATCAAGGACGGCCGGATCGAAGAGGCGCAGCAGCTCGGAAGCAAATACGGAATCGACGTCTCGGAGAAGGCCAGCCCACTCGTCTCGGTCTTCCGCGGAGAGTCGCTGAGGTCCACCCTGACGATCGGCGGAGCCTTCCTCCTGAACTGGCTCGGCGTCCTTGCATTCGCGATCCTCGGCACGTCGCTGCTTACCGCACCGGACGGCAAGAACATCGAGTTCGACAACGCGCTGCTGGTACTCATCATCTCCAATGCAACGGCCTTCGCCGGCTACCTGTTCCACGGCTGGCTCGGCGACCGGATCGGGCGCCGCAACGCGATCGGAATCGGCTGGATCCTGTGTTCCGCCTCCTTCTTCACCATGCTCCAGGCACCGAACGGGAACTTCCCGCTCATCATCGGGCTGTACAGCGCCGGGCTGTTCTTCCTCATCGGCCCCTTCTCCGCCCTGCTGTTCTTCACCGGCGAAAGCTTCCCCGTCCACACCCGGGCAACCGGAAGCTCCATCATCAACGCCTCCGGCCAGGTCGGAGCGATCATCGGCGGCCTGCTGATCACCGCCGCCCTCGCCGCCGGCGCCGGCTGGATCAACGCCACCCTATGGTGGGGCGTCCTCCCCATCCTGGCCTCCGGCCTGCTCATCTTCGCCGCCCGGAACGTCGACCCCAGCAACGTCCGCCAGGACTGACAGGGACGAACCCGCACCACAAACACCATCCGCACGGCGGGAACTCCCTGAACACCAGAGAGCTCCCGCCGTGCCTATGACTTTAATAAGGCAGGTTCCCTTATCGGGTGGACCACCTAACGGCGAGGTCCTCACCGCCCTCAAGCACTGGCGCTGACACCGCCTGATCCATGAATGCACCCCCGTCATCTACCGGTCCAGCGGGTTTGCTGCTGCACCGTTTCCCCGCCTGGGTGAGCAGGAGGTGGCATGCCGAGGTTGCCGAAGAGGGCTGACGGGCCGCTCGTTCCGCTAAGCTTCCTTGCGCAGCTTGGCCTGCTCCACCAGCTCGGTCATCCACGGCCGGTGCCCGCGGTGATGCCCCGACGCGTGCCGATAGCGGCTATCACGCAACGCGGAAGTGATCCGAAGGGGCCCATAGGTGGGCAGCATGGACGCTGCAACCGGGACGGGCAGGCGGTGACTCTGGGACAGCTTCAGCTCTGAGCTTGCTGGGTTTGGAAGATCCTGTCGCTGACACTATTGCCAAAACTATGGAACCGGCTTCCGTTGCCGTTGACCGTGCCGTCCAGGACGTTGAAGCTCCGTCCGGCAACCTGGCCTCGCTAGGACGTCCACTCTCCTCCCCAGCCCTGTCCACAACTGGCAACGTCAGGTCCGGAGGAAAACTAATTCATCGACGACGGCACCTTCTGCCCAGGATTCCAGTTCCTCCCGGCGGACAGCTCCGCCCGACGGCAGTTGAGCTCTTTGAACGCGCGATGGAACTGAAGATCCCGCACAACCACTTCACGGTCTGGATGGTCATCCCGCCCCGGGAACCAGGCGGATCTTGGCCCGTTGTTGCGAGAGTGGTTCAGTCGTTCAGATGGCACTCTTCAGCTACGGGGCGGGGATCCTGCTCGATTTCGTCGTACCGGGTAGTTTCAGCTTCAATGGCTACATGCCTCCCGTCTGGTCATTGCGCCAAAGCCTTCCCTCTGACGCATCATGGATTGCCGAGCTCCGCGCTCAAGTCATGCGTCCCGATCTCGAGCGCCTCGGACGCTGGGATCCGGTGCGCGTCAGACAGCGCTTCCTCACGGGCTTTCACCCGGCGCATACGTTTGTTATCGACGTCGGAGCCTCCGCGGCGGGTGTCATTGCTGTCCGCCCCGAATCGGATGAGAAATGGATCGAACACTTCTATCTGGCCCCCGAGTATCAAGGGCAGGGTCTGGGGAGCGCGGTGCTGCGCCACGTATTGGAGGCGAAGCGCGATCACCGGCCTTTCCGGCTCAACGTCCTCCAAGGCAGCCCGGCGAGACGCCTCTACGAACGCACCGGATTCGTCCACGAGCACGAGGATTCGATCGATGTCTTCCTCGTCGCCGAAACGGACCGGAAGGTCGTGCCCAGGAGAACCCGCTCCCGCTGAACGACCCGCTTATTGGACAGGCCAATGGTCAAGCAAACTCTCCGCAGTCCCCCGGAATTAGTGCCTCCGCCGCCTGCCGCGGGGATGCCGGCCGCCGGTCAGTGGCCGGTGCGCATCCGGTCACGTGCGCACCTCACAACGGCGGACAAGTCCAGCCCGTAGGTCGGCCCGTCGCCGGAACCGTACTCCTCTAGGCGGGCCGCACCGCGCTCGAGGAGCCGGATCGCACCAATGCTGTTCCCCCGGGCGGCGTGGGTGAGCCCGACGCAGATCTGGGCGAGACCTTGCCAAAGGTTGCGTTCTTCGGCCGGCCCGGCTTTCCACCGGGCCTCGAGTACCTCATGAGCGGCGAAGGGCCGGCCTGCCTCCACCAGACTCCGGGCCGCAACCAACGTCTCCGCCGGCGGCAGCGGCTCCTCCGAGACCGGCTCGACGCCAACGCTCCCGTACGCCAGCGGCCGGCCAAGAGCGTCACGCGGCCGGGCCTGCCGCGGGCGCCTTGCAGCATCCCGATCCCTGTCACCCGTCATTGCCGTCTCCGCCCTGAGCGTGCCCGGAGCCTACCGACCTTCATACGCCCAATCCTAAGACCCGGCCCTTCGAACATCCGCTCCGCCGCTAGGATGCCGTCGGGACAGCGGCCGCGAGAGAAGAAATGATCACTGCTGGTCGCAAGCGGCGCAATCTGGCATGCCGACCCGCGAAGGTACGTCAACTGGATCGTTTCACGGCGCTCGATTGGTGCCTGGGCCGATCGGGTGACGGCGTCCTCATCAGATGAACAGGAACTTGGGAGAGCGCGCACCATGAGCAACGAATGAACAGCCCCCGACGTTGCAGTGGACGTCCGGTTCACCCTGGCCGGTACACCCCTGACCGTCCGGCATAACGGCCAGGGGCTGGAAACCTGCGAGTGGCTCCCGACGCCTCACTGGCCCCACGGCGCGCTGGCGTTGCTGTTGCCACGGAATTTTCCAAAGAGGATCCTCAATGTCATAGGACTCCACGGTGTACGTCAAGACCGAAGCCATGACCATTGTCAGCACCGTAGACACGATCCCAGCGGTGAAGGGTTTGACTATGGCCGCCAGCACGCTCGAAATAGGGCGGACTGCTTTCGGGAGACAGGCATGGGCGAATGCGTTTGCCGAGCTGTCAGCCGCAGACCGTGGCGTGCGGTTGGAACCCGATGATCTCGAATTGCTCGCCACGTCAGCCTACTTGATAGGCAGGGACGACGTCGGCGAACAGGTCCTGGCACGCGCGCACCGAGAGCGATTGCGTCGTGCGGATCGCTCCGGCGCAGCCCGGTGCGGGGTTTGGCTCGCAATACACCTCGTGCTGGGCGGCGAGAACGCCCGGGCCGGGGCCTGGCTCGCGCGCGCCCGCCGATTGCTCGACGACGTCGGACATGACTGTGCCGAGCAGGGATACGTCCTAGTGTTGGCCGGACTCGAAAGCCTGGCGGAGGGCAACGTACCAACTGCGCGCGCCACGTTCAGCCTTGCCGCTGACTCAGGCGACCGCTTCCGTGACCCCGATCTGATGGCGCTGGCCCGGCTCGGGCTCGCGCAGTCCCTGGTAGGTGCGCGTGAAACGACCCGGGCCGTAGAGTTGCTGGACGAAATTATCGTCCCTGTCACTGCCGGGGAAGTGTCCCCAGTCGCTGCCGGAATCGTATATTGCGCCGTGATCGAGGCGTGTTTTGACGTGTTCGACCTGCCTCGGGCGCAGGACTGGACGGCGGCTCTCAGCCGCTGGTGCGCGGCCCAACCGGATTTGGTCCCGTACAGAGGGCAGTGCCAAGTGCACCGGGCCCAGATCCTGCAACTCCATGGTGCCTGGACGGATGCCGTGATTGCCGTACAGGCCGCCTGCAGGCGGCTGGCCGACCCGCCGGACCAGCCCGCACTCGGCGCAGCGTACTACCAACTGGGCGAACTGCATCGCCTGTGCGGCGAATATGCAAAGGCCGAGGCGGCCTACTTGCATGCCAGCCGATGGGTGCGGGACCCGCAGCCAGGACTCGCGCTGCTTCGGCTTGTCCAAGGGCAAATCGAGGCGGCTGCCGCGGCCATTCGCCGGTCGCTTAGCGAAGCAGGGAACAGTGTGGACCGCGCCAAGCTGCTCGGCCCTTGTGTCGATATTATGCTCGCGGCAGGTGATGTGCCGGCCGCCCGGGCGGCGACCGACGAACTCCAGGGAATCGCGGAGGGATTCGGCGGGTCGTGGCTAGGCGCGCAGGCGGCGCAGGCCTCTGGAGCCGTACTCGTCGCAGAGGGGCATTCGCAGTCTGCAATGGCGGCGTTGCGCCGCGCCTGGACGGACTGGCAGGAACTCGACGCACCATATGAAGCGGCCCGTGTCCGGGTCCTGATGGGACTGGCATGCAGCGGCCTCGGAGACGAACACTCGGCGGAAATGGAGTTCGACGCCGCCCGGTGGGTGTTTCAAGAGCTGGGCGCCCTGCCGGATGTGGCCAGGATAGACACGTTGCAGCCAGGAGTTGGCCACGGGAGCGAAATCCCGCTGACGGTCCGCGAGAGGGAGGTGCTGCGCCTGGTCGCGAGCGGGCAAACGAACCGGGCGATTGCTGCCGACTTGTTCCTGAGCGAGCGGACAGTGGCACGCCACGTCAGCAACATTTTCACCAAGCTAGACCTATCATCACGCTCTCAAGCTACTGCCTTCGCCTACGAGCATGGACTCATTCAGGGCGGTAAGCCCGTGGCCTGAATTACCGGGTGCGGAATTGGGCAATTCTACCGATGCGCCGCGTGGCCACCGCTGCCTAATCTCGTGTGCACAAGCAGCAGCGACACAAGCCTGAATGGAGCGAAACAATGTCAAGGCACCTGGTGGAAAGGGAGTCCAACGGCGGGCGAACCGTGATCGCCGGACTCGACGGCGGCGCGGTTCACCTGAAGGACGACCAACTGGAGGGACTGGCCTCCGGCATTGGACGGCCGCTCCTGCGGCCCGGCGTTGACGGCTGGGCGGCAGCGGTCATGCTGTGGAACGCCGATGTGGCCAAGGCCCCCGCGCTGGTGGTCCAGGCCGCGTCTGCACAGGACGTCGCGGCTGCCGTCTCCTTTGCCCGGGACAACCGCCTGCTGCTCAGCATCAAGGGCGGCGGCCACAATATCGCCGGAACAGCCGTGGCCGAAGGTGGATTGATGCTCGACATGTCCGGAATGAACGCCGTCAGCGTCGATCCGGAAGCCCGGCTCGCACGGGTCGGTCCGGGATGTCTGCTGCAGGACGTGGACCGGGCCACACAGGAATACGGGTTGGCGACCGTGCTTGGCTTCATCTCCGAGGTTGGCGTCGCAGGACTGGCCCTCGGTGGCGGCCTCGGCTATCTGACCCGCCGATTCGGCTGGACGGTCGACAATTTGGAAGAGGTCGAAATCGTTACAGCTGACGGTCAGATCCGCACCGCCAACCGTGCCGAAAACGCCGACCTGTTTTGGGGGGTGCGCGGAGCCGGGGCCAACCTCGGAGTCGTCACCCGCTTCACGTTCCGGCTGCATGCCGTCGGCCCAATCGTGTTCGGGGGCTTCATCGCCTGGCCCTCCGAGCGGACAGATGAGATCCTCCGCGCCTACCGGACAATGACGGGCGACGCGCCCCGGGAGCTTGCCGTGTGGCTGCTCCTCATGCAGGCGCCACCGGAGCCGTTCATCCCGCTGGAGTGGCAGGGCAGGAAGATCTGTGCCATGACCGTCTGCTACACCGGTGAGCTTGACCGCGTCGACGAGGTGCTCGCGCCGATCCGCGCGCTCGGCAAACCCATCGTGGACCTGCTTTGCGAGCAGCCGTATACCCAGATCCAGTCCTACCTCGACGACGGTGAGCCCAAGGGCCTGCACTATTACTGGAAGACCGAGTTCGTCGCCGCTCTCAGCGACGGGCTCCTCGCGACCGTCGTGGACCAGTTCGCCGAGTGTCCGGTCCCGGGCGCGGAGCTGGGGTTCCTCCACCTCGGCGGAGCGCTCAACGAACGCGCCGAGGACGACGGCGCGGTCGGGAACCGGAACGCGCAGTATGTGCTCGGCGTCAACGGCATGTGGGAGCCGAACGAGCCCCGGGCGGACGCGTACCGCCAGTGGATCCGCGACGCCTGGCAGCGGCAGCGCCCCTTCGCGACCGGCCGCACTTACATCAACTTCCAGACCGCAGACGACAGCCAGGAGCGTGTCCGCGCGAGCTACGGCGCAAACTACGCGCGGCTCGTGGACATCAAACGCAGATATGACCCGGGAAACCAGTTCCGGGTGAACCGCAACGTCGTACCCACAGCCGTTCCGGAAAGCGGATGACGGGCGGGGCGCTGGTCATGCGCGGCGGCAGTGTGGCCCGCGGTGGAAATCAACTGCCTGCTGCCGGCTAGGGCGAGCCCCGCTACGCCCGCGGGGCCGCCATGGGTCGAAAGCCGCGATTTGGCATACAACCAGGCCACGACTCCGGCATCGCCCAAAGGTCGATGCGGACGTTGTCGGGAGGACTTCGTCCAACAATCGCACTCACCACGCCGCTTCTTCATGCAGTCGCGTCAGGGCGTACGGCCCCCGCACCAGTCGGAGGTCCACCGCCGCCCCGTAAGCCGGTCCGCCACCACAACATATCCTGCCCGTTCCCCCCACCGCGAAAAATCCCATTCAGATACCGGGCTCACAAGTTGGCGCGTGCCCCGCCCGGGCCTGCGCGAAGCCTCGCCGCGGTCAGTGATGGCGCCACGCCTGTCATCACCAAACTCGACAGGCTCGCCCGATCCCTCCCGGAACACCTGCGCCTAACGGGTCGGACCAAGTTGACCTGAGCCGCCCCTGAGCCGTCGTCAGCGGCCCCGAATCGGACAGGGAGACAGCCCTATCCCCGGAACGGCGCGTTCCCCTTCTGGAGGGCTATCGGACGAGCGGGAATTCGTCAGCGCCGCAATCCACGAGTGTTTCGGCGATGGCCTGATCGAGGGGTGTTCCCTCTTCGGTCAGCGGACGTCCATCGGGGCGGCCGTACATGTACACGTTCTCCATGCTGACCAGACGGGCGCCGGTGCCTTCGGCGGCGGCCAGTACCCCGGACTGCAGGGCTTAGAACTGTGTGTTCCACTCAGGGTATGGCGGGTTCAGGGTCTGATAAACGACGGCGCCCCGCGGGCTGCTTCGGCGGCGAATGCGGTATCGCTGGCGTCCCCGGCGGCAACTTCCACGTCGTTGGGACCGCGTGCTCGTCCTGACCGGTTCACGAGCCGGACGGTCCGGCCGCGGCTCCGGAGGGCGTCGTACGTGGCGAGCCCGATGGCTTCGGTACCGAAGATGACGTGCAGTCCCGTGCTCACGCTGCTGCTACCCCGGCCGTCTCGCCGGGGCGCYGTTCCACGGCGGGCCGGCGAGACCACGATGCTGACGCCGAGTGCAGCCACCCACAACCCCCAGCCGGTGCTGCCGAGGAGGCCCGCAAGGTCCCAGACGGGGAAGCCCGGGAGTGCGGTGGCAATGATGTCGCCCTGATTCAGCAGGTAGATCATGCTGACGGCGAGTCCGACGGCACCGAGCCAGCGCGGAAGGACCCCGCTGCGCAGGATGATCACGCAGAGTGTGACCGACCACGCGATGACAAGCAACTGACCCAGATGCTCCCCCGGCAGCGCTCCGCCGAACTGATGTTGGGCGGTCCAGGCGGCGTCCACGGCCGCCCGTGTCGTGGCGTCGCCGCTGACATAGGAGCCGGCCAGGGGCGGAACGACGAACACCCAACGCAGGAATCCTATGAGAGACAGCAGCACCGAGGCGGCACCTGCGTACGTGGCGACCCGCAGGACCGGATCCTGGCGGAGGCCGAGCGCCGCGGGCAGTAGCAGAACCGGTACGGCAAGGAGCCCGTACGCCCAGGCCGTCGCAAACCAGATCCAGACCAACCTGGGACCGTCGGCTGCGAATGCCGCCAGCACCACGCTGGCCGGCTCCCGCAGGATGTCCGGCCAGTCAAACGTTACCGAACGTGTGGTGGCTGCCGCGGCGAACGCGAGGGCGCACACAACGAACAATCCGCCCGTCACCCAGCGAAGGTTCCTGTCCGAGTACGTGAATGTCACGACGGTCAATGTTCAACATCCAGTTTCCGGCCGGGCATAAGTCAGTCCAGTATTTCCATCTGGAAGCCGCCGCCGCGGCGCCGGACCCTGGTGCGCGGATACACCTCCAGGGGCACGTCACCGAGTTGTTCGGTTGACGCCGAGGCGTACATCCACACACATTGGCCGGGTGGACATAGAGGAAGCCGCATTCAACGCAGGCCCCATCATCCTGCCTCCGCCGGCATCACGGTAGCTCTGCGCCGGGACGCTGACAAGGACACGGCACACCTCGGCCAATTGGCTCCGCCCTCGCGCACCCCCCGCTGCCGCCGTCCCGAAAATCGGCAAGTCGGCGGTGTTCCCCGGGGCACTCTGGAAGGCCTGCCTTTCAGGGCTGTGTTGCGTCGAAGAAACGCTCGTCCGGTCCGGTTGCCGTGATCTGGCCTGCCCGGGACCGGATAAAATCGCGGTCTTCCTGTGAGAGCGTAATCTCGCCGTGCTGGTCACAGTCGGCGCTTCCGCCGGTCGCCTCACAGATGGTGGCCACCATCGTGCGCGGGAGGATCAGGCATCCCGGGTTGTCGACCAGCCATTGCCGCGTTTCGGGCCTGAGCCTGTGCCAGTTGTCCTTGACGATCATCTCCATCGATGCTGCCTTCCTGTGGTGGCCACGGCCGAAGCGCCAGGTCCGGGTAGTGGATCGTGCTCAGCCTACGCCCCGCGATCGGAGAATGACACGGCGCTCGGAGCTGAATGGTCGCATGGAGGGAACGGACTTACCGGCACGTACAGAGGCTGATCCTCGAGCGTGGAAGCTTGAATGCAGTGGCGGCCACGATGACTCCGGCGCCGAATTCAACAGCCACCTCAGAGGTGGCGGAGGAAGGGCGCGCGGCTCGAATAGGCGCTCTAAATGGACAGCCTGACCTATGCAGTGCGGGCAGCGCGAATGCTCAACCGAGGTAACCCCGCCGATTCCGCAGGCCGCGCCAATCGCCACGACCTGTGTCTCAATCGGCGGCTGAGCGAACGACACACCACTCGTTGCCTTCCGGATCCTGCAAGACCTGGAATGTGCCCACTGAATCGGCATGGATTGCGCCAACCATTACAGCGCCAAGGGCTACCGCCGCAGCGGCAGCGCCAGGCACGTCATCCACGTGCACATCTATATGGAGGCGGTTCTTCACCTGCTTCGTCTCGGGCACGCGCTGGAAGGCTAATCGCGTCCATCCCGGCGGATCGATGAACGACCATTCATTGCTTCGATGCACGGGAGTTCCGCCAAGGACAGTGGCCCAGAACTCAGCGAGTGTGGCTGGATCTTGGCAATCCACCACTACCTCGTCAACGCTTCCAATCATTTTCGGAGCATACCTGAGCAACGCGTCCGCCGGTGTCCGACCCACAAACGACCAAGTCCGAAGCCGAAAGTGTGGACAACGAACACACCCCCAAAATTGTCCTTCTGAGCACGCCGAACGCCTCCCGCGCTCCCCATTGAGGGGCGCGGTTCTCCTTTGACCTGGCAAGAGTGGGGACTTCCCATACGGGTTCACGCCGTCCAAGTTTCTAGGGCACGGCACCCCGCAATCAACGGAGCTTTCAACGACTGGGAAGCCGAACTGACAACGAACAACTCCATGGCCACGACACCTCCTTCGCGCAGCCCATGAGCTCCCGCCGGGCTCTTTGCCGGGACCTGCTGCGGTGCCAGTTCCGGGTGGTGCAGGTCCCAGGCGGGGCGTTCGGGCTCACCGTTTCCCGCATGCCGGTCCCCCATCGCGACATCCTCGGCCCGCACTGGCTCTGCGAGAAAACCCGACACAGTTGCTGGGACCCTTGATTCTCGTACATCCCGCCCGCAATACTGTCCCGCTCTACTTGGACAATCGCGATAGTTGCACCTGCCCGCGCAGATCTCCGGCTACGCCCGGGTCTCCACCAACCAACAAGACCTAACAACGCAGCGCAAGGCACTTACGAGTCTGGGCGTCCTCGAGGGCCTAATCAATGGTGACCACGGCGTGACCGGAGAACGGGAACGGCCGGGACTGAACGAAGCCCTGGCGGCCGTCCGGGCCGGCGGCACCCTGATCGTCACCAAACTCGATAGGTTCGCCCGGCCCCTACCCGATGCTCGAGAACATCATCGAGGACAGGAGTTCCGGCCGCCGACAGGGACGATCATGAGAATTTGATCCCAAGTCACAGCAAGTCATGCAGTTTCCAAGCGCTCCCAGCCATGAAGGTGTACCCAGCAACACCGCTGTCCACGTCAAAAGAAGGAGCCGCCAGACCGCAACGGCCACCAACAAAAATGGGCCCCGGGGCCCATAAAGGAGATTTGTACACATTCAGAGGACCACAAGCCCCTGAACAGTGAAAACACGTGCCCGAGGTGGGACTCGAACCGCATTCCCTCCCACGCAAACACTGGACTCCCCCGGAAACATGCGGAATCCGACCCGAACCGACCTAGGTACGACCCAGTCCGACGGCCAAAGTGTGCACTTTGAGCACACCACTTTCTTCACGGACACGAATGTCCCGCTATGGCAAATGCGCCCCGTCCGACCAACCGGGCAACCGTCTCAGTCGTCCTGTCCGTCCCCTTGCGACATCCAGTAATCATTGATCGCCTGAATGGCCTGCTCTTTCGTCATCCCGGCAACATCTCGTTCATCTATTCCAACAGTGTGGGTGAGTTGCCAGACCAGCGCTAGGGGAATAGCCGAAGTGCGAGGGGCTGCCATTCCGCGGCCAGGCAGTACTCCGTCATCGACACATGCCCAAAACTCATCCTCACTGACCTCAAGCTGGTCTTGGAGAATATGGTTCCATGTCGAATTCGAATACATTGTTCGATCCACCGGGCGGGATATCCGGGTCCGCAGGATCCGACCATCTTGCAGAATCAACCGGTAGGTCGCGTGATGACGCACTGGTTTCCCGCGGGCATTCGTCACCAACTCCCAGCGCTCGGTTAGACAGAACTTCTCATGGTCGTCCCGTCCGCCTACGCGTCGGACGCTCATGCCACCGAGCCGGTGAGCCAGGCGGTCAATTGCTCATCGGTGGACAGGTCAATGAGCTGAACCAAGGCCCAGTTCTCGCGGTGATTGGGCGCCGCGTGCAAATGGTCCTCCCAATCCTCCGCGTAGTCTCGCAAAGCATCGACAAAGTCCGCCAGGGCTTCACTCAGCTCCGTGGCCTCAGCGGCAAAAGGCTGCCCTGGCATGAAGACAGCCCATGCTCCGTCTTCACTCACGACCTGGACATTGGCGACGACCGTCAATTCCAGATATCGGCGCAGGCTCTCGCCATTGACGACGGCGGCCGTGGCCCGGTCGGGCCGCCGTATTGTGGACAGTCCTCCCCGCTCGCTGAAATCCAGGATCATCTTCAACGAATCCCGCGCCTGGGTAAACCCGTAGACATGTCCACCGACCGTGTCGTGTGTGGGGGTGCTCATACATCAATCATCCGTACGTACACCAGGTACGTCAAGTACGCAGTCCTTCTCTTCCGACCCATAGTCGTCGAGGAGGACCATTTGGCGGCTTGTGCCGTCGCAAGGTCACCGAAGACTGTTCCTGCGGGGATGACGGCCTCACGTGCTTGATAGTTTCCGCGGATCAGTGAACCCGAGCGAGACGTACCCCGGCGCCCGCTTGTTCAGTGAAGCTGCCAGCACCGGAGTGGACTCGTCATGGTAGTCGTGAACGGTCGCGATCGTTTTTCCTGGGTATGGTCGGATAACTCGGCCAGCGTATTGGACCAGCCTGCCCTTGAAGGAAATGGGTGCCGCAAGGAACAAGGTATCCAGCTTCGGACAATCAAAGCCCTCGCCAATATACGAGCCGGTTCCCAGTACCAGCAGCGGCTGTGCGTCATCGGAGTTGGAAAGATGGTCGACGGCGGCATGCCGTTCCTTTGCGTTCATTGCGCCGGTGAAGGCCACCGGCTTCAGACCAGATGCCTCGAACCGGGACCTGAAGGAATCAAGATGGGCTTTCCAGGTCGTCAGTAAGAGGATTCGCGAGTTGTGTTCGTAAGCCGCCATGACGTCGTCGTAGATTTGCTGCAGGCGATCCTCGTTGGCGATCAAGTCCTTGTAAATGGCGGACATCCCGCCAGGCCCGCTGGGGTCAGCGCCGCCATTGTAAGCGTAGGACGTCCGATGCAACTTCAAAGCCAGCGTCGGCTCGGCAATCTCCTGCGAGTGGCGTGGCAGCTGCTGCGGAGCAGGGGGCGAAATGGTGTGCGTGATCTTGCCGAGCTGGTGGTAGATCAGCGAGTCCAGTTTGTCCCGCCGGTACGGTGTAGCCGTCAGCCCCAACCAGTACCGCGCAGGGATCTCGTTCATGACGTGGCTGAACGCCGCGGCGGGGACATGGTGGCACTCATCCACGATGACAAAACCGTACCCGGCGGTCAGCTCGGCAACGTTGTTGCGCCGCGCAAGCGTTGGCAAAAGCGCGACGTCGATGAGTCCCGTTGTCCTTGCACGCCCGCCACCTATTTGGCCGCACTTTTCGTCCATGAACTCGTGTATGCGGCTACGCCATTGGTCAGCCAGGGCCTTGCGGTCAACCAGGACCAGTGTGGATACGCCACGACGCGCAATGGCCGCACAGGCGATGACCGTTTTGCCGGTACCTGGCGGAGCCACCAAAATGCCTTGCTCCGTGGCAGTAGCGGCATCCATTGCGCCTAGTTGCTCCCCGCGGAGACGGGCCGTGAACTCGAAACTGTGAGCAGTGCCGACCGCGCGTTGATCATCAATTCGCAGTGTGCTGCCACTCGATTCGACCAGTTGATGCAATAGGGACAGCAACCCGCGAGGCAATATAAGGTCGCCATCAAGGGTTTCGTCGTAGTTGCGTAGAAAGCGCGGAATGTTCCAGGTCGACCGGCGCTGGCGTTGACGTTCGTAAAACTCTGGGTTCGGCATCGATGCGGCATGCTTGACTGCCGAAATCATGGCTGGCCCCAGGTCCGCGGCTTTGATGGTCAGGCGTGAGGCGAAGACTGTGCGGACGATGAGCGCAGGGCGAGGAACGATCTTGGACGATCGGGGCAGTTCGAGCCGGCGAACCTCGTGACCCAGCTTAACGGCAGGCAGCCTTCGGATGTGTGTGGTGACTTCCCGGTCCGAGAGCCGGTCCAGGCTGGACAGGTACGCCCATTGGTCCTCATACGGTTCCAGGGTCGTAGTATCCAGGAACAATGTGGTGCCGTGCTGGCGGCGTCTTCCGTTCAGCGGTGCAGCAATCAGGTTGCCCAGGCCTTTGCCCGAGTGGATGTCCTGGGATGGAAAAAGCCTGTCGTAACTGGCCAGGCTCATGCTGCCGCGCAATCCCATGGCCTCGTGGATCAGACCAGTGCCCAGCTGGCGTGCGGTTGACGCCGGGATGGCCGTGCTGAAAAAGATCCAGGCATGGGCGCCGCGCCCAGATTGGGACACTTCCAGCGCCGCCGGAATACCGCGGAAGCGTGCAGCCTTGACGTACGCCAAAGCATCCAGCATTGCTGCGCCGCCATCAAAATCCGCCGCTACCCACCAACAGGTGTCCTGTTCAGTCAGGGGATACAGGCCAATGTGCTGTAGCCCGCGCAGATGATCAGCAACGACCCCCGGAGTGAGGGCCAGATAGCTGGCACCGGCCATGTTCGCACCCTTACGCCAGCCACCGGCGACCGCGGGAACCCAACCGGAACGGCCATCTCGCGGATTTTCCCACCGGAGCGCGTAGACATCGCTGCGTGCCCGGAACAAGTCCTGGAAGAAGCGGACTTTTTCCACCGGAGACGAATCCATACTCACCGGGCCACGGTGCATAACGGCGGGAATGACCGGCTGGTCCCGATGCGGAGCTCTTGACTCGGACTCGGTGAGTTCCAACAGTTTCCGCAGCCTGTCATTGTCGCGACGCAGCTCCTCGAGGTCACGCCTCAGGGCGTTGTCTGCCGCATCAGAGAGGCCCGGCAATGCAGTTTGCCCAGCACCTGCAGGGATGTCTTCACTCACAATTTCCATTGTGGGCGGAGGAACCCAGAAGTCCGAAACTTACTGTGAAATGCGTGCGGCCGTAGGCGTCTCCGGCGGCGAACGGCTCGAGCGGGACCAGGCACCTGGGTGGACGAACTAATGCCTGGAATCGATCAGACCGCCGGGTAAGAACCCACTCATGCAATCATGTCGAAAACCGGGCATGCAGTGATGGACAGGTATGACTGATCACCCAGACCGGCACGGCCACGGAGAAAGGACCCACGTGCCGCACACCCTTCATGCTGCGGACGGGCCCGACGCAATCCGCGGCTCCACGACCCGGGTCCTGCCCGCGCCCACAGATAGCCGTCTCAGCCATGAAGCGCCAGGACTAAAGCCAGTCATGTTATGTCGCGGACGTGGCTGCATGAACTCGTGTCAGCAAAAGTAGGCACGGAGGGAGTCACCGATGAGCCACGGCATCATCTGGACACGGGTGTGGACATTTTACACACCCCCTTTGGCCGGACAAACATGCGCCAGCCTCTCCCCCCAAGCCCTAAGAATCAGCGAATCGAGGCCAAGCATCTGGAAAATATTTGGCGCAGGTCATGTCATCACCACAATCTCACGGCGTGAATAGGTACAAGACCAACCACGCCAACCAGAGGTGGTCAGAAAGGAGACACCATTTGACCCCACACCCCAGCAAGGGGACGGCCTACCGGCCAGGGGCCCTGACCCCGCCACCACGCAACCGAACAGGCCACCGCGGCGGCCAGGCAACAGCCCGCACCAAGCGTCAGAGGGACCCGGGCAGGGTCAATGTCCACACGTTAGAGCAAAAACCCCCTCTGACGAGGAGGAATGTTGTGCCCGAGGTGGAACTCGAACCGGGTTCCAGCCCTTGGAAACCCGCCACTCCCCCGTAAACATCCGCAATCCGGCCCGATCCGGCACCGGTACGACCCGATCCGAAGCCCAGGGTGTGGACACTGTCCACACCCCCTTTTTCTGCCTCACGGCAGTAGCACCGGAGCAGGAGAGGACACCCCAGCCGTCGCTCGGCTCCCTGCCTTTCCCGCTCCAAGACCACGGGTCAGCGGCGACAGCCCGCGCCCAATCATCGTCTTCGTCTGCTTCAAGAATCGTAATCACGGCCATCTACCTCCTTTCCGTCATCTCATGGCGGAACCGGCAAAAACCGACATGACGACCCCGTTACATTTATTGGGTCCCCGACCCATTATTGATCTCTCAACGCTGGCTCGAAGCTGTTTCTCATTGGCGGTGATACCCCCGCCGCAATTCCGGCTCAACGACGGGCAGCTGACTCAGGCAGCGGAGGTTCTTGGTCAAGTTATGGAACGGGCGACAGCTGATGGTGCCGTGGCGCGGCTGCAGGCTTCTATGAGGACGCCGACGGCGCGTTCCAACGCTGCTGCTTCGAAGGTCATGGAGGGGTGGTGCAGCCCGGGTCGGACGTTTGCGCCGACGGCAAGCATGGCAGCCTGGAGCGCGGGGTTCCTTTGAGTGTAGAAGTGGAAGTCATCCGATCCTGAGGTCACAATTCCGGACTGCAGGTGATCGCTGCCTAATGTCGCGGTGATGGCAGATGCGAGGGCATCTTCAGCTTTGATTCCGATGATGGCCGCGGGCACGGCGTCCCGGAAGTCGAGGTTGATTTCCGAGCCGGTTAAGGCGGCCACTGACCGGCACACCCCGACGAGGCCCGTGTGGAGCGTCGACATAGCCTCATTTGTTTGGGCTCGGAGGTCCACACCGAAGGTGCCGCTGCCCGGGATGACGTTGAGGTTCCCTCCACCAGCCTGCAGCAGGGTCATCTTGGCGGAGCTGGGGACCTGCGGATCGACTTTGAGACGCTTGAGCCCTGCCGAAATTTCGAGTGCCACCTCTACGGCGTTAGCCCCGAGGTGCGGTCTTGCCCCGTGGTGGTCATCTCCTGTGATCGTGCCGTACGCAAAGAGGCATGCACCATGCGAGATGGACGGGGCCAGGAAGGGGGACGGAAGTTCACTTTGCGGGCGCAGGTGAACACCGAACAGGTACTCCAGGCCGTCCGTCACGCCGAGGGCTGCCACGAGGTCTGCCCCGTTGCCGAGTTCCTCGGCTGGTTGGAAGATGGCGCGCACTGCGCATTTCAGCTGTTCTGCCTGTTCTGCCAGTTCGAGCATCACGGTAGCGACAACTGCCATGTTCGCGTCGTGCCCGCAGGAGTGGACGACTGCGGTTTTTCCCGCTACTTCCTGCACCAGGGCGTCCATGTCTGCCCTGAGGCCGATGCGCGGCGTGCCTTGTCCAACATCGGCGGTGAAGCCGGGAATGGTCCCGAACTTGCCGATGGTCAATCCTGCAGTTCCCAGCAGTTCGGCCAGGTACTCCGAGGTGCCGTACTCCTTCATGCTGGGTTCGGGGTGGTTGTGCAAGTGCGTCCATATTTCCTGAAGACGACGACGGCGCGTCTCTTCGCGGGTCACCGGCTGATTTCGCATTCGCTCACGGTCAGTTCCGCCAGAACGTCCCGGTCGACGTCGATGCCCAGGCCCGGTCCCTCTGTGATGTGCACTTCGGGCAGGACGTACTGGAGGTTCCCGGGTTCCTTGGTGAATTTCATGGGGCCGGAGAGCTCGGTGGAGACGATGTTGGGGTGGCTGAGGGCGAGATGGAATCCGGCGGCGGAGGCGACGCTGGTTTCCAGCATGGAGCCGATCTGGACTTTCAGGCCGCCGAGTTCAGCCTGGGTGGCCAGGCGGTGACAGGGGGTGATGCCGCCGCTTTTCATGAGTTTGAGGTTCACCATGTCCACTGATCGGTCTTGGACGAATCGGGCCAGGTCGCCGGCGTGGACTACGGACTCGTCGGCCATGAGACAAGTGCTGGTGTCCTGGCGGAGGAGCTTGAAGCCATCGATATCATCGGCAGGATCGGCTGTTCCACCCAGTCAATCCGGTAGGGCTCCAGGGCGCGGATCATTGCCCGTGCTGTGACTGGATCGGACCAGCCCTGGTTGGCGTCCACGCGGATGGCCAGGTCGTCGTTGATCGCTGACCGGACAGCGCGCACCCGTTCAATGTCCAGGCCGTCGTCGCCGCCCAGTTTCATCTTCAGGTGGCGGTAGCCTTGGCTTCGGGCCTGGGCTGCCTGCTCAGCGAGGACCCCTGGTGGAAGGATACTCAGGACCTTCGCGATGGTGGGTTGTTCGGGCCGGCGTCCGCCCAACAGCGCGTAGATCGGCCGGCCGGCAGCTTTTCCGACCAAGTCCCAGCAGGCGATGTCGACAGCCGCTTTCGCGGCACCGCAGCCCTTGAGTGCGCGGTTTAGTTGCTGGTGGACTGCCGTGATGTCGCGTGGGTCCAGTCCCAGGATCGCTGGGATGAGTTCGGTCTTGAGTGCCTCGACCACTCCCCCGGGTGTCTCTCCGGTGATGTGTCCGTCCGGGACACTTTCGCCGTAGCCGATCGTTCCGTCGTCGGTTTCGAGGGCCAGGATGATGCTCGGCATTGAGTCATAGGTGGCATAGGAGACCACAAAGGGTTCCAGCAAGGGAACATCGATGAGGGTGATGGTGGCGCGGGAAATTTTCATTGAGGGCTCACTGTTCGTGGGATGTGGACGCCGCTGGTGCGCCGGGTTTTTAGGGACCGGATGCTTACATGACGCTTTCGAGGAAGGCGATAGTCCGCGGGTTTTGCGGGTTGTCCAGCACGTCGGCGGGGGCGCCRGATTCCACCACAACGCCGCCGTCCATGAAGACCACGCTGTCCGCGGCGCCGCGGGCGAAGCCGATCTCGTGGGTGACGACGATCATGGTCATCCCGTCAGCGGCCAGGGTGCGCATCACGTCCAGGACGTCGCCGACCAGTTCCGGATCAAGGGCGCTGGTGGGCTCATCGAACAGGAGGAGCTGCGGATCCATCGCCAGGGCCCGGGCGATGGCAACCCGCTGCTGTTGCCCGCCGGAGAGTTGCGCGGGATAGGCCTTTGCCAGGTGCGCGAGGCCGACACGGTCCAGTAGCTCCATTCCCCGCTTGATGGCATGTTGCTTCGGTACTTTCTTGACCCCTACGGGGGCTGCCCAGATGTTTTCCAGGGCGGTCATGTGGGGGAAGAGGTTGAAGCGCTGGAACACCATTCCGATGCCGCTGCGTTGCTTTGCCACTTCGCGGGGGTTCATTTCGAAGATCCGGTCCTGGCGCTGCGCGTAGCCGACCAGTTCGCCTCCCACGGAGATCCTGCCGCCGTCGATCCGTTCCAGGTGGTTGATGCAGCGCAGGAAGGTGGACTTGCCGGAGCCGGACGGGCCGAGGAGGCACATGACTTCGCCGGCATTGACAGAGAGAGAAATGCCTTTCAGCACTTCGACTCCGCCGTAGTGCTTACGGACGTTGGTGGCGACCAGGAGCGGCCGGGCGGGCGCGGGGTGTTCCTGATGCCGGGGGAAGGCCAGTGCCTCGGTCATGGCTGGGGTCCTTTCGATACGGCGTGGATCGGGGTTTTGCGCAGGGCGGCCCGGATCCTGCCGAGGGGGGTGGGGCTTTGCTGGCGGGCGTTGCCCCTGCCGTAGTGGCGTTCCAGGTAGTACTGGGGAACGGATAGCACCGAGGTGAGGAAGAGGTACCAGCAGCTGACCACTACTAGCAGCTCCACCTGCCGCAGGTTCTGGGAGGAGATCTGGGTGGCCACCGTGTAAAGCTCCAGCACCGCGATGACGGAGAGCAGCGACGTGTTTTTCAGCATCGAGATCGTCTCGTTGCCCATCGGCGGAATGATGACCCGCATCGCTTGCGGGAGCACCACCCTGAAGAGGGTGAAGGCCGGGGACATACCCAGGGACGAAGCGGCTTCATGCTGTCCGGTGTCCACGGAGAGCATGCCGCCCCGGATGATCTCGGCCGAGTATGCGGCCTGGTTCAGGGTCATGGCCAGGAGACCGGCGGTGAACGCAGGCACCAGCGTGTTGGTGTCCACGGAAAATACGGTGAAGTCGGTAAAGGGAACGCCGAGAGAGATCTGCGCATAGAGCAGCCCCAGATAGCCCCAAAAAACGACCTGGATCAGCAGCGGTGTACCCCGGAAGACCCAGACGTAGAACCAGGCGAAAGCATTCATCACGGGATTCTTGGAAAGCCGCATGACTGCCAGCAGGACACCCAAGATGGTGGATACCACCATGGAGACTACGGTCAGCATAAGTGTGAGGCCTACGCCGCCGAGGATCCGCGGGTGAAAAAGGTAGCTACTGATCGTCCGGTGGTCGATGTTGGGGTTGGCCCACAGGGAAGATGCCAGAGCTGCGAAGCTGATGCCCAGCAATGCTGCTCCTACCCAGCGCCAGGGGTGTCGAAGTGGAACGGCCACGACGTCATCTGAACCGGAGCCGTCGGTGGAGTGCGGGCCTGCCTGTGCCGGTCCTTCCCGCCGCGGCGCTATTGTGGTGCCCTGTTTCATGGTTTGGTTCCCCCCAGGTTCAGTCCGGCTTCCTTGACGCTGTAGTCGGAGAGGTCGTACTTGGCCAGGATGCTGCCATACGTGCCGTCGGCGATGAGCGCCTGGAGGGCTGTCAGCAGGGCTTTGGAAAGTTCCGCATCCTTTTTCAGCACACCGATTCCGGTATGGACGGGATTGTATCCGGCCGGGTTAGCCGGGTCTTTTACGAGGTCAAAGATCTTGCCGTCACCGGCTGTCTTGGCGGCATACGCCGCCACTGCCGAGTCCACGACGTCGGCGGAGGCTTTCCCTGAACGGACCGCAGTCTGCACGTCCGTCTCCAGCGGGAGTTCCGAAACGCGGATCGGGCTGGATCCCTTGTCTTTGCACTGCTGGTCGTAGCTGCGCAGAATTTCGGCCTGAACGGTTGCCTTCTGCACTGCGACGTCCTTGTCGCATAGGTCAAGGGCTGTGGTGATGTTCTTCGGATTGCCCTCGGGGACAAGAATGGAGAATCCCGCGTGGAAGTAGTCAACGAAATCCAGGGATTCCTGCCGCTCGGGGGTGTCGTTCATCCCCGACATGATGATGTCGTTCTTGCCCGACTGCAGTGAGGGGATGATGCTGTCGAACGCCTGGGTCTGCAGCTCAAGCTTCACCCCGAGCTTCGCACCCAGGGCCTGGGCCAGGTCGAAGTCCAGACCGGTAAGTTGCTGATTTTCATCGAACATCTCCATGGGTGGATACGGGATGTCCGAGGCCACTTTAATTACTCCGGCGGCCTTGTAACGTTCGGGAAGGGCGGCTGCGGCGGCGGGGTCGACATCGGCTGCGGAGATAGTCTTCACCTCCGCGGCCGAAGTTGATCCTGCCCCGCACGCCGTTAGTCCTGAGGCGAGGGCCAGCCCGGCAGCGGCGAAGACTGTTCGGGCTTTGACTGCACGATAATTGGTACGCATTGGTGCTCCTTTGGGGTGGGTTATGCCTGGTCGGTTGTGGTCAGCCGGTACCAGCCGCTGCGTGTCACGCCGGAGGCCATATAGCCGGAGGCAAGGGCGGGTTCCAGGATCCCGCGGAGCATGCTCCGCCACTGGCTGGCCTGTTCTGGGGCCGCGGCCCTCATCGCGACAATGTCCCGGGGTGCCCGGCACCAGATCGTGCCTTCCGCTTCAAGGAGAACTGGCTGTTGATCCGGCCCGTACTCCAGCACGTTTCCCACGGCGGCAGCGCTCGGTTCCAAATCCTGAATTAGGCCGTGGCTGGCGTCGATGCTTCGCGCCGACGACAGCGGCCAGACTGCGACCAGCCGGTCGCTCTCGTCATTGGCGTTGATCTCGTCCTGCATCTCGCCATAGAAGTTTTGGGCATATTCGGACGCCACTGCCCCGAGCTTGGTCAGGTTGAAGCGGGCGTTCCTGCTGACCAGCGGGTCGAAAGTCCACGTCATCGATTCGATGCCCCGTGCCAGCGACCAGGCCCGCTGGTGCTGTTTCAGGGCAAAGCCGACGCCTTTGTCGCCGGTACCGGGCAGGACCCCGGCGATCAGCGAGTAAGTCGCGCTCCCGCCGGGTGAGACAATCCCGACAGCTGCCCCGCAAAGTTGTCCTCCCGGATCGTAGGCGGCGGAAACGTTGCACCCTGCATGCGAAATACTGCGCAACAGGTCGAACGGTATAGGAGCTCCGTGGGGGGACATGCCCCAGATCGCGATGAGTAGCCCTTCGACGTCCCGGAGCTGGTCGCGGTCATGCTCATCCACCACCAGGACGCCGGCTTTGGCTGCTGCTGCTGTTGCTGCCTCTGCGGCCTGTCGGGCGAGCGGTTCCGCTTCAAGTGAAAGTGACATGCGTCAACTATCTGCTGGGCCCCGGGCCGCTGGCTTCGGTGCAGACCACGACATTTCATGCGAAGTCTTGTGCTCCGCCACAAGAGGGATTAGCTTTTCCCTCGTGGCAACTTCTTCCGGCACCCCAGACAGCATCACTCTCCACGGGCTCCTGCGGCTACTGGCAAGCCCGGCAGTGGCGCTCCGCTCCCACGGCACGCCGCCGGAGCTTTCCCTGACCAGCCCTGCGTTTTACGATCCCCACACTCCGTTGGAGGGGTTGCCGGGTGCGATCCTTCTGGGCATTGGACTTCACCCTGCCGAACCAGCAACAGCCGGCGTTGTCCGCAGCGCGGCCACGGCAGGCTTTGGCGCGCTGGTCATCAAGCAGTATTCCCAGGATCTGGGGCATATCATCGCCGTCGCCGATCAGTCGGGTATCGCCCTCCTCGTGGTCGATGACGAGATGGGGTGGCGCCAGTTGGATGCGCTCCTGGACTCGGCGCTCACTGCCTCAGCCGAAGCCGGAAACTCGTTGTCCACGCTGGGCGTTGGCGACCTGTTCGCGTTGGCCAACGCCATCGCCGCCATGGTTGGCGGCGCCACGGCCATTGAGAATCTCCAGGAACAGGTGCTCGCCTACTCGACCCTCGCCCACCAGCCGATCGATGAGGACCGGCGTCAGGGCATCCTGGGACGCCAGGTTCCCTACCTTCCGGAGAACGCGGGCCAGTATGCCTCTGTTTTCCGCTCCCACGGCGCGGTCCGCATCGAGGGGGTCCGTCCGGCCCTCGACCGGCTGGCCATTGCAGTCCGGGCAGGCAAAGAGCCGCTCGGCTCTATCTGGGTTGTTGACCCGAACGGTGACCTGGACGTGGTCGCGGAACAGGCGTTGGAACGGGCTGCCGATATCGCAGCCCTTCATATGCTGCGAGCACGCAGTGCCTACGACCTGGCCCGCCAACAGCGCGCGGAGCTTCTCCGCAGACTCCTAGAAGGTGGCGACGACGCGGCACTCATCGCGGAACAGCTGGGACTTCGGAACTCCGGGCCGTTTGCGGTCATCGCTTTCCAACCGGACATCGGGCAGGCGGCGGAGATGACACTGGTCCGGCTCCTGGACCTTGTCACCACGCAGTGCGAAGCCCACCGTCGAGGGGCGCATTGCGTGCTGGTGGGAACCACCATCTATGCCCTTTTCGCGGACGTCGACCCTGCCTCGTCTGGACCCGTCGAAGCCCTGGCCCGACGGCTCACCGAGCGCTCCCGCGTATCCCTTGCGGTTGACCTGCGAATAGCGGCCGGGTCTGCTGTCCCTGCTGCGTCGGACATCGGCCGGTCGAGGCACGAGGCAGACCTGGTCCTGCTCATGCTCGCTTCCGGTCAGAGCTCAATCACCTATGCGAGTGCGCACGACGTCCGCAGCCGCCTGACGCTGCTCGAACTGGCCGCCCATTTCCGCAAGACACCTCACCTCACATCGGCAGCCGCCGAAGAGATCATGGAATACGACGCCGGCTCAGGAACAGAGTACGCAAAAACGCTGCGGACCTACCTTGACTGTTCCCGGGACTCCGCCCGGACCGCCGCTGGATTGTCTTTGCACCAAAACACGCTCCGGTACCGCCTCAAACGGTTACGCGAACTGTTCAACATCGACCTGGACCAGTCTGAGGACACACTCGTGCTCTGGCTAAGCCTTCATGTTCTGGAATTCAATTAACCACACCGGGGTGAGTGACCCGGATGCAGTGCGAATTGGCTGTGTCGGTTCGCACTCGTGGACGGACCGCACATCGGGAACTACCGCGATGCGGACTCCGCCAGGAGAGGGTACCTGGCGGAGTCCGGGAACCTACCCGGAGCCCGCAAGGCGCCGGGGATCCAGGTTTCCGTGCGGGGCCGACCCGCTGCAGGCGGACGTCGATGACCTGGAAGGATCCATGAGGGGGCATCCCTGACCTAAGATCCAACCGGGGACAAGGCGCCCAAAAGGCCGAAGAGGTCCTTCGGGTCTTCCGGGTCGGCGACGAGGTCAATGTCTACGAAGAAGTCCGACCCGTCGACGGCGTCTCGGACGTATCGCAAGGCCGCGAAATCCTCAATGGCGAAGCCGACGGAGTCAAAAATCGTGATCTGTTCCGAGCTGGTGCGCCCCGGTGCCTTGTCGCTCAAGACTTGCCAGAATTCAGTAACGGCGAAGTCGGCGGGCATTTGCTGGATCTCGCCTTCAATCCGCGTCTGCGGTGTGAACTCCACGAAAACGTCGCCGAGTCCCAGGATGACCGCGTCGAGTTCGGTTTTTCCGGGGCAGTCCCCGCCGATGGCATTGAGGTGGACGCCGGGGGCAATGAGGTCGGCCGTCAGGATGGTGGCGTTGGCCTTGTCAGCGGTACAGGTCGTGATGACGTCCGTTCCCTGCACGGCGTCGGCGGCCGAGGACGCAACCGTGATCTTGAACCCCAGCGGGGTGAGGTTGCGGACAAACTTGTGCGTCGCGGCCGGATCAGTGTCCCACACCCTGAGCGTGGTAATTCCGAGGGCAGCCCGGAAGGCTAGGGCCTGGAACTCAGACTGGCTGCCGGTTCCGATCATGGCCATGCTTGCGGAGCCGGGGCGGGCGAGATGCTTCGCGACCATACCCGAGGTCGCCGCAGTACGCAGGGCTGTCAGTAAGGTCATCTCCGCCAGGAAGGTGGGATATCCATTGTGGACGTCCGCCAGGACGCCGAACGCAGTCACTGTCTGGAAACCACGGGCCGGATTGGACGGGTGCCCGTTGACGTACTTGAAGCCATAGGTCTCGTGGTCGCTCGTGGGCATCAGTTCGATGACCCCGAACGGGGTATGGCTGGCCATGCGGGGACTCTTGTCAAAAGACGCCCAGCGGCGGAAATCGTCTTCGAGGTAAACGATCATCTCCGAGATGATCGTCTCCACTCCCCGGCCGGCAGCCCATCGCACCATGTTGTGAACATCGACAAAACGCGTCATTTGCGTCACCCTTTTCCATCTCGACAGCTAATGCCCTCACGTTATGCGGCGTCGATATGCGGCCACAATGACCGAATAGCTCGCTAATCGCCAAAAATGTGCGCAGAATGTCAGGCCGTTCTGCGCACTTCGCCGGTCTTCGATCGTCGACTGCAGCGGCGGCCTTGGAGCACTATCTGAGTACGGAACTGAGCAAAAGGCTGGTCTCGCTGTTGACGATGCCGTCGACTGCGCGGATCCTGCCCAGCACGTTGTCGAACCCGCCGAGGTTTTCGGTGGCCAGCTCCGCCACAAGGTCCCATCCGCCGTTGGTGGTGTGCAGTGCCCGAATTTCGGGGAACCCCCTGAGCTCTCGGATCACCTTGTTGGCCGACCTCCCCTCAACAGCGATCAGGGTGATGGCGTGGATCTCAAGCGGGTCCACTTCGTCACGGACCCTGGCAGTGAAGCCAACGATGGTTCCCGAAGTGAGAAGGCGATCGAGCCTGCTGTTCACGGTTGCCCGGGCAACGCCGAGCTTACGGGCGAGGCTGGCCACAGACGCCCGTCCGTCCTCGCGCAGGGCCGAAAGGAGCTGCCGGTCAATATCTGTAAGGGCTGTCATGTACAGAATGTACAACAAGCGTCAGCATAATGATCTTCCCCGCCACCTAACTAAAGCCTTGCCAAGTACGCTGAGGAAGACGTGCACCGCAGTGGAATCTGCTCGGAAAATCAGCGACAGGGAGCCGAGAAGGTCTTGGGGCAGGCCTCGATAGGGACGTTCTGGCGTTTTTCGCCCGGAGCTACCGAGCAAACCAGCAAGGTTTGCAGTTGCCGCTCCCATGGTGTGAACTCAGTCATGCCGTTGCAGGTGCTCCCGGTCATGAACGAGGAAGCAGCAACATTGCTGCCCAGGCAAGCAAAGGAGCCGCCCAGCCGTAACGCCGGCCAACAAAAAGGCCCCCGAAAGGGCCCATCAGTGAACAGTTTGTGCACACTCAGCGGCCCACTCCCCCATGGCTCGTTCATCTGCCTGTCCGGGATCATCCGCCCAATGTTCCAGTAAAGCCCGATCATGGCGGTATTCACCACGCGCTGCGCCCGCTGTTGAGCTTCGCGGACGAGCCCTTCAGGGTCGTGAGAGCAGCGGCATAGTCTCCCGGGAGTTCCGGTTCAAGCTGGGTCATGGCTCCACCCTAGTTGGAGGTTCCAACGTTCCATTCCCAATTGTCCAGACACCGTCTGGACAATTGACGCTGTACCGGGGCCGCCTGCGGATCGGGACGAACCGGCGACTTCCCCGCCTGCCAAGTCCTTCGACGCCCCCAGCGTTTGCCGAGCGGGCGGACGGCGTGGCCGCGGCTTACCGGCAGGCCGCGGGATTGACCGTGTCTGACCTCAGGCGTCGGGGTCATGGCCAAGGACGCGGAGCAGGTCACGGGTTGGTCAAGCCGGGTTATCCACGGCTGGAAATTGGGAGCGTTGGGGTAGCTCCCCGGCAGCCGCAGCGGTGGATGACCCATGAGGATTATCCACCGCCGTGGGCAGCTGAAACGCTGCTGCGCACTCGGTCAGACCTGAACTTCAACCCGCGAATTACATCCGTCTTTCACGAGTCGTGGAAGGGCTACGGTCCAGGGTCCGTCGTCGACGCCTTGAGTCGACGGTATTGACGGAAAACAGCAGCTAGCCCCACAAGGGCCATGCCCAACCCAGCCGCTAGCAGGTATCCAAGGTTGAGGTTGAGTGCCATCACTGAGGAAACTAATCGGCCAGGCAACTGTGCGATATGCCTGTTCTTCAGACTGGAGGTATGCACTTTGCCCAATGACCGCAAAGCGTCGCGTGGATACTGTGAAGTGAATCACTCGAAAGGAATGCATGTCATGTCCACATCCGAAACAGGGCACGATGACTACCCCATCACCAGGGTTCCCGCAACGGAGCGGAAGCACTGGTTCGGCATCGCCGTCCAACGCTTTGGCCAGACTTCTGACCTGAGCCAGTTTCTTCTCGGGGCAACTTTTGGCTTCGGGATGACGTTCTGGGACGCCTTTTGGGCGTTTACCGTTGGCGCGTTGATCGTCGAAGCACTCATGATTTTCGTCGGCATCGCCGGCATGCGCCAAGGCCTCACAACGTCCATGCTCGCCCGCTGGACAGGCTTCGGCCGCGGCGGCGCGTCGGTCCTCGGCTTAGCCATCTGCATCAGCCTTATCGGCTGGTTCGGCATCCAGTCAGGGATTTCCGGAGCCGGGTTGAACCAGATCGCCCCTGAAATTCCCACCTGGGCCTGGTCGCTGGCTTTTGGCCTGGTGGTGACCCTGATCGTAGTCCGCGGCTTTGAATCCATGCAGTGGCTGGCCAACATCACCGTGCCGTTGTTCATGATCCTGATCGCTTGGGCGGCATGGGCCGAGCTGAGCAACCATTCCATCAGCCAGCTCATCAACGAGGCTCCTCCTGGCGCCACCCTTGATTTCGTCACCGCTACCACCATCGTCGCTGGAAGCGCCGTTCTCGGGGCGGTCATCACGCCCGACATGACCCGCTACAACAGGACCGCTGGCGACGTCGTCAAGCAGACCGTCGTCGGCATGACGCTAGGCAACTACACCATCGGCATGATCGGCGTGCTGCTGGCCCACGCCGTAAAGTCGGCGGATGTCACCCAGATCATCTTCTCCTCGGTGGGCTGGATCGGCATCCTGATCATCGTCCTGGGCACCTCCAAGATCAACGACTGGAACCTCTACAGTGCAGGCCTCGGCGTGGTGTCCTTCTTCAACAGCGCCATGAACAGGCGCCTGAACCGTGGGCACGTCACGCTTCTTCTGGGGGTTGTGGGAACCGTGCTGGCAGCGATCGGCATCCTGGACAAATTCATCGACATCCTCATGGTGCTGGGCGTCGTCTTCCCGCCGGTAGCCGGCATCATCATGGCCGAGTACTTCGTCATCAAGAAGTGGCGGCCCCTACTGGAAGCCAGCCGGGATTCGGGCCTTCCGCCAGCCGAATCGCCCAACTGGATCCCGGCCACGTTCGTCATCTGGGCGATCTCAGCGGCCCTGGGCTACTTCGTCACCTTCGGACTCCCGGCCCTTAACTCCCTCGCCGCGGCGTTCATCCTCTACATCATCGCCGGCAAGCTGAACCTCCTGCGGTCCTACGGCGACAACCAACCCACAAACGAAACCACCACACAGGAAGAATCGGTAACCGCACCATGAGTAGCCTGAGAATCGGCATTGACGTCGGCGGCACCAACACGGACGCTGTGCTGCTGGACGGCGGGCAGGTGCTCGCGTCCACCAAAGTCCCCACCACTAAGGACGTCACCAGCGGCATCACCCAGGTGCTCACCGCGCTGAAGGACCTGAACGGCTTCCGCCCGGACCACGTCCGCGGCGTGATGATCGGAACCACTCATTTCATCAACGCCCTCATTGAGGCACGTGACCTCTGCCCAACAGCGGCGATCCGGCTGGGGCTTCCCGCCACGGCGTCCCTGCCGCCCTTCACGGACTGGCCCGATGCCCTCACCGCCGCCGTCAAAGGCCGCGCTTACATGGCCCACGGTGGACACGAGTTCGACGGACGCGCCATCAGCCCCTTCGACGCCGACGAAATCCGGCGCCACGCAGCAGACATCGCCGCCCACGGCATCCGCTCTGTGGCAGTGTCCAGCGTTTTCTCGCCCGTCAACGACGAATTTGAGCAGCGCACACTCTCCATCCTTCGAGAGGAGCTTGGCCCGGAGTTCCCTGTCTCCTTGTCCCACGAAATCGGCAGGGTGGGCCTCCTGGAGCGGGAGAATGCGACCATCGTCAACGCCTCCCTCGCTGAAATGGCGAACCGTATTGTTGACGGACTCGCCAAGGCTGTCCTCGAGCAGGGCATCACCGCGCCGTTGTACGTCAGCCAGAACGACGGCACGCTCATGGACATCGAATACACACGCCGTTACCCGGTGGCCACGTTCGCTTCAGGTCCCACCAACTCCATGCGCGGCGCAGCAGCCCTCTCCGGATTCTCCGACTGCCTGATCGTGGACATCGGCGGCACCACCACGGACGTTGGTGTCCTGGTCAACGGCTTCCCCCGAGAGTCCAGCACCCACGTCAGGCTCGCAGGACTCCGGACCAACTTCCGGATGCCGGATGTACTCTCGGCAGGTCTCGGCGGCGGGTCCCGGGTCCGGACCGATCAAGGAACTGTGGGCCCGGACTCGGTGGGCTACCGCTTGACCGACGAGTCGCTCGTCTTCGGCGGGTCCGCCCTGACGGCGACTGACATCGCGGTCCGCAGTGGACGGGCCGACGTCGGAGACGCATCTTTGGTGAGCCACATCAGTGACGCTGTGGTCCGGTCAGCCTTGGAACAGATCGACGGGACCATTGCGGACATTGCCGACCGGATCCGCACGTCGTCGGCACCCTTGCCGGTTGTCGCCGTCGGCGGTGGATCCATCCTGCTGGCAGACAAACTGCAGGGTCTGGGCACAATTCACAGGCCCGGGAACTTCGACGTCGCCAACGCGTACGGCGCCGCCATCGCCCAGATCAGCGGTGAGGTGGACCGGGTGTCCTACATCGCGGACAGTGATCAAAAGCGCGCCATGGAATCCGCGCGGCAGGAAGCCGTGGACCGTGCCGTTGCTGCCGGCGCCAGCCCGGACACGGTGTCGATCGTTGAGCAGGAAGCCATCCCGATCCCCTACCTTCCCGGAAACGCCATGCGCGTTCGGATCAAGGCAGCCGGCAACCTCACGTTAGGAAAGTGAAATGACCCTGGAAGTGACACACGTCCGAAAGCTGACGCGCATCACGGTAGACGACATTGACTCGCTGGCCCGCGGCGCCGCCATCCTCGGCACGGGCGGCGGCGGCGATCCCTACGTTGGCGGGCTCTTGGCCCGCAAAGCGATCGAGGAGTACGGGCCGGTTGAACTCGTCTCCGTCGAAGACTTGGCCGACGACGCGTTCATTGTTCCGATCGCGGCGATCGGTGCGCCCACGGTATCCGTCGAGAAGCTGGATACCGTGGAGAACCTGTCCCTGACCATCAAGAAGCTCGCGGCAACACTGAACAGGGTGGCAACCCACACGGCGTGCCTGGAGATCGGCGGTTCAAACTCCATGCTGCCCATCGTCGCGGCCGCGCAGCTGGGGATTCCGCTGATCGATGGCGACCTGATCGGACGGGCATTCCCGGAAATCCAGATGGGCATGGCGCCGTTGTACGGAATTCAGGCGTCGCCCATGGCCTTGGCCGACGAGAAGGGCAACTCGCTGGTCATCGAAGCCATCGACTCGTTCTGGGGCGAACGCTTTGCCCGGCAGGCTTCCATCGAAATGGGATGCAATGCCTTCAACAGCACGTACGCCATGACCGGCGCGCAGGCCCGCGAGAGCTTCGTGGCCGGTTCGATGTCCTTCGCCATCACCATTGGAGACGCAGTTGCGAACGCGCAGCACAACAACCTCAACCCCTGTGACGTGTTGGCGGAAACGCTCCGTGGCCGCATTGTCCACCTCGGAAAGGTAACCGACCTCCAGCGTCAGACAACGGGCGGTTTCGCCAAGGGACAGGCCACGATCGAAGGCATGGGCGCCGACGCAGGCTCGATACTGTCGCTGCACTTTCAGAACGAACACCTCCTCGCCACCAAGGACGGCACCGTAGTCACCACCACTCCGGACCTCATCATCGTGGTGGACGCGGAGTCCGCCGAGCCAATCACCACGGAGAACCTGCGGTACGGGCAGCGCGTCTGCGTCCTGACTGGGCCCAGCGACCCCCGATGGCACACCACTGAAGGCCTGGAACTGGCCGGTCCCGGGTACTTCGGCTACGGCGTCCCTTCGCACCGATGGGACGGGACGCCGGAAGAGCACACCGAGTCCATCGAGCGCTACCGCGTCTGACCGCCATCGACCATCTGCCCATCCGCCGCGCCTCCGACGAAATGTGGGCGGCGCGGCGGTGGCATCATGGGACAGTAGCCAGACCTTCCTCGCGTAGAGGCGGGCATCGAGGAGAACCGGAGTAGCAGAATGATTCCCCCGATCCCGCTGTTGTCCGTCACGAATCACGTCCCGGCGGGAGTGATCGAGAGCGTCGTGGAGTCCGGTGACAGGACGGTATCTTCGCTGGTGGCCTTGACCGGCTCTCTCGCCGAGGTCAATCGCCAAGTCCGCGAACAGCGGAACCTCGAGGGCGATTCGCTGAACCTTCGGGACTGCGTTCTGCTCCCCTTGGAACCCCTTCCGTCCGGCGTGTCGTGGGACGTTGAGGCGCTGTTGGCGCTGGCGTCTTATGCCGGCGTCGTGGCCCTTGCAGTAAAACTGCCGAACGACGACGGCGCGTTGCCGCCCAACGTCAAACGGCTCGCCGAACGCTTGGGGCTCGTCGTGCTGGCAGTCCACAACACCTGGCAATTCGGCACGGCCGCCCAAGAATTGCTGTCCGGCGCCGCCCACCTTCAGGGTCTGCTGATCTCCCGCGTAGCATCCGAATGCCGAATCCCGTACGGATCCCTCACCCACCTGCTGTCCCGTCTGGGTGTCGCGATCGGACACCAGGTCACGCTGGTGGATCCTTCCGGAGAGCTGATTTCCGCTGAGCCGCCGGGCCATGAGCCCGCACCACAGCCGGAGGTCGAGCTGGCTGCGTTGACGGAAATCCTGGCACCAGTCCATAGTGAACAGGAGAACAGCCCGCGGCTCAGGGTGGTCCTCGCTCCGACATGGGACRAGGAACAGGCAGCAATCCGCGCGGCCTTGGAAGTGGCGGCCATCGCGGTTTCAGAGCTGCTTTCCCGGCAGCGGTTGGAGAGGGAACGCGATGCCCGGCACCGGATTGCCTTGTTGGGACAGCTGATCGATAACGCTGGCGACGTCAGTCCTTCGTTCAGGGCCAGGGCGTTGGAGCTGGGCTGGACCTTGGACGGCTATCACATGGCCTTCCGTGTGATCATCCGCCAACCCGTGGATTTGGTGGCCCGGAAACCGGATCTGGACCGCGCTCTGATGCGCGAAAAGATCGAGGCTACCACGGTTGAGCAGTCTGACGGCTGGGCAGGGTGGATCTCCTTCCCGTCCAAGCCGGACCCGGCCGAGGTCAGCCGCGCAAGCAGTGCGCTGCGCAGGGCCCAGCGGGTGCTCGCCGCAACCATCTCCACCCAATTCGGCGTGGGCCGCATGCAAGCGCAGCCGGAAGGGATCGTCAGCTCTCTCGAGGAAGCCAACGACGCCGCCCGCATCGCTGGGGCAAGGGAAAACTCCGGCTACTTCGTCCACGTGGACCGCTTGGATATGGCCCAGTTGCTGCTGATCTGGACCCGCACGGATACGTTCCGGCCTGCCGCCCGAGAACTCCTGGCCCCACTCCTCAAAGCTGGCCCTGAACTCCTGCAGACCCTCACCACTTTCCTGGACTGCGAATCGTCGCTGACTGAGACGGCGGCGATCCTCAACGTCCACCGCAACACTGTCAGCGACCGCATCAGGCGGATCCAGTCGCTCATCGCCATCAATTTAGAGGATCCGGAGGCACGGCTGGCGCTGCAACTGGCGTGCCGGAGTCTGCTGATGGACAAATACGAATAGGACGGTGACACCTTCGCAGAGGCTCATAGGGCAAGGGCGGATTCGTGGCTAAGTAGACGACCTCCATTCGCCCGATGATGGTAAGCCGGCTGGTGGACCCCACCCAAGGACGCATGACCGGAGAAACGGCGACCGGACGTCAATGGAGCATTGGCCAGCTCGCTACGGTGTCCGGAGTCACGGCCCTGGAGCGCCACAGGCACAGCACACCAGCGGCGTGCCCCGCCGTCCACGACAGGGCCCGGAATTGGAACGAACTCGGCTCTGTGCTCCACCGCTGGGAACACACCGAACTCAACGCCAATCTCCCCCAAACCACCGCCGGCCGGGGCTCTGGTGGGGCCCGATCAACCCGTACGCGAAGCGCAGGTTGACGTAATATCCGCTACCGGTGCTGCACGGCGGACTCACAGACTGCGGTAGTGACAGACTTCCCGCCTGACGACAGGACCGCCCATTTTCTGCCCCCGCAGCACTTCGCGGCCAGTAGCGTAGCGCTCCGCCGAAACAGCGGTTTGCAACTCTTGTAGGTGCCGGTACGCCGGTCGCCATCTGGGCTGCTGCATTAGGAGATGCGCTCTAGCTCCTTCTCGCGATGCGTGAGGGATAATACTCTCCATGACCAGCAGGGAGCTCGGTAAGGGGGAAGCCGAAAAGCCGGCCACGCGTACAGCGGCACATGCCGACGCAGCCATCACGCTGCCGGAAGCCATGACCGGCAGGGCAAGCCCAGCGAAAGCGGCGGTCGGCGACAAGCCGGTCTTCGCATATATCGCCAGCCTGCCACAGCCGCAGCGGGTCATCGCCGAAACGGTCGACGCGCTGGCGGCAAAAACACTACCCAACCTCCAGCGCTCCGTGAAGTGGGGCATGTCGTACTACGGCGTCGGCGACGGGTGGTGCTTCAGCTGCGGCGGCTTTGCCGGCCACGTCAAGCTCATGTTCATCAATGGTGTGGCGCTCGATCCCGTACCACCAGTGACGCCGGTGGGGATGGGCAAGTCGACGCGGGGTGTGGAGCTCGAATCCATAGAGGACATCGACGAACATCAGATCGCGGCGTGGATGAAACAAGTCGCGTCCGTGCCGGGTGTTGGGGGCAAGAAGCGTTGAACCCGAGGCTTGCTGCAGAGGCAAACGGTCGCCGGGAACGCATGACACGTGAGGCGATGCCAGGCACAGCCCTTTCGCAGCCACTTCCCCCACCCAATATCGAAGGCCGATAACGGATCATACGTCGAGTGGGGACATTGAAGAAAATGCTCCTAGTGCTGCGGGACCAGGAGCTGACCGCTCCCGGTGACGTGATTGTCCGCATGGTCGCGGTGCTTGAAAGGCATGTCCGTTTCCATGTGGTCGGCTCCCCCGAAGTCGTCATTGGAAACTCTGAACTACGGGGCTTGCCGCCTGAGCTTCGTGCGCAAAATATCGGCCACGCGACGACAGTACAAAGGCCTATGCTTTTCTTATGGCACAAAGAGTCGTAACCCTTTTGTAGGATGACTTCGACGGATCCAAGGCAAGTGAGACAATTTCGTTTGCTCTTGACGGCGTCGAATATGCAATCGATCTCAATGATGCTCATGCAAGCGAACTGCGTGAAGTATTCAGCCGTTTTACCAAAGCAGCCCGGAAGACCGGCGGGCGTGCCCGGCGGGCCCGTCCCGGTTCCTCCAATGCCCGCGACGTCCGGCTGTGGGCGGCCGACCAAGGCCTGCAGGTCAACACCCGCGGCCGTATCCAGGCTGACCTCATGGAAAAGTACGAAGCCGCGCATTAAGGGCAGTACCAAACCAGATAGATTCGGAGTTCAACCGGCTGATGTCGGCTGGATCAAGCGCATAAATCCATCTGAGCGCCGCTCAAATACAACGAGATCAGAACTTGCTCAGGTTCTGACCCCGATTTGTTTGATGCGGGTCCGGCTACTTCGTCTGCGCAGTCCACTGGTAGATGGTTTCGCGTCTGATGCCGCATTCGCGGGCAACGCCGGTCTTATGCACCCCCGCGCCGGCCCCGTTTCCGAAGCTCGCCCGCTTGGTCGGGCGAGAGCGAATTCGTGCGTCCGCGGTAGGCTCCGCGGGCCTTGGCCAGAACGATCCCTCATGCTGGCATACACCAACCAGGGCCCACTGTCACACATCCCCGGCGGCTTCCCGCAACGCGGAGCCGGCGTCAGCCAGTGCGTCCCCGCTGGCGTGAAGCCCGCGGATGGGGATAGGGCCTCGGGCAAGAAGGACGACCGGCCCGCCTGGCCGCCGGCCTCAAGGCCCTGCGTGGCGGCGAAGAGTCGCGACGCGAGGTCTCCGGAAACTCATCAGGCTGAGCTCCGGGTCGGTCGAATCCTCGCGGGTTCAGGAATCGTCGTCCTTTTCCGCAGTCGCGTCCCTCCGGTTCCATGCGCCGAAAGGTGCCGGGCGGGAGGGCCTCCAGGTGGCCGCACCCCACGGACGGCAACCATGGCCCACGCCCCGATCAGCACGCCGATAACCACGACGAAAACACCGACGGTGAACCAGCCCTCCCGACCGAAGATCATCAGCGCAACACCCGCCAGAGACAGGCCCTTCGCC